>CAINZT010000054.1 GCA_903855705.1 uncultured Synechococcus sp.
CGATGGGACGCATCCCGTGCCGCCGGATCAGGCAAGGGGCGCGTAGCGCCTCGCGTCAGCCCTTGCCCCGGCGGACACTGGAGCGACCCGGCGCGGAGCCACCCCCTACGGGGTCAGGGGTTTTTCAATCAGGGTCCATCGGGCCCGGGCCCGGGTCCGGGTCCTGACCCTGGACCTGGTGCTGGTCCCCGACCCGAGCGATCTCCCACCTCTGGCTCCTCTTGCCCCTCCCGCCGCCTGAGCCCAAGCGACACAGCCCCTGCTCCGCCCAGTAGGGCCAAGGTGGCATTAATCGCCGACTCAAAGGCGTCGTTGAGGCGGCTGAGGATCTCCGGGCACCCCTTGGAGCGCAGCTGGGAATAACGCTGATCGAGCAGGTGGGCGCAAAGACCAACTCCGACGCCATAGAGGATGAACTGGGCCAGGAAGATCCCGGCCAGACAGCCCAGCAAAAAACGCTCACGGTTAAAGCGACTCCCAGGCCAGCCGCCCAGCAGGACGCTGAGCAGTAGGTAGAGGCCAATGGCCACCGTGGCGATCAACACCACCATGGCGATCAGCTGCTGAAGATCCAGGCCCAACCGGAGCTGGGACCTTCCAGCAGCCAGCGGGGATTGGTGTTGGCAAAGGAGTAGTGCTGGCTGCGGCCAGCCCCCTGGCCCTGGCGGGCCCAGCCACCGCGGACCAGGTCAAGTTCGCCGTAGGGGTCGTGCACCAGCCAGCCCGTGGAGTCATACCCGCGAATGGCGATGAAATGGCCGCCGCTACTGGGGGCAGAAACGGGGCCGTGGTGCAGGATCCCGAATGCCAGACCAAAACCCCTGTCCAGTTCTGCCTTGGCCCGCTCCACGCTGCAGGAGCTGATGAACCTCCCCGGTGCCTTGAGTTCCTTCAGGGCAGCGGCATGGGCAGCCTGCTGGGTGGTGTCGCCATGGCGCAGCACGACCTTGAGGTAATCGAGGTCGTCCTTAATGGCTGGAACCCGCAAAAAGGCCAAGTTCATGGCGATCGAGGAGCACTGGCAATGGCGCCAGCCATCGGGGCCATCATTGGTCTGGTCAAAGAACGGCAGGGCTAGGGCGACTCCGCCATTGCTGGTTTTCTTGGGCAGTGGTTTGGGCGTCGGGGCCGGCGACGGCTTCTGGCTGAACTGCCTGGCCCAGGGGGCCTGCTCATCGAGGATTTGATTGCCGCCCTCCAGCCAAGCGATGGCGTTATGCAGTGCCCGGATAGCCGCCACCTGCTGGGGTTGCTGGCGAAAGTTCTGCCAGCGGTCTAGGAAGCGCTCGGCGCTCATCGGCTCGGCCATGGCGACAGCAGGCGGGGTCCCTTGCTCTTGCCAGCGTCACCAACAAGACCAGCCGCTGCCGGGCAACCGGCGGATCAGCTTCAAAGCTGACCAAGGGCCAGGGGCCTGCTGGCCCCAAGCCCTAGCGGTTGCCCCTAATAGGGCAGCATGGCGAGGATCTCTGGATCGAGCTCAGGCTCGGGCAGCTCCCTGATGCGCTCGATGAGGATCTCATCGGCCAAGGCTCCGAGCCTCAGGCAGGGATTGGCAGCTACTTGGCAGCAATAGCTGAGCTCATCAAGCAGCTCTGAGCTGAACCGGGAGAGGGATTGTTTGCGGGCGATCGAGGCCATGGGGGGCGGAGCGCAGGACCCAAAAACCAAGGCGGCTGGGGTCAAGGGGCCGCCCCATCCCGTCCAGTGAGGCGCAGCCGAACCAACAAGCAAAAGGCGGACTTGCGCAGCCCTTGAGGCCAGCCGGACAATGAAGGCTCCTGCGCGCAGCCCC
>CAINZT010000055.1 GCA_903855705.1 uncultured Synechococcus sp.
GCAAGCTGCTTGATGAGGGCATGGCTGGCGACAACGTCGGTCTGCTGCTGCGCGGCGTGCAGAAGGAAGACATCGAGCGCGGCATGGTGCTGGTCAAGCCCAACTCGATCAAGCCCCACACCAAGTTTGAGGGTGAGGTGTATGTGCTGAAGAAGGAAGAAGGCGGCCGCCACACTCCCTTCTTCGCCGGCTATCGCCCCCAGTTCTACATCCGCACCACGGATGTGACCGGCCAGATCACCGCCTTCACCGCCGATGACGGCACCAACGTGGAGATGGTGATGCCCGGTGACCGCATCAAAATGAGTGCCGAACTCATCTGCCCGGTTGCGATCGAACAGGGCATGCGCTTCGCCATCCGCGAAGGCGGCCGCACCATCGGTGCCGGCGTGGTCTCCAAGATCGTTGCCTGAGGCCCTTTAGCCTCCTAGGGGTGGTGGGAATGCCGCCACCCCTTTTGCACCTGGACAATCCGATTTCGGTTCGGCCCTCCCCGGCCAATCCTTGGCATTGAGCCGCCACGCCCTGAGGCCTCTGAGCTCCTGGCACCGCTCCCCCGTTCCCTTCTGACGTCCCCCATGTCCACCCCCATCGCCCAGCAGAAGATCCGCATCCGCCTGAAGGCGTTTGATCGCCGCATGCTGGATCTCTCCTGCGAAAAAATTATCGAAACCGCCGATCACACCGCTGCCACGGCCATCGGTCCGATTCCCCTACCCACCAAGCGCAAGATCTATTGCGTGCTGCGCTCGCCCCACGTGGACAAGGATTCCCGCGAGCACTTCGAAACCCGCACCCACCGCCGCATCATCGACATCTACAGCCCCACGGCTAAAACCATCGATGCCCTGATGAAGCTGGATCTGCCCAGTGGCGTGGATATTGAAGTCAAGCTCTAAGGCCAAGCGCTGACGTCAAACGATCAGGTCCATCGAAGCCTGGGTCCCCAGAGCCATTCGGCTGAGGTCCCCGGTTTCGAAGCGGCCCAACCCCCAGGCTGGCTCTAAAGAGTCAGCCTTTGTGCTGAAAGCCCACCGAACCCTTTGGGCTGAAGCATTGACATGCCAAGGATCAGGGTCCCTAGGGATCTGGAGGGCTTTTCTGCTGATTTCCCATCCATCGCTGCTGTGGATCTGGCCAGCCGACGGGCCCCACCAGCCCGGTGACTGGACGATCTTCCTAGGATCCCCAGACAAGCAAATCCCGCCAACTCTGGCGCTGCTTCATCCACCTCTTCCACTCCAAGGTTGCCGCCGTGACCCATCTGGCCGTGAGGGAACTGCCACTTTTTCCCCTGCCGGATGTGGTGTTGTTCCCCCAAGAAGTCCTGCCTCTCCATATTTTTGAGCCGCGCTATCGCATGATGCTGCGCTCCGTACTGGAAACGGACCGGCGCTTTGGCGTGGTGCGCTGGGATCCGCAGGCACAAACCATGGCCGCGGTGGGCTGTTGCGCCGAAATCCTGCAGTGCCAGAGCCAGGACGATGACCGCAGCAACATCGTCACCCTGGGCCAACAACGGTTCCGGGTGCTGGAAGTGGTGCGAGAAGCCCCGTTCCGGGTCGCCATGGTCAGCTGGATTGAAGACGAAAGCCCCGATAGCCACCAGCTACTCACCGATCTAGCCGCCGATGTGACCAAGGCCCTAAAAGACGTGGTCGATCTGACCGGCAAATTGGTGGGCAAAACCACCTCCCTGCCCAGCGACCTCCCAGACCTGCCGCGGGAACTCTCCTTCTGGATCGGCTCCCACCTCGGCGGTCCGGTGGCCGACCAGCAACAGGCCCTGCTTGAGATCACCGACACCGGCGAACGCCTGCGGCTCGAATACGACCTGCTGGATCAGACCCGGCGCCAACTGGCCGCCCGCACCGTGCTCAAGGACACGTTCCAACAGTTTGACGAGGAGGGTCAAGACCCAGCCGGGGACGACCTCGGTGATGGCCGGGGCGATGGGGTCGGTGCCGATGAGGACTGGAACCGCTGAGTTCCCCCACTCCGTTCCCCGACCGGCTGCCAGTTCCCCACCCATGCCCGCTTCAAGCCTTGCCCCCTGGCTGTTCGCCCCGGCCCTGCTGCTGGTCCTTGGCTTGGCCTTGTGGTTGTGGCAACGGCGCGATCGCCACTTCGTCAGTAGCGCCACCGTGGCCGCGGCCTACGACCGCTGGACCGCCGATCGCCTGCTGGAGCGACTCTGGGGCGACCATGTACACCTTGGCTATTACCCCAGGCGCCCCCAGGGCAGCCAGAGCCCCCCAACCACCAGCCTGGCCGACGGTGCCCTGAACCGAGCGGGTCTCCGGGCCAAGGCCGAACCCGCCGCAGGCGTCGATTTCCGCCAAGCCAAGGTTGATTTCCGGCAAGCCAAGGTTGATTTCGTCCATGCCTTGGTGCGCTGGAGTGGCCTCGATCAGTTGCCCCCCGGCAGCAGGGTGCTCGATGTGGGCTGCGGCATTGGCGGCAGCGCCCGCATCCTGGCCCGGGACTACGGCCTTGATGTGCTGGGCATCAGCATCAGCCCGGCCCAGATCCAGCGGGCCCGCGAACTCACAGAGCCAGGCCTGAGCTGCCAGTTCGCCGTCATGGATGCCCTCGATCTGGATTTGGCCGATGCCAGCTTCACGGCGGTCTGGAGCGTGGAGGCCGGGCCCCACATGCCCGATAAGCAGCGCTATGCCGACGAACTGTTGCGGGTGCTCGCCCCCGGCGGCCGCTTGGCCGTGGCCGACTGGAACCGCCGCGACCCGGCTGATCGTCCCCTCGATCGCCGCGAGCGCTGGGTGATGCGTCAGCTGCTCGACCAATGGGCCCACCCGGAGTTCGCCAGCATTGCCGGCTTTGCTCGCAACCTGCGATCCAGCCCCTATGGCAAGGGCGATCCTGACGCTCAGGGCCCTGAACTGGCCCTCGAAACCGGCGACTGGACCCCAGAAACCCTGCCTTCCTGGATCGATTCGATCCTGGAGGGGCTACGCCGCCCAGGCCAGGTGCTCAGCCTGGGGCCAGGCGCCGTGCTGCAGGGGCTGAGAGAAACTCCCACCCTGCTGCTGATGCATTGGGCCTTCGCCACCGGGATGATGCAGTTCGGCGTGTTTCGCGCCAGCAAACCCCCTGCTACCCGTCCTGGGGCTTGACCCCCTGCGACTGCACGCCTGCTCCCAGCCCAGGCCCTAGCCCTACTCCTCGTTGACCTGATCGAGGGGATAGGCCCCAAAGAAGGCCAGGTGCTGGCACAAAGGCTTGAGCACGGCCAGGGTTTCCTGCAGGGCCTCCCCCGAGCCTTCGGGCAGCTCGAGATCCACAAAGAAGATGTATTCGCCCATCTCCCGTTTGGAGGGTCGCGATTCGATCCGGCTCATGTTCAGGCCCAACCGGGCAAAACAGGCGAGGGTCTCCAGCAAGGCGCCGGGCCGGTTCGAATGGAGCGAGAAGGCCAGGCTGGCAAGGGGGCCCTCCAGGGGACTGGAGCCCCGGTTGAGCAGCAAAAAGCGGGTGCAGTTGCCGATCACATCATTGATCGGATAGGCCAACACCTCCAAACCGTGCTTGCTGGCGGCTGGCAAGGACGCGATCGCACCCCGGAACCCGCTGCCGGCCACCATGCGGGCCGCCTCCGCCGTGGAGGTGGTGGGCAGCTGCAGGGCCCGGGGCAGGTGGTCGCCCAGCCACTGGCTGCACTGGGCCAGGGCCTGGGGGTGGGAGAGCACCTCACTGATGCCCTCGATTGGGCCGCTGCCCACCAGGGCATGGCGAATCGGCAGCACCAGGGCCCGGGCCACCCGCAACTCCGGGTGCTCCCAGAGGGCATCCAGGCAGGCCGTCACCCCACCCTCCACGGAGTTTTCCACCGGCACCACGGCGGCGTCACAGCGGCCCTCGGCCAGGGCCTGGACCACGGCGCGGATGCCCACCTGGGGGAGCAACTGGGGCTCGGCCCAACCCTCCAGGGCCGCCAGCCGCACGGCGGCCTGCTCCCCGTAGGTACCGGCCGGTCCGAGGAAGGCAAGACGCATGGGCGGAAACGGGGACTGAGCTCGATAGGATCATGCCGCGCCGGGCCCCAGTAATGCCCCTGGCATTCAGTGCCTGCCAACAGCTCCAGCTCCCCGTCAACAGCAACGCCGACCGCCTGCCCGCCTACCTCAACCAGGAGGATCGGGTGGTGGGCGCCCTGCTAGATCCCAGCCAGCTCCAGCCCCTGGGCCCAGGCCATTACCGCTACACGGTCACCAAGCTGCAGTTGTTCCAGCTGCAGATCCAGCCCGTGGTTGAAATCGTGGCGGTGAGCGAACCCCAGAGCATCGTGCTGCAAGCGAAGGATTGCGAATTGGAGGGCCTCGGAATTGTCGATGACTTTCAGCTCACCCTTGAATCCCACCTGGAAGCCACGGCCACGGGCCTGGAGGGGGAAGCGCGCCTGTCCGTGAGCGTCAGCCAGCCCCCCCTACTGCGCCTGATCCCGGCAGCGGTGCTGGAGGCCACCGGCCGCTCCCTGCTGGCCGGAATCCTGCTCAGCATTAAAAACCGCGTCGGCCACCAGCTCCTGGCCGATTTCGAGGCCTGGTGCCTGGACGCGCCGGCCTGAACCCAGGGGCGCGCCTGGCCCAACCCTGGGCCTGAATGGCTTAACGGCTCAGTGGCTTAATCAGCCTGGATTCTCCGCCGGCAAAACCCGACGCAGAAAGGAGCGGCGATGCAGGGGCGTCGGCCCCAGCTGCTCCAGGGCCCGGCGATGCAGGGCGGTGCCATAGCCAGCATGGCGCTCCAAGCCATAGCCCGGATAGCGCTCGGCGAGCCGAGTGATCAGGGCGTCGCGGGCCACCTTGGCAATCACGCTGGCGGCAGCGATGGCGGGGCTGTGGCTGTCCCCCCGCACCAGACAGCGTTGCGGCCCCGGCCAGCACCGCAGCGGCAGGATGCCATCCACCAAGACCAGCTGAGGTTCCCCCCCGAGCGCAGCACTGAGTCGTTGCAGGGATCGCACCATGGCCCATTCGGTGGCCAGCCGAATTCCATGGCGATCGATCTCTGCCGCCGAAGCCTGACCAAGGGCCCAGCCCGAGGCCAACTGCGTGATCAGGGGCACCAGCTGCTCCCGGCGACGGGGCGAGAGGGCCTTGCTGTCGGTGAGGCCGGCGGCGCCCAGGGGGCCGGCTGCCCCTGGGGGCAGGGCAACCGCGGCGGCAAACACGGGGCCAAACCAGCAGCCGCGCCCTACCTCATCCACCCCGGCCGCCCCGCTGGGATCAGGATCCAGACCAGGTGGCGGCTGGACAGCAGCGCGCCGGGAGCGGGACTTCGCTGGCACGGCAAGGGATTGGGAAGGGGATGGGACAGGGGAACCGGGGGGCGCCAGGGCCTGGGCGCACCCTTTGGTGGAACCGGAACCAGGCCAACTCAGTCGTTGGCAGAGGAGCGGCGACGCCGGCGGCGCGGTTCGCCCGAGGCCTCGATCTCGGCCTCGGGCTCCTGCTCCGGAGCAGGCAGGGCAATCGCTACCGGGTCAGGCGTGATCGATACCGTCAGCGGGAGCAGGGCCGGCTCGGCCCCAGGCTCAGGGCCCGGCCGATCAGCCGCCAACAGGGGACTCCCCTCAATCACCACCGAGGCTGGGGCCGCCGCGGCGCCGTCCCGGGATTTGACTGCTTGGCGAGCTCGGCTGCGGCCGGCCCGGGCTGGCGCCACCCGTTCAGAGCGCCCATCCTGGTCGCCGCTGTCGATGCCACCGGCACCAACCAGCACCGGAATCGGCGCGAAATCATCGACGGCAAAGGGGGTGATCTCCACCATGGCCGGCTCGCGCATCACGGGCTCCCGGCTGGGGGCCGTAACCGACACCGTGATCTCTTCCCGCTCAGTACGGTCAGAGCGGCCCAGGTCCTGAGCACTGGCTTGGCCATACACATTGGCCTGGGCGTAGGGGTTGGCGACCTGGCCGTAGGCACTGGTTGGGCCCGTAGCGCTTGCCGGTGGAGCGGACTCGCCACTGCCCCCGCGACCGCGCCGGCGCCGCCGGGAGCCCGAGGAGGCCAGCTGCTGGCGCGCTTCCTCCAACACCAGATCCGGATCTTCGCCAGGACGCACCACGCGCACCATCAGGTTGTCGCTGCTGGGGCTGGGGTCGAGCAGCAGGGCGGGGTTGAGACCCAGCCAGCCGTAGACGAGTTCCTGATCGGCTTCCATCGGCACGGCCACCAGGTCGAGCTCCTGCCGGCGGGAGGGAGCTTCGCTGGAGCCGCCGCCACCAGCAGCACCGCCACCCCCCCCGAAGCTGCCACCCCCGTAGGCGGGCACGTCCTGGGCGATCGCCGCCGGAGCGGCGGACTCGAGGCTGGTGGTGTCAGGGAGATCAGAGCCACCCCGGCCACCGCGACCACCCCTGCGGCCGCGACGGCTGGAGGCATCGGCTGGGGCCACCGGGCTGGCCACCTCGGCACGGGCGGAAGCGGCCGAACGCACCAGTCCGGTGGCCGTGGCCAGGGGCACTAGGGAGTCCTTGCCGGGCAGCACGGCCACATGGCCGAGGCCGCCACAGCTGGGGCAAGCCCGACCAAAGAGTTCGTAGATGTTCTGGCCCTGGCGCTTGCGGGTCAATTCGACCAGCCCCAGCTCGGTCAGCTGGGCGATTTGGGGCCTGGCCGTGTCATGGCGAACGGCCTGGGTGAAGTGCTCCAGAAGCTGCAGCTGATCGCGACGCGACTCCATATCAATGAAGTCGATGATCACCACGCCACCGATGTTGCGCAGCTTCAGCTGGCGGGCAATCTCAATCGCCGCCTCACAGTTGGTCCACAACACTGTTTCGCGCGCATTGGCCGAGCGCGTGAAGGAACCCGAGTTGACGTCGATGACGGTGAGAGCCTCGGTCGGCTCGATGATCACGTAGCCACCCGAGGGCAAATCCACCCGGGGCTTAAGGGCATCCCGGATGGCGGCATGCACCCGGAAATGCTCGAGGACTTCGGTGTGGTCGCTGTGGTATTCGACCAACAGGTTGGCCTGATCGGCGCCAAGGAAGGCATTCACCCGTTCCACTGCCTCGGCGGTGTCCACGACAACACGCACCACCTCCGGGTTGTAGAGATCGCGCAGCACCCGATGGATGAAATCTTCATCGCGGTTGAGCAACACCGGCGGGCTGGCCGTTTCCGCTGCCTGCTGGATCGACTCCCACTGGCGCAGCAACATTTCCAGATCGTCGATCAGCAGCTCTTCGCTAACCGACTCGGCCTCGGTGCGAATCAACAGCCCGGCGCCTGGAGGCTTAATCAACACCCCAAGGGCACGCAGGCGGTTGCGTTCGTTTTCGCCGTTGATGCGGCGCGAGATCGTCACCCCCTGGCCGTGGGGCTGCAACACCAGAAACCGGCCCGGCAGGCTGAGGTTGCCAGTGAGCCGAGGCCCCTTGGTGCCCGTGGGCTCCTTCATCACCTGCACCAGCACCTTCTGGCGCGGTTCCAGCAATTCGGTGATGCCGGCGGCCCCTTTCCTCAGGCGCAGGGGGCCGAGATCAGTGACATGAATAAAACCATTCTTTTCGCCTTCACCAATATTGACAAAGGCGGCATCAATGCCGGGGAGAACATTTTCAACGGTGCCTAGATAGACATCACCAATCTGGTAACGGCCCTGGGCAACCACCAACTCATCAACCCGTTCGTCGTTGAGAACTGCAGCGATGCGCAGCTGCTCGGCGATGACGATCTGCTGGGGCATGGAGGATAGGGGATGGTTCAGCGAACCTGAACCGGGGTAGCGGCAGCGGTCCTGAACGACACTTTCGGGCCAGCCTGCATAGCCCCGCAGGCGATTGCCTGGGGTCGGGGGGAGCTGGGGGCTGGGGCCAGGAAGCGGCTCAGGGGAACAACCGGAATTTGTGGTATCGACGGATCAATAGGCTGGAATGGTGCTGCAGGGAAGCCGCAGCGCCGACTCGGCAGGGCCGTGCCTTGACCGCAAGGTTCAGGCGTCAGCAAAAGAACAAGAATTCCAGGTCTGGATCAAACCCGTCTGAACGGTGCCGCAACCGTGGCTTTCAGCAAGCTCGGCTCTCAGGAACAGTGATTCGAGAAAGCTGTTGCGGACAAGGGAGGCAGACTCGGAGATCCTGGAGGGACGGGTTTCGGAAAACCGGTCGATCGAAGAGTCCTCTGCAGCCCATGGGCCGTCTCAATTCAAATTAGCACGCTCTGCAGGCGCTTGTTTCAACACCAGGCCATCGCGACAAACGCTGCGAATTTGCAAAGGCCAGCCCAGGCGGCTGGCAAACCAGTGCTGCAGCTGCTCGGGCCGCACACTCCGGCCGGCCCCATCAATCGTGGCCTCCAGCCGCACTGTGATCGGAGCCATCTCAGCCGCCTGGGGTTCCACCGCCAGGGAGGCCAGGGAGCCGCGCAGGTCCCGTTGACGGGGACGGCCCTTCTTATCCGTGTCTTCCCAGATCCACTCGCTCGCCGACAGCAGGTCCGCCGCCGCGCTCTGCCAGGCCGCCGCGGGCGGCGGGCCGCTAGCCAAGCCCCCCTCAGGCAACGGCCAGGACGGATCCGGCCGGCCTGGCTCTAGCACCAGGGTCCAATGGGCGGCGGCCAGCTCCTGGGACAGGCTGGGCCCGGCCAGAGGCACTTCGGCCACCGCCAGCAGGCTGAATTCGCCGGGCAACTGGGCCTGCAGCCGCTGGCGCACCCAGGCCGGGTCCTGCCATTCGGCCATCTCCAGATCCATCCATTCCCCCTGGGCCTCGGCCCCGAGCGGCAGGGCCAGGGCGAACTGGAGCCTTGGCAGGGGGTGGAAGCCGCCGGTGAAGCTCACGGGCAGGCCGCTGCGGCGCAGGGCCCGCTCCAGCATCCGCACCAGATCAAGGTGACTGAGCAGGCCCAGGCTGCCGGTCTTGGCAAAGCGGAAGCGCAGCCGCTGCAGCCGCTCACTGTTGGGGGCCCGCTGGGGCCGCTGCTGGGGAATCGCCGGCGGTGGGATCACCACGTTGTGGCCCAGGTCCGGACCGCAAACCCCGCAGTGGCTGCAGCCCTCAAAGGAGCAATCGGGCACCACCGCCGCGGCCAGGGCCCGCTGCAGGTCTTCGGCCAGCCAACGCTTGTCGACGCCGGAATCGATGTGGTCCCAGGGCAGGGGCTGGGCGCAGAAGGCCTCCAGGTCGGCCTCGCTCAGGGCCAGGGTTGCCGCCCATTCCCCCATCTCATGGACCCGGTAGCGCCCCGCCAAGCCAGCCGCCTCGATCGCCCCGGTCCAGGCGGCGTAGGTGCGATCCGCCGCCTCAAACCAGGCATCGAGGCCGGCGCCGGCCCGCCAGGCGGCCTCGATCACATCCGCTAGGCGCCGGTCGCCCCGGCCGACAAAGTCCTCCATGGCCGAGAGGCGCCCATCGCTCATGTTGGTTTTGATGCCGCGCAGGGGCCGTAAAGCGGCCCGCAGCAACCCCTGACGGCGCCCAAATTCCGCCGTGCTGACGCTGTGCCACTGGAAGGGGGTGTGGGGCTTGGGCGTGAAATTGCTGATCGTGAGATTCAGCTCCAAGCGGCCCAAATCGCCGCAATCGCGCTGCAGATTGCGACAGGTTTCGGCAATGCCGAGCACATCGGCGTCGGTCTCACCGGGCAGGCCGACCATGAAATAGAGCTTGATCTTGCGGTAGCCGTTCTCCATCGCCGTGCGGATGCCGCGCAGCAGCTCCCCATCGGTGAGCCCCTTGTTGACGATGTCGCGCAGGCGCTGGCTGCCGGCCTCCGGCGCAAAGGTGAGGCCGGCCTTGCGGGTGCCGCCGAGGATGTGAGCGATGTTTTGGTCGAAGCGATCCACCCGCTGGCTGGGCAGGGTGAGCGACACGTTCTTATCGGCAAGCCGATTGCGCAGCTCCACCCCCACCGCCGGCAGGGCCAGGTAATCGGAGCAACTGAGCGAGAGCAATGAAAAGTCGCTGTAGCCGGTGCGCTCCATGCCGGTCTCGATCGCCTCGATCACCGCCTCCGGCTCCACATCCCGGGCCGGGCGGGTGAGCATGCCCGGCTGGCAGAAGCGGCAGCCGCGGGTGCAGCCGCGGCGGATCTCCACCGTGAGCCGGTCGTGCACCGTTTCGATATGGGGCACCAATCCCATGGCGTAGTGGGGCATGGGGGTGGCAGTGCGCCGCAGCACCCGCGTGGGGATCCCCGGAACTAGCGGTTCGAGGCTGACGCCATCGGCGCCGGGGCCATAGAGCGCCGGCACGTACACCCCCGGCACCTGGGCCAGGTCACGCAGCAGCTGGCTGCGGCTGAGGCCGGCCGCCTTGGCGTCGGCCACCACCAGGCCAATCTCCGGCAGCAGCTCCTCGCCATCGCCGAGGGCGATGAAATCGAAGAAGGCGGCAAAGGGTTCGGGGTTGCTGGTGGCCGTGGGACCGCCGGCAAAGATCAGGGGCGGCGCCGCCGGATCGCTGAGGGGCAGATCGCCCCGCTCGCTAGCGCGCAAAGGCACCTGGGCCAGATCGAGCATGGCCAGGATGTTGGTGGCGCCCAGTTCGTAGCTGAGGCTGAAGCCAAGAATGTCGAAAGCGGGCAGGGGCCGGCGGCTCTCAACGCCAAACAGGGCCTCACCGCGGGACTTCAGGCGCTCGGCCAGGTCGGGCGCCGGCAGGTAACTGCGATCGCAGAGCTGGCCGGGTACGGCGTTGAGAATTGAATAGAGAATGATGTGGCCCAGGTTGCTGGCGCCCACCTCGTAGATCTCGGGGTAGGTAAGGGCCCAGCGCACCCGGGCGGCCTGCCAATCGCGCGGCTCCACCCCCAGCTCATTGCCCAGGTAACGCCCAGGCCGGGCGATGCTCGGATCCACCAAGGACTCGAAGTCCACCGGCCCATCCCAGGCCCTGGGGCTGGCTGGGGCGATCGCGTTTAGGTCCGGGGTCGGCGTCAGCGAAGCAAAGCGGGAGCCAGCGGACACAAGGGGCAGGCAAGCGGGCGTTGGCTCGATCGTATGGGCGCCGGTTGCCACCCGGGCCGCTCGCCATAGGACAATCCCGCCATCAGCACCCAGCGGATCGCCCCGCCCCCTTGATGGTCCAGGTCAACGGCAACTACCTCAAACTCAAAGCGGGCTACCTGTTCCCAGAAATCGCCAGGCGGGTGAAGGCCTTTAGTGAGGCCAACCCCCAGGCGCCGATCATTCGCCTCGGCATCGGCGATGTCACCGAGCCCCTGCCCGAGGCCTGCCGCACCGCCATGAAGGCCGCCATCGATGCTATGGGCACCCGCGAGGGCTTCCACGGCTACGGGCCCGAGCAGGGCTACCTGTGGCTGCGGGAGGCCATCGCCAGCCACGACTTCCAATCCCGCGGCTGCGCCATCACGGCCGAGGAGATCTTTGTCTCCGATGGCTCCAAGTGCGATAGCAGCAACATCCTCGACATCCTTGGCGAGGGCAACCGCATCGCCGTCACCGATCCGGTCTATCCGGTGTACGTGGACAGCAACGTGATGGCGGGCCGCACCGGTGAGGCCGATGAAGCCGGCCGCTACGGCGGCCTCACCTACCTGCCGATCACGGCCGATAACGGCTTCACCGCCGAGATCCCCACCGAACCGGTGGACCTCATTTACCTCTGCTTCCCCAACAACCCCACGGGCGCCGTGGCCAGCAAGGCCCAGCTGCAGCAGTGGGTGGACTACGCCCGCGCCCATGGCTCCCTGATCCTGTTCGATGCGGCCTACGAGGCCTTCATCCAGGACCCCGAACTCCCCCATTCCATCTACGAGATCGAAGGGGCACGGGAGTGCGCGATTGAGTTCCGCTCCTTCTCCAAGAACGCCGGCTTCACCGGCACCCGCTGCGCCCTCACCGTGGTGCCCCGGGGCCTGATGGGCCGCACCGCCACGGGCGAAGCCGTGGAGCTCTGGACCCTGTGGAACCGGCGCCAGTCCACCAAGTTCAACGGTGTGAGCTACATGGTGCAGCGGGGCGCCGAGGCCGTGTATTTGCCCGAGGGCCAGGCCCAGGTCAAGGCCCTGGTGGCCTTTTACATGGAGAACGCTGCAATCATTCGCCGGGAATTGGCAAGCGCCGGCCTGGAGGTGTTCGGCGGTGAGCAGGCCCCCTACGTGTGGGTGAAAACGCCGGCGGGAGTGGATTCCTGGGGCTTCTTCGACAAGCTTCTCCAGCAGGCCCATGTGGTCGGCACCCCCGGCAGTGGCTTCGGGGCCGCCGGCGAGGGCTACTTCCGCCTCTCGGCCTTCAACAGCCGCGCCAACGTGAACGAGGCGATGGGACGGATCAAGGCAGCCCTGGCCGCCTGAAGCAGGGGCGCTGGCAACCCCAGCTCCGAAACCGGAGCGCTGGGAGCCGTGCCACCCGAGGGTGGGCCCTGCGCAAACCGGGCCTGCAAAGCCGTGCTTTCAAAGACATGGCCTGCAAAAGCGTGTCCCGTAAAAGCGTGACCGGGAAAACCGTGACCCGCAAAACCTGGGAAACGCCCCGGGCCATCCCTACAGTTGGAGGCCCGATCGGACGGAACCGGCCATGACCGTGGCTGCGCAGTCAATGACGAGCTCCCCCAGCAGCAAACCGGGCGGAGCGGCCGTGATCGAGAAGCAAACCGAGCGGGTGCGCAAGCTGTCGCCCCGCTACAAGGTGTTGCTGCACAACGATCCGGTTAACACGATGGAATACGTGGTCACCACCTTGCGCCAGGTGGTGCCCTCCCTCAGTGAGCAGGACGCCATTGCCGTGATGCTGGAAACCCACAACACCGGCGTGGGCCTGGTGATTGTCTGCGACATCGAGCCCGCTGAGTTTTACAGCGAAACCCTCAAGGCCAAGGGCCTCAGCAGCACGATTGAGCCCGAAGGCTGATGGCAGCCGCCGCCAGGCCGGGTAGGCCGCCCATCCCCTGGTGGGGAACCCTGCTCTATCCAGCCGCTCTGGTGGGGCTGTTCCTCGGCTGCCAAGGGCTGGCTGGCCTCGTCGGCATTGGGGAAGGGCAACGGGCGAGCCTGGCGGCCATCCCAGCGGTGTTGGCCCTGGTCCTAAGCCTGCCGCAGCGGCTGCGGAGGCAGTGGGGCGAACCCCATCCCTGGCGCGGCCTGGGGGTGGTCGGTTCCTGGCCAGAGGCGCTCCAGGCCCTGCTGCGCGGCCTGCTCAAGGCGGCAGCCCTGCTGGCCCTGGTGGTGACCGGCCTGCAACTGGCCGGAGCGATCTCCTGGCCGCTGCACACCTCTGCCGCCGTGCTGCTCAACGGCCTGGCCCTGGCCCTGGGGGTGGGCTTTGCCGAGGAGCTTCTCTTTCGCGGCTGGCTGCTGGGCGAACTTGGGCTGCATCTGGGGCGCCAGCGGGCTCTCTGGCTCCAGGCCGCCCTGTTCAGCCTGGTGCACACCCGCTTCAACCTGCCGCTGCTGCCCCTGCTCGGACTGCTGGGGGGCCTGCTGCTGCTGGGCCTGGCCCTGGGCCTGCAACGCCGGGCCGACGGGGGCCTGCTCTGGGGTGCCGTTGGACTGCACGGCGGCCTGGTGGGCGGCTGGTTTGTGCTCAACCAGGGGCTGATCGCCCTGCAACCGACAACCCCAAGCTGGCTCACCGGGCCCGCCAACCCGATCGGCGGGGTGCTGGGCTGGCTAGGGCTGGGCCTGCTGTTGTGGGCGCGGCGACGCTGGTGGAGCGCCTAGCGCCAGCAATCACGTCCAGCTATCGCTTCGCTTACGACTATCTAGTACGGCTATCGCGTAGCCGTGGCAAGGGCTTTGCGTCCTTCCAAAGGCGCCTGCAGGGCCTCTTCTAGGGGTGCCAGGCCGTAGTCCCGCTCCAGCAGATCCATCACGGTGCGACCAAAATCGCCAGGGTTGCGTTCAAAGGCCTCCAGGCAGATCCGGCCGAAGGTGCTTCCCATCGGTTCCGGGTTCCAGAGCAATTGGCGAGCGGTCCAGGGCAACATGCTCATCGGGTTGTAGCCAGGCTTGATCAAACCCTGGTCAAAGCCGTATTGCTCCAGATGGGTGTGGGGTTGCAGGCCGATGAAAAAGATCGCCGGCTCCACCTTGTCGGCGCCAAAGATGCGTTCGAGCTCGCGGTGGTAGGCCACGGTCTGGCGGATCGTTTCGGGGCGCTCATCGATCACATTGAAGGAGTAGTTCACCGACACATGCTCCCGGAACCCGGCCCGGGCCAGCAGGCGACAGTTCTCCAGCACGGTGCGCAGGTTGTAGCCCATGCGCATCGTGCGCACGAGCTCATGGGAGCCCGAGGTGATGCCGATCTCGAAGTAATCCATGCCGGTGGCCACCATCAGCTCGGCCAGTTCGGCATCGAGGTTGTCGGCGCGGATATAGGCCGCCCACCGGATATCGCTCCAGCCCTGGGCCAGCACCGCCCGCAACAACTCCTTAGCATCCTCGATGTAGCGGCGGGCCGGGATGAACTGGGCATCGGTGAACCAAAAGCCGCGCACTCCCTTGGCATAGAGCTGGGCCATCTCGGCGATCACCTCTTGCACCGGGTTGACCCGCACCGCCTTGCCCTCCACCACGGTGTAGACGCAATAACAACAGTTGTGGGGGCAGCCCCGCTTCGTCTGCACGCCGACGTAGAAGTCGCCGCCATCGAGGTACCAATCGAGCTGGGGCCAGATCTCGGCGATATAGGCGTAATTGCAGGCACTTTTCTCCATGCCAGCGGGCTGCTCATGGATCAGCCCCGGCCGGGGCTCCTCACCCGCCAGGAAGCAGCGCTCTGAAGCCAGGGAGTCCCCCCGGATCAGCTTCTCAATCAGGGGTTCGCCCTCCCCCACCGACACCACCGTGCCGCGGGGCAGCTTGCGGCCCAGCTGTTCATAAAAGACGCTCACGGCGCCGCCCCCCAGCACGGCCTGGGCCTGGGGCTGGAAGCGACGGGCCCGGCGTAGCCCCCGGCGCACCAGGCGCAGGTTGCGCCACAGCTCGCCATAGAAGGAGGCCATTAGGCCCAGGCCGCCAAGGGCGCCCCGAAGCCGCTTGAGCGGATTGCTGGCGTAGAAGACCTCAAACGAGTGCTGCAGCGGATTGCCACCGCGGCCATCCACGGGCGCATAGATCTGGATGTCCCGCCAGGAAAACACCAGCAAGTTGGGACGAAAGGCCTCAACCGTGGCCAGCAGCACCCGATCGACATCGAGCAGGGGCACAGCGGCCAAATCCAGGATCCGCTGGGGGATCTCGGGGAAACACTTATGGATGTGATCGGCCAGATAAACGGGCCCGATCGGGAAAATGGGGTTGCAGGGCAGGCGCACCAGCAGCACCCGGTGAGAACTCACGGCGAGAACGCTGCGGCGGATCTGGACGCTAACAACAGGAACCCCAGAGCGAGCTACAGAAAGCAGCCGGATCACTTGAGCCACCTAGGGACCTGCCGGGCCAAAGCGCCGCCTTGGGAGCAAGGCCAGCCCCCCCCAGGCATTCAAACGCCAAACGACAGGCCGCAGCAGGCTTTGGGCAAGGGGGAAGCCAAAGCCAGACTTTTGAAGGGTCCCTGGGCAGCGAGGGGAAACAGCCCCAAAGGCGGCGTGACCCAAAGCCAGCTCGCCGGGACAGCCGAAACCCGCTGCCTAATAAGGGGCTAACTGGCGCTCCCCCTCAACAGGCCGGCCACTTTCCCGCCCCAACCGGCTCAACCTTTCCTCACGTCCCGCAATCTTCTGTTACGTTGGGTCAGGCGATGGCCAGGCGGGTTCCCGCACGGCCCTTGTCCTACTTACCGCTCCGCTTGGAGCACACCTTCCCCGTTCTCATGACCACC
>CAINZT010000056.1 GCA_903855705.1 uncultured Synechococcus sp.
ATCTGGCCCCAGGCGGACCCCCGCGCCGTGGAGCAGGCCCTGCGCCAGGCGGGGATTCTGGTGCGCTCAATGGCGGGCAAGCCCCTGATCGATGGCTCCCTGCGGGTGAGCCTGGGCACCAGGGCGCAGATGGAGCAGTTCTGGCGGGCCTACGCGGCGATTGAGGGGCTGGCCTGAAGCTCCGCTGCGGCCCTTAGGCCCGAGAGGTAGGCGCCGTGGGTGGTGCCAAACAGGTTGGGGTGGCTGGCTTCGCCGGCGAAGAACAGGCGCTGGGCCAGGGGTTTGGCCAGCACCTGCCGGTCGGCTGGCGTGCTGCCGAGGGCGTTGAAGGAATAGGCGCCGCCGCTGAAGGGATCGGCGCGCCAGCGGCTGATTTGCACGCCAATTGGCTCGGGAATCCCCGGCCCATAGAGGCGCCGCAGGCTGGCCATGGCGCTGGCCACCACGGCAGCGTCGTCGAGGGCTTCTAGGGCTACGGCCGATTGGCCGGCGTGGAAGCCAATCAACACCGGCTGCTGGAGGGGTTTCGCCAGGCTCACCCATTCCATCCAGTCGCCCGGGCCCGGCTCGATCTGGCCGAGCCAGTCCACGTCCGTGGGCCAGAAGGGGCGTGCAAAACGCAGGCAGCACTTGTTGAGGGTGCCCATGCCCAGGCGTTGGATCGCGGCCTGTTTGGCGGCTGGCAAGGGCGGGTTGAACTGGATCGATCCGGCCTTGAGCACCCCCAGGGGCACGGTGAGCACAAGCTTGTCGGCCTCAAAGCGGCGCCGCTCACCGTTTGCCCCCGTCTGGCAGACCACCGTGACGCCACCGGCCCCGCTACCCGCACCTTCACCGGGCGCTCCGGGGCCGCTCCAAATCACCTCCTGCACCGACTGGCCGGTCAGGATCGTCAGTCCCTGGGCCAGGGCCTCGACGATGGCGCTAAAGCCGGGCACCAGCAGGGCTTCGCCGCCGCCGTAGACCCCATCCATGTCCAACCAGCGGCTGGAGAGGGCTAGGGCGCTGGCGCCGTACTCCTGTTCGTAGCGGCTGTTGATTAAGTACTTGAGCCGTTGGCGGTCGGCGCTGGCCAGCTGGTCCCAGCCGAAGGTGCGGGCCACCAGGGCTTGGAGGGAGAGGTCTGGGCCCTCCTGCTCCTGGGCCTGGGCGACGGCGGCCACCAGGCGGCGCTCCAGGCGATCGAGTTGTTGCTCCTGGCTGGCGCTGAGGGGCCTGCCATCGGCGCCAAAGATCCGGGCGCTCTCCAGGCTGGTGCTGATCAGCTTGGCGCCACTGCTGCGGGCCAGGGCCGTGATCGGGTTGCCGCTGGTCCCATGGATCCAGCCGGCCCCCAGGTCCAGGGGCAGGTCCGACCAGGCCCGGCTGGTCCAGGTGCGCCCGCCCAGGCGATCGCGCCCCTCGAGCACGGTCACCTGATAGCCCTGCTGCTGCAGCTGGCGCGCCGCCGCCAGGCCGGCCAGGCCGGCGCCCACCACGAGCACCCGCAACCCCTGGCCGCTGGCGCTAGCCCGGCGGGTGGGGGCCAACAGGGCGGTGCCGAGCCCGGCCAGGCCCAGGGTGAGGAGCTGGCGGCGGCGGAGCATGGGGGTGGCTGGCGGCAGGGTTGGAGCCTGGCGATGGAGGGGTGGATCCAGCTAGCGGGGCCAGGGCTCTAGGGCACCAACCCTGTTCAGGGAAACGCCATTCAGGCCAGCACCTTTGAGGGCAGCACCTCCGTGCCGACTTCAACGGAGCGCCATGCCGTTGGCCCTAACGCAGCACCAGGATCTGGGTGCCGTCGGAGAGCTTGGCGGGCAGGGTGATGCTGCTGCCGCTCCGTTTCACCGGGGTGCCGGCCATGGCCTTGAGAAAGGGTTCGATGCTGCCCTGGTCACAGTCCTTGGGGGGCTTGCCGCTGACGTATTGCACCGGGATGACGCGACGGGGGGCCAGGCTTTTGACCACCGCAGCAGCTTCTTCGCCGTCGTAAACCTTGGCGCCGCCGCCTACGCCGATGATCAGCACATCGGGCCGGCCCAACAGCACCCGGTCGGCGGGGAGCAGTTCGGCGGCGGTGCCGCCCAGGTGGGCGATCTCGAGGCCGCCCTGTTTCCAGCGCCAGATTGTGGCCTGGCCGAAGCGTCGGCCGCCGACGCGGTCGTGGGGGGCGGCGATGCCTTCGAGCGAGAGGCCGTTAATCCGGTAAGAGCCGGGGCTGACCAGGAAGCGGCCGCTGGCACCGGGGGCCCCCTCATCGGCCAAGCGGCTGCTGGCCAGGATCACATTGGCGGCTGGCCGCGGCGGCGTCAGGCCGGCGGCGCAGCCCACGGCCTTGAAGGGATTGAGCAGCACGCTGGTGCCGCCGCCCTGAACCAGCAGGGCGCTGTGGCCATAGCTGGTGATCGTGACCCCGGTTTCGGCCTGCGCGATCGGGGCCCCCAGGCCTAGCAGCAGACCGCAGGCGGCCAGGCTGGTGGCCAGGCGAGCTGGGCCCTTAGCCAGGTCGCCCTTGCGGCTGGCCGGCGGGTGAGCCCCTAGATCCGATAGGCGGCGCCGGAAAGGGCCAGAAAACAGGGCCATGGCGGATGGTCGCCCGAAGCGGTGACGGTGGCGCGAACCTAGCAGCGCTGGTTAGACAAGCTCGTGATCCCCTACGGAGCGGCCTGGGCCCGGTCCTGGCAGCCGTTCTGGAATCGGGGCTTTCAGCAGTCTTTTGAGCAGGACCGCAAGCAGTCCTTCAGCCAGGCCTCGGCAAGACGCGAAGGGAGCCGAGGGTTCAGCCCTGGGGCGACACCGCCGCTGCGGCCGGCGTGGCCGCCTGGCGCAGGAAGTTGGCCAGCAGCTGGTGGCCCGCCTGGGTGAGCACGCTTTCCGGGTGGAACTGCACCCCC
>CAINZT010000057.1 GCA_903855705.1 uncultured Synechococcus sp.
GCCTCATGGAGGGAATCGCAGGTGCCCGTATCGAGCCAGGCCATGCCCCGACCCATCAGCTCCACCTTGAGCAGGCCCTCGGCCAGGTACATGGCGTTGAGGTCGGTGATCTCCAGTTCACCCCGGGGGGATGGGCGCACCTGGCGGGCCCGCTCCACCACCGTGTCGTCATAGAAATAGAGGCCGGTCACGGCGTAGCGGCTGCGGGGCTTTGCCGGCTTTTCCTCCAGGCTGAGCACCCGGCCATCGGCAGCAAATTCCACGACGCCGTAGCGCTCGGGATCGCGCACCGGGTAGGCGAACACCGTGGCACCCGTGATCGGGCCAGCCATGGAGCCAGCTCCCCCCCCATTGCTGGCCTGCAGCTGGGGCACCAGGTCGTGGCCATGGAAGAGGTTGTCGCCCAGCACCAGGGCCGCCGGCGAGCCGGCCAGGAACTCGGCGCCGATCAGGAAGGCCTGGGCCAGGCCATCGGGGCTGGGCTGCACCGCATAGGTAATTTGCATACCCCAGCGGCTGCCATCGCCCAGGAGCCGTTCAAAGGCGGCCTGGTCCTGGGGGGTAGTGATGATGAGTACCTCCCGGATCCCCGCCAGCATCAACGTGGAGAGCGGGTAATAGACCATCGGCTTATCAAAAACCGGCAGCAGCTGCTTGCTCACCGCCTGGGTGATCGGATGCAGGCGCGTGCCACTTCCGCCGGCCAGGACGATTCCCTTGCAAGCCATCGGTTCAGGCCGGCAGGGCCGCCATCAGGGAACCCATTTCGATCGCCTGCAGGCCATAGCTCCAGCCCAGGTTGGCCTTAATGCCCGCCCGCTCCAGGGCCTGCTGCAGGGTGTCGGTGGTGAGCACGCCGAAGATCACCGGCACGCCCGTGTCGCGGGCGACGGCCGCCACACCCTTGCTCACCTCGTTGACCACCACATCGAAATGGGGCGTGTCGCCACGGATCACGGCCCCCAGGGTGATCACAACCTGATAGCGACCGCTAGCCGCCAGCCGCTGGGCCACCAGGGGAATTTCAAAGCAACCCGGCACCCAGGCCACGTCCAGCTGGCTGCTGGTAGGGCCCACGTCGATGCCGTGGCGGGTGAGCGCATCAAGGCAACCGCTGAGCAGCTTGCCCGTCACCAAATCATTAAATCGAGCCACCACGATGGCGACCCGCAGGCTGCTGGCAGCGGTGAAGAACCCTTCGAAGACCGTCAAGCGCCTGGACTCGCGAGTGGGATCAGACTACGAAAAAGCTGACGCCCCAGTTCAGCAGCACCAGTCCGACCCAGGCGAGGCCACCCAGGAGGATCAGGCGATTGGAGCGGCCGCTGTCTTCGTTGCTGGCGTAGAGCACAGGCACAGCCACGATCAGCGCGAACGACAGCACCACCAGGGCCAGAACGGTGAGGGTGTTGAGGATCTGCATGGATCAGCGTCGGGATTGGCCGGCCCGCTGGCCAGGGGCCCGCGTCGGTCAGTGGGCGGATTCTCACACGCCGCTCCGGCCCTAGGGGCAGGCGCTGGCTGGTTCCTTCACAAGTTGTCGGGTGCGGGTCCCAGCGCAGTCCGGGCAGCCCAGCAAGCCCTCCTACGATCAGCCCCCCTGCCCCAAGGATCCGTGGCTGCGGAAGCCCCCCAGCAGCTTTCGCCCGTGGCCGATACCGGTTTGTCCGAAACAGCCCTGCAGGGCAACCTGTTTGGGGCCCCCGAAGAGCCCAAGCCGGCGGCCCGGCTGGCCCGGCCCGGGGCCCTCGCCGATCCCGGCGACCTCGACGATGCCGCCCTGGAGGCCGATGCCAGCAGCCGGCCCCGGCAGCGGCGCCAGACCAAGGCCGGGGCGGCTGGGCCCGATGCGACCGGCCCTACCCCCACAGAACCAGCCCCAACCGACCTTGCCGCAACGGATCCAAGCCCCTCCGATCCCGACAGCGCCGAATCCGCCGGCCTCGCCAACGAAGCCGAGCCCCCCACCGCCGCGGCCCCCGAGTCCGACCTGCCGCCCTGGCACCACCACTCCCTGGTGGATCCCCAGCAACTGCCGCCGATGCTGCGCCACTACGTGGAGCTCAAGGCCGCCCATCCCGAGCGGCTGCTGCTCTACCGCCTCGGCGATTTTTTCGAATGCTTCTTTGAAGACGCGATCACGCTCTCCCAGCTGTTGGAGCTCACCCTCACGGGCAAGGAGGCGGGCAAGGCCCATGGGCGGGTGCCGATGGCGGGCATTCCCCACCACGCCGCCGAGCGCTACTGCGGCGACCTCGTGCGCCGCGGGTTGTGTGTGGCCCTCTGCGACCAGCTGGAAGCCACCGCCGCCAAGGGGGCCCTGCTCAAGCGCGACATCACCCGGGTGCTCACCCCCGGCACGGTGATTGAAGAAGGGATGCTCTCGGCACGGCGAAACAACTGGCTTTGTGGCGTCGTGGTTGAGGGCAGTCGCTGGGGCCTGGCGTTGGCGGACGTCAGCACCGGCGAGTTCCGGGTCACCGAGCGCCAGGGCAGCGACCTGCTGCACCAGGAGCTGCTGCAACTGGACGCCGCCGAAGTGGTCTGGCCCGGCGATGGCCAGCGCCCCAGCTGGTGTCCGGAAAGCCTGCGGCTGACGCCCTCGGCCCTCACCCCCTTCGCGGCGCCTGAGGCCAGGTCCAGCCTGCTCAAGCGCTTCAAACTGGCCAGCCTGGCGGGCCTGGGCCTGGCCGACCTGCCCCTGGGCCAGCGGGCCGCCGGCGGGCTGTTGCGCTACCTCGACGACACCCAGCCGGGCGCCGCCATCCCCCTGGACCTGCCCACCACCTGGCATGCGGGCGACCAGCTGGTGCTCGATGCCCAAACCCGCCGCAACCTGGAACTGACCCGCACCCAGCTGGGCGGTGGCGTGCAGGGGTCGCTGCTGTGGGCCCTTGATCGCACCGTCACGGCCATGGGCGGCCGCTGCCTGCGCCGCTGGATCGAGGCGCCCCTGGTCGATCGGGCCGCCATCGGCGCCCGCCAGGAGGGGGTGAGCGAACTGGTCAACCAACGCCCCCTGCGCCAGGCCCTGCGCCGGCTGCTGCGCCCCATGGGCGACCTGGAGCGGCTCGCGGGCCGGGCCGGGGCCGGCAGCGCCTCCGCCCGGGACCTGGTGGCCCTGGCCGATGGGCTCGAACGGCTGCCCCAGCTGGCCTCCCTGCTGGGGCAGGCCAGCAGTCCGCCGTTAGCGGCCCTGGCCCGGCCCTGGCCGGAGCTGGCCGAGCTGGCAGCCCTGGTGCGCCACAGCCTGGTGGACACGCCGCCCCTGGCCCTAACCGAAGGCGGCCTGATCCACGATGGCGTCGACAGCCGCCTCGATGGCCTGCGCAACCAGCTCGATGACCAGGACGCCTGGCTGGCCGAGCAGGAGGCCAGCGAGCGCCGGGCCAGCGGCATCGCCACCCTGCGCCTGCAGTACCACCGCACCTTTGGCTACTTCCTCTCGGTGAGCCGCGCCAAGGCCGGCGCCGTGCCGGAGCACTGGATCCGCCGCCAAACCCTGGCCAACGAGGAGCGCTTCGTCACCCCCGAGCTCAAGGGCCGCGAAGGCCGGATCCTGCAGCTCAAGGCCCGCGCCGCCCAGCGGGAATTTGAATTGTTTGCCGAGCTGCGCAGCCAGGTGGGCACCGAGGCCACGCCAATCCGGGCCGCGGCCCGGCTGGTGGCCGACCTCGATGCCCTCGCCTCCCTGGCCGAGGTGGCCGCCACCGGCGGCTATTGCCGGCCCGAGATCACGGCCGGGCGCGAGCTGCTGATCGAAGCCGGCCGCCATCCGGTGGTGGAGCAGCTCCTGGTGGAGAGTCCCTTCACCGCCAATGGCATTGCCCTAGGCGGCGGCCCGGCGCCAATCGGCCGCCACGACCAGGACGGCAGCCCCCCCGACCTGCTGGTGCTCACGGGCCCCAATGCCAGTGGCAAGAGCTGCTACCTGCGCCAGACGGGGCTGCTGCAACTGATGGCCCAGATGGGCAGCTGGATTCCGGCCCGCTCCGCCCAGCTCGGCCTCGCCGATCGCATCTTCACCCGCGTCGGCGCCGGCGACGACCTGGCCAGCGGCCAGTCCACCTTCATGGTGGAGATGGCCGAAACGGCCAACATCCTTCACCACGCCAGCAACCGCTCCCTGGTGCTACTCGATGAGATCGGCCGGGGCACGGCCACCTTCGATGGCCTCTCGATCGCCTGGGCCGTGGCCGAACATCTGGCCGTCGACATCCAGGCCCGCAGTGTGTTTGCCACCCACTACCACGAGCTCAATGAGTTAGCTGAGCTGCACGCCAACGTGGCCAACGTGCAGGTGCTGGTGGAGGAAACGGGCGACGACCTGCTGTTCCTGCACCGGGTCGTGGCCGGGGGCGCCAGCCGCAGCTACGGCATCGAAGCCGCCCGCCTGGCCGGGGTGCCGGCGGCAGTCGTGCTGCGGGCCCGCCAGGTGCTGGGACGGATCGAGGCCAACAGCCATGTGGCGGTGGGGCTGCAGCCCTAGGCCCCTGGCCCCGAGCCGCAGGCGGGCCTGGGCCGGTTCCTGGAGCCGGCAGGCGCCCTCACCGGGGCTGATCGAGCCAGGCCCGCCGCAGCAGGGCGTTGGCCGCCGCGGCCCCCAGGGCGGCACCGCCCCGGCTGCCATCGAGCCGGATCTGGGCCAGGCCGCTGGCGGCCAGATGGCGCTTGCTCTCGGCCACGCCAACAAAGCCCACGGGCATGCCGATCACCAGGGCCGGCGGCGGCCCCTGCTGGGCCAGGTCCAGCAACTGCTCCAGGGCCGTGGGGGCACTGCCGATCAGCACCACGGCGCCCGGGTGGTCCCTGAGGGCCGCCGCCATGCCCACGGCCGTGCGGGTGCCGCCCGCCGGAGCCCGCTGGGGCGCCCAATCGAGCACGCTCCGCACCGGATTGGCGAAGGTGCGCCGGGCCATCGGCTGCACCGCCGAGGCCGCCATGGCTGTGTCGGTGAGAATCACGGCGCCGGCCGCCAGGGCGGCCATGCCCTGGGCACAGGCCCCAACGGACCAGTGCAGGTCGGCGGCCAGGCTCAGATCGCCACCGCTGTGGATCACCCGCTCGAGCAGGTCCTGCTCGGCTGGATCGAAGCCAGTGGTCCCCAGCCAGCCGCGGATGCGCCGCACGCTTCCGCTGAAGATCGGATGGTCAAAGGGCGCAGCGCTGGGGTCGTTGGGGGCAGGGGCAATACCGC
>CAINZT010000058.1 GCA_903855705.1 uncultured Synechococcus sp.
ATCGCCTCCATGGCGACCTTGGCCTTGAACTCGGGACTGTGAGTGCGGCGCTTGCTCATCGGTGGGAGCCCCTTTTCAAGGGCGGTGCCCCGCCTCAGAGGTTAACGATGGGGGCTGTCCAAGAAAGCCAGACCACCTCAATGTTGCTGCAGCCCCTCAGCGCCATCATATTTTTGGTTGGCTGCTTTTTTGTCTATTTCAATATCAAAATTATATCCACATACAGCCTCATCATTGGGCTAAGACGCTATGTAACTGGATTGCTGTACAGCATTGTCTATGTATGGGGGGTCGAGCTGGTCTTCATTGCAATGGGCAGCAAGCAGCTCCCCTTTCAAGGCAACCATCTATTCGTGATTATTGCGATCATGTCCTATGCCAATGATTGCATCCTGCACGAGGAACGGAAGGTGCTCCCCTGGATGCTGGTTTCAATTGCTGCAATGATCGGCTGTTTGGTGCTCACAGGCAGCGTGCCTATCTAGCGCTTAATCAACATTCTGATCCACAAAAACGTCCGATTAAGAGTGAATGTTGCGTTTGGGGGATCACCTTTGAGCGGGATAAATTGCTCCAGCTGTAGGAGTGAATACGGCCCTGGCCATCCGCCTGCAAACCGATCTCACCCCGCCCGACGCCACCGGTCCCCCAGCCGCCATTGGCTTGACGGCGAGTGTCAAGTAGATCATGGCCCGACCTTGATGAATCAATGACTAGCACGGAGTAGCGAGACAGGGAACCCTCTGAGCCCCCCTCTAAGCGCATAGGCTGTCCTGCAACAAGCATGACATGACCTGTCGATTGAGAAGGCGACTCATAATCAGCAGATTGGCCCCTATGGTAGTCAATCGCAATTAAATCGCCCACTTTCACAAGCGAGATGCTAGCGATCTGCTTAAATCCGTTGCCGCTGCTGATGGCTTGATAGTAGAGATCAGCGGTTGGTGAAGCTGATCCAAACCAGCGCTTGATGTCATCGGTTCCATAGCCGTAGGCTTGCTTCAGCAGCCGGGTAATGAAGGATGAGCACACCGTCCGATTGCGTGTCTCAATGGCCCCATCAACTCCTCGCCATTGCAGCACCGTTGGCTTCGAGCCATAGACATTATCGGCAGGCTTAATGTCTCTCACAAGCCTCTCAGCCCAGACCATATGTGGGATCACCCCTGCTGCCGGCAGCCCGCCTCCCAGCGCCAATAACACAGAAATGGCAAAGGGCATCATCAGCTCACCCCAGCAGCAAAAAATCTGGACATCCGCTCAAGCAAATTGAGTTTGCTCGGGAATGTGAGCTTCACAGTCTTACCCTGGACGGCGATAATTTGCCTGACATCATTAGCTTGAAGATTCAAAAATTCCACCTTCAGATCCACCTCGTTATCCCTGCGAGGTCCGATGCCACTTAGGCGAACTGCATAATGCTGACCAATCACAGGAATATCAGCCATTCCCGTACTACCCAAGGCCAGCAAATCAACCTGCGAACCAGAGGCTTTGGCCTCAACCGTAGGAGGCAGTCGCTTCTGCTGCAGCACAAATACCGCCTCCTTTGCCTGCACGGCATCTCCGATTTGCTTCAGTTGACGCAAGACGACAGCCGAGGAGCTGGCCCTATATATTTCATTTTGAAGGGGCTGCTGATCCTTCACTAAAAACGTAGGCAATGGGTGCTGACGTCTTAGGGCGAGTCGTTCATCCACGCCGTGCTGGATGTGCTGCCGCCGCTGTAACAACGCGGTCCATCGTTGGCGGTGCAGCGTTTCAAGGGCAGTCAATACAGCACCCCTATCTCGCCTTGCCTGATCTGATTTATACTGGCGCAGCACTTGCTGTTGCCTGGCTTCCAGATCCAAGACGCGGTCCACAATCACCTCATAGTTATCTTGGCTGATAACACCTTGATGCATCAGCCCTTCCCGTCGCTGCCGTTGGAGTTGTGCAATTTTAAGTTGTTTATTGAGAATTTGCAACTGGGCGTAGCTTTCAGGAAGGGTAGTGCCTTCCAAGCTGTTTAAGGCAATCTGCTCAGCGAGTGAATCAAGTTCCCCTTGGGTATCACGCATCTGGGCATCAAGGCTGATCAAATCCCTCGCAGCACTGCGATCCTGCAAATCAAAGTCAACGGCGGGGTCAGGGCGGGTGCTGAAAAGGGGCTGACCTGGTGCTACTCCCATCCCCTCACGTACATACAGCTGATTAATCAGACCCGACTCCCTAGCAACCACCGGGTCCACTGAGGACTCCAACGGCCCCGGCGGGATCGCCACAACCCCTTTCTCAATCGTGATTGTGGAGATGGATGTATAGAGCGAACGCACCAGCACCAAGCCAATGACTCCGCCCAAACCCAAAAACAAGAGCGGTGAACGACGGCGCTTGCCTCGGCGAATCAGGGCAACTATCTTATTGCGAAACTGGGGCCGAAGCAAACGGTTCGAGAGGGATGGATAGGGGCGAGGACCGGAATGATTATTTGGCAGTATGTCCTGCCAATACCGAAGCAAATCGCGGCCTTCCTGAGGGGCCTGTTTAACACGGCAATCCAATTCCGCCGCGACGGTATCAACCCCAGTAACGGCGACTAACAATGGTCCAACACGGGGCCGTCCCTCCGGCGGCTGAACATGAACACGCAGCAAGTCTCCAGGCCGGGCCGGGTATGGGTAGTCGCCCAATTTGAGCGTATCTTCATCGATCAACAGGATCGGACATCGCAGATCAGCAACCTCGGCGACTGGAGATGCGAACTTGCTAGCGCTGGCTGATGGTTCCACAATGGACACATTGACCATCAAGGGAGTTCCCGGCATTTATACATCTGCAAAGCAGATATCGGCCCGACTGCAGTCATCAGAGCGCGAAGTCTCCGCAGATCTGCCGCTTGTTTTGGGCCAGGCACTGCTTGGCCACAAAAGAATTGGGTTCGGCGCTAGCCACTGCCATCGGCTCCTCGCCCCTAGGGATCGCCCTCAAAGCCACCCCTTGCACGGCGAGGCCTCGGCCGGGCCCTTGGGCCCGGTGGGGTTGCGCTCAAGCAAAAACCCCGCTTGCACCTTCCAGCGGTGCCGTAGGCTGGTAGATCGATTTCTGTTGGTTCAAAGGTTCGTAGCCATGGCCAAGCGCGTACAAGTGGTCCTCAGCGAGGACGTCCTCAGCCTCGGGAAGGACGGTGACCTGGTGGAAGTGGCCCCCGGCTACGCCCGTAACTTCCTCCTTCCCACCGGCAAGGCCCTGCCCGTCACCCCCGCCGTGCTGCGCCAGGTGGAGCACCGCCGTGCCAAGGAAGCCGAGCGCCAGGCCGCCCTCAAGGCCGAGGCGATCGCCTTCCGCACCGCCCTCGACACGATCGGCCGCTTTACGGTCAAGAAGCAGACCGGTGGCGACGACGTGCTGTTCGGCACCGTGACCAACGGTGACGTGGCCGAAGCGATCGAAACCGCCACCAAGAAGGACCTGGATCGCCGCGACATCATCGTTCCGGAAATCCACCGCACCGGCACCTACAAGGTGCAGGTCAAGCTCCACCCCGAAGTGGTGGCCGAGATCAACCTGGAAGTGGTAAGCCACTAAGGCCAGCTTCCTCGCCTCCGGGTCCAGCCAAGCGATGCTGCGCCCTTGCCCTCCAGCGACCATCAACCAGCCCAACGGCTGACCCCAACGCCGCCAGGCCCTCCGGGGACTGGCGGCGTTGCCTTAGGCGGGAGACTGGGGCATGGTGCAACCCCTAGGGCCGAGCCAGCCGCTCCTAGGGGCACCCAGCCCCACAGAGCCAAAGACCAGTTCCCCGCAGGCCAACGCCAAACAATCAGCCCATGGTGAGCGTTCCCCTGGCCAACCAGGACCCCTCCGAGGAGGCCCCAGCTAGCGGGCGAAGGGGCTTTGGCCGCGGCCGGGAGCGCGATGGCGCCAGCTTTGAGGCCCTACCCGATTCGATCCCGCCCCAGAACTTGGAGGCGGAGGAAGCGGTGCTTGGCGGCATCCTGCTCGACCCCGATGCGATCGGCCGGGTGGCCGATGTGCTGCAGCCGGAAGCCTTCTATCTCACTGCCCACCGGGAGATCTACCGCACGGCGGTGATGCTGCACAGCCAGGGCAAACCCACCGACCTCACGGCCATGGCCGCCTGGCTGGCGGACACGGGCCAGCTCGACAAGGTGGGGGGCAGCGGCCGGCTGGTGGAGCTGGTGGAGCGCACCCTCTCCACTGCCTCAATCGACCAGGTGGCGCGCCTGGTCATGGACAAATACCTGCGCCGCCAATTGATTCGCTCCGGCAATGAGGTGATTGCCCTCGGCTTTGACCAGAGCAAGCCCATGGAGCAGGTGCTCGATGAGGCGGAGCAAAAGATCTTTGCGATCAGCCAGGAAAAACCCAGCCAGGGCCTCACCCCCACCGCCGAAATCCTCACCAGCACCTTCAACGAGATCGAAAGCCGCTCCCTTGGCACGGCCGTGGCCGGCATTCCGGTCAATTTCTACGACCTCGATGCGATCACCCAGGGCTTGCAACGCAGCGACCTGATCATCGTGGCCGGCCGGCCGGCCATGGGGAAAACATCGATCGTGCTCAACATCGCCAAGAATGTGGCGCAGCTGCACCAGTTGCCGGTTTGTGTATTCAGCCTGGAGATGAGCAAAGAACAACTCACCTACCGGCTGCTGTCCATGGAAGTGGGCATTGAAAGCGGCCGCCTGCGCACCGGCCGCCTGCAGCAGGAGGAATGGCCCCTGCTCGGCCAGGGCATCAATACCTTGGGCATGTTGCCCCTGTTCATTGACGACAAACCCAATTCTGGGGTGCTGGAGATGCGCTCCCTGTGCCGTCGCCTGATGGCCGAACAGGGGAAGGAGCTTGGCTTAATTGTGATCGATTACCTGCAGTTGATGGAGGGCACTACCCCCGACAACCGGGTGCAGGAACTCTCCCGCATCACCCGGGGCCTCAAGGGCATGGCGCGCGAACTGAATGTGCCCGTCATCGCCCTCTCCCAGCTAAGCCGCGGCGTCGAATCCCGCACCAACAAGCGTCCCATGCTCAGCGATCTGCGCGAATCGGGCTCGATCGAACAGGACGCCGACCTGGTGCTAATGATCTACCGCGATGAGTACTACAACCCGGAAACGCCTGATCGCGGCATCACCGAAGTAATCGTCACCAAGCACCGCAACGGCCCGGTGGGCACGGTGAAACTGTTGTTTGAACCCCAGTTCACCCGCTTCCGCAACCTGGCTTCGCCCTAAACAGCAGTGCCAGCCCTACTGGCCCAGGGCAGGGGAACCGGCATCTGACGATCACCCCTCCAGCTGGTCAGGGTTTGGGGATCACGGTAATGCCGTGGTGTGGAGAGCAGCAAGCGCCAGGCCTCGGAACCATCCAACAGCTGGTAGCGCTCGGGGTAATGCTCCATCAACAAGCGACGCACATGCGGGTAGTAGCTGGAATTTAGGCCAGGGAAAATATGATGCTCAGTGTGATAGGAGAAATTGAGATGCAGCAGATCAAGGATCTTGGGCAGCCTTAACGAGAGGCTATTAGCGAGCGGATCGTTGATTTCAGTGAGCGGACAGAGCAGATGGTTGGTATAGATATAAGCCATGGCTCCGGCGTAGCCAATCCAAATTGGGATGAAGTAGCCGAGCAGCAATTTGAGTGGCTGGCCATCCAGCCAAACGATCACACCGGCGTGCAGGGCCACGATGGCCAGGAGTTCCAGGCCAATCAGCAGCCGCTCCTTCGGGCTGACGCGAAAGGAAGCCGGCGTGAAGTTGGGCGCCCCGTCGTTAAAGAGCAACACCGAAGCGATCGTGCGCAGGTTGTGGACTCCCCAGGCGCTGGCCAGGCCCACCATTAGCCACAAGGGCCGCACCGTGTCGGAGGGGGTGAACAGGTGCTGGATCCGTTTGCCCCAGGTGGCCGGCTGCGATTCGAGATAGCTGCGATCGGGATCGCCCAGACTGTTGGTGGCGCCGTGATGCTCCCGGTTGTGGACCGCATTCCAGAGGGTGGGCGGCATCCAGAGCAGGGCCAGGCCCAGCAGGCCTACGGCCCGGCGCCAGGTGCGCCCCCGCAGGGAGCTGCCATGCAGCAGGTCGTGGGTGGCGAACAGCAACACAATCACGCTGTTGCCCATCACCACGGCAAAGGGCAGAAAGGCCAGAGGCCAGAAACCCGGCCAACGGTCCAGCTGGTCTGCCATGCCCCAGCCCAGGGCCAGGATCACCAAATTGATCAGGACCAGGGCCAGCCGGTTGGGATCGGTGCGAAAGGCCCCAAGCGGAAGTTGGGGCCGCAGCTCGCGGGCGTAGCTGGCAGCCGAGCGGTATTCCGGGTGGGGAGCCCCTCGATGGCCGGATTGGCGGTCTTGGTCGGTTTGGCCGGTTTGACCGGTTTGGCCGGTTTGAAAGTGGGGATCAACGGGAGGCTGCTGGAGAGACTGGGGGCCGCTGCGGGAAAAGCCTTCGGCGGAACGGGAATCGACCGCCGGGAACGGCAGCTCAGGCGAAGTCGGGGCGGCGATGGGGCTGCAGCTGATTGACCCCACTGTGCAGCACCACTCCGGGTGAACGTGGGTCGCTCCGGCCACACCCAACTGGCTTCAGATCCGCTCGTTAGGCTGGTTAACAATGTTCAAAAGCCCGAGCTTCACTCCTTTGGTGGGACCCCGCGGCCCCGGGCCTTGCCAACAGGGCCAGGAGTCCCGAGACCCCCTGCTGTCCCCCTAACCCGCCCCAAACAGCCCGCCACTCTGCCGGCTCGGGAGCGGACCAGGGCTTCACCACCAATCCCCTACGCCCAGCCGATCGGCGCCCCTTCCCCCGCCCATGAGCGCCCCCAGCCCCGCCAGTGAATCCTTCGACCTGATCGTCGTCGGTGGCGGCCATGCGGGCTGCGAAGCGGCCCTGGCGGCGGCCCGGCTGGGACTTTCAACGGCCCTATTTAGCCTCAACCTCGATCGCATCGCCTGGCAGCCCTGCAACCCGGCCGTGGGCGGTCCGGCCAAGAGCCAGCTGGTGCATGAGGTGGATGCCCTCGGCGGCGTGATCGGCCGGCTGGCCGATGCCACCGCCCTGCAGAAACGGGTGCTCAACGCCAGCCGCGGCCCGGCCGTGTGGGCCCTGCGCGCCCAGACCGACAAACGCCAATACGCCCGCCAGATGCTGCAACTGCTGCAGCACACCCCCAACCTCGCCCTGCGCGAGGCCATGGTGACCGGCCTGGAGACCGCCGGCAGCGCTGAGGCCGGCGACCTGCGCATCACCGGTGTGCGCACCTATTTCGGCAGCGCCTACGCCGCCCCGGCCGTGATCCTCACCACCGGCACCTTCCTGGGGGGCCAGATCTGGGTGGGCAACCAATCGATGGCGGCGGGCCGGGCCGGTGAACAGGCGGCCGAGGGCTTGAGCGAGGCCTTGGTGAACCTGGGCTTCCGCCTCGATCGGCTCAAAACCGGCACCCCGGCCCGGGTCGATCGCCGCAGCGTCGCCCTCGACCAACTCGAAGAACAGCCCAGTGATGCGGCCGATCGCTTCTTCTCCTTTGATCCGGCCGCCTGGGTGAGCGGTGAGCAGATGAGTTGCCACATCACCCGCACCACGGCCGCCACCCACCAGCTGATCCGCGACAACCTCCACCTCACGCCGATCTACGGCGGCTTCATCGACAGCAAGGGCCCCCGCTACTGCCCCTCAATCGAAGACAAGATCGTGCGCTTTGCCGATAAGGAGAGCCACCAAATCTTCCTGGAGCCGGAAGGTCGCGACACGCCGGAGCTCTACATTCAGGGCTTCTCCACCGGCCTGCCGGAACGGTTGCAACTGGAGTTGCTGCGCACCCTGCCAGGGCTGGAGCAGTGCGTGATGCTGCGGCCCGCCTACGCCGTCGACTACGACGTGCTGCCGGCCACCCAGCTGCTGCCCTCCCTGATGACCAAGCGGGTGGCCGGGCTGTTTACGGCCGGCCAGCTCAATGGCACCACCGGCTACGAGGAAGCCGCCGCCCAGGGCCTGGTGGCGGGCCTCAATGCCGCGCGCCACCTGGGCGGCCAGGCGCCGGTGCACTTCCCGCGGGAAGGCAGCTACATCGGCACGATGATTGACGACCTGGTGACCAAGGACCTGCGCGAGCCCTACCGGGTGCTGACCAGCCGCAGCGAATACCGGCTAGTGCTGCGGGGCGATAACGCCGACCAACGCCTCACCCCCCTCGGACGGGAGCTGGGCCTGGTGGATGACCGGCGCTGGCAGATCTTTAGCGACAAGCAGGCGGCGATCGCCGCGGAAACCCGGCGCCTGGAAACGGTGCGGCTCAAGGCCAGCGATCCGGCGGCGGCGGCGGTGGAGGCCGAAACCGGGGCGCCAATCAAGGGGTCGATCACCCTGGCCGACCTGCTGCGCCGCCCCGGCATCCATGCCCGGGACCTAGTGCGCCATGGCCTGGCCGACTCCGAGCTGCCGATCGAGGTGGGTGAAGCGGCCGAGATCACGATCAAATACAGCGGCTATCTGGCCCGCCAGCAGCTACAGATTGATCGCCAGAAAAAACAGGAACATCGGCCAATTCCCGCGGACATCGATTACGCCTCCCTGGCCACCCTCTCGCGCGAAGCCCGCGAAAAACTGGCCCTGCGAGCGCCCCTCACCCTGGGCCAGGCCGCGCGCCTGCCTGGCGTCAGTCCAGCGGACATCACGGCCCTGATGCTCTGGCTGGAACTGCAACAGCAACGCCAGCGTTCTGGCCAAGGGCCCCAGCCTGTCGCTGGCCAGCCTGCTGCCAAGGCCCCGGCCGGCTGAAGCCAGTCCTGGGTAGGGCGTCCTTGACCTTCAGTCCATCGCCTGACTCACACCTGCGGGGAGCCTGGCCTGGCCATAGCCGTTAATCTGACGCCCTTACCTGGGCCTGCTGTTGGCGACGCGACGTGCCATCAACCATTCCAGGGCCTTCTGGGAGCTGAAGGCCGAACAGGTAATGGACCGGGTGTTCAGCAACGCCGCCCAGGCCTATCGCCATCCCCCCGGACTGGCCACCCCAGCTGAGGCCGCCGCTAGCGAGCCGATGATCGAGGTGGAGGTGCGGGAAGAACCGTCGCCGGCCGCCGGGTCGTCGCGGCCCGGGGCGCCCTGGAACGTGGCGTCGTTCTGGACTGCGGGACCGGCCCGATCGGCCGGGAGCCGGCGCCCCGGGCCCTGGTCCGGTTCCGGACGCTGGGTGGCCTGGAACCGGGCCACCCCTCCCCAGCTGAAGATTCTGGCCCTGGGGTCCCTGGCAATGCTGACCGGGGCGGCCTCCCTGGTGTGCTGGCACGGCTGGAACCAGGCCAGCAGCGATCTACGCCAAGAACGCACCCTCTGGCTGCTGGAACGCCTCAAGGGCCTGGGCACGGCCGACCCCAATGGAGCCCTGGCCTCCAGCGCCAGCCAACCGGGTGCCAGCGGCTCCCCGGCCTCCCCCAACCCGGCTGCCTCGAAGGACCCCGCCGCTGCCAACGCCGCCGCCGCGGGGACCAGTGCCAGCTCCGTGCCGCCGCCGCCACCGGATGAACCCTGGATCCAGCAGCTGGCCCAGCTGCCCGGAGCCCTGCTGCCCGGCTCCCGCCAACCGGAGGTGTTGCGGGTGCCCGTGAGTGGCCCGCTCAACCGACCCGCCCCAGCAGCCAGCGGTGCGGCAACCACGGCTAGCCCGGCTGGCCGCCAGGCCCAGGCCCCGGCCGCCCAGGGGAGCACCCCCGAACTGGTGGGGGTGGTGCAGGTGGCGGGCCGGCCGGGCTCGGCCATCTTCCAGGTGGGCACCAGCTCCACCAATGCCTTGGTGGGCGAACAGATCGGCTCCAGCGGCTGGCGCCTGCTCTCCACCGCCGCCGATTCGGCCGTGATCGAACGGGGCGGGCTGCAACGGCGGATCGCAATCAGCAACGGCTTCTGAGCCGGCCCGCTGCCTAGCCTGAACGGCCCCTTAGCGGCCCCTGGGCCAAGCCGCATCGAGGCCCATGACCCCGTCCCCACCCTTGTCCTCCAGGCTGCTGAACTCCCCCCAGGTTCTTTGGCAGGCCCCCTTTCAAGAGGTGGTGGCCGCCGAGGCCGGCCAGCAGTTGAGCGGGCCCTGGCGCCTGTTGCTGTTGGGCGATGGCAGCCCTACCCGCCACCTGCAACTGCTCAGCGGCCTGGCGGTGGACGTGGAGCTGATCGCCATGGAACCGGAGCCCCTGGCCGGCCCCGAGGCGCCCGCCGAGGTGGCGGAACTGCCCCCACCGCTCCTGCGACGCCAGGTGTGGCTGCGCTGTGGCGATGACTGTCTGGCCTGGGCCGAGAGCTGGTGGAACCAGGAGCAGGCTGACCGCCACTTGGGGCAGCGTCACCAACCGATTTGGCACAGCCTCACGGCGAACCGGGCCGAGCTCTACCGGGAGGTGGATGGCCTGGCCCAGGTGGCCGCCCCCTGGCTGGAGGAGCGATTTAACAGGCCCGGCCCCTTCTGGAGCCGCCATTACCGCTTCTTCCGCGGCGGCAAGGAACTGACCGTGATCCGCGAAGTGTTTTCGCCCCAACTGGAGCGCTGGCTAGGCCCGAGCCAGGCTGCTGGCCACGGAACTAGTCATGGAGCTAGCCACGGCAAAAGGTAGGGGTCCAACCAGCACTCCAGCCCTGGATCTGCGGCCGGCTGCCGCCGGGGCGCGTCAGGATTACAACACAACGATTTGCAAACTCTGTAACAGCTTGCCGCCAAGGGCGCTTGACAGCTTGTCGCCTTCAGGTGCGGTGGCCAGCATGAAGCGAGATCGCCGCATTCCCATGGAGCCCATGGACCCCTCTGAGCCCGCTGCCATTGAGCCCTCGGACTCGACCTCGGCTGCCCCCTGGCTGACCCTCACGGGCCTGGGACGCATTTACGGCATCTCAGCGGTCCACTGTGGCCGTCTGCTCAGCGACGCCGGCCTGCGCGACGGCGACGGCCAGCCCACCCTGCGGGCCCTGGACGACAAACTCGCCTACCAGCGCCATCCCCAGCACGGCGGCCGCAATGCCCTCTGGCAGCGCCAGGGCTGCTCCGCCATCCTCGAGGCTGGCGGACTGGTGCCGATGCAGCAAACCACCCTGGTGGAGCAATGGGTGGCCCTGCTTTCGGCCCTCGATGCCGGCTCCCCCTCGATCAGCACTTCTGCCGAGCAGATGGCAGAAGACCTGCCCAAGGACCTGGTGGAACCGGTCAACCGCCAACTGCGGGCGATTGGCTGCAGCTTCCAGGTGAGCCACCCCAGGCCCCTTAGCAGCCCCAACCCAGGCTCCAACTCAAAGCCCGGCAGCCCCAGAGCGGGTTCCCGCCGCTCCAACCACAGCAACGGCGCTGTGCCCCTGGCCAGCTAACGCCCTGCCCTCTTTCTTCAGCCACGGGCCCCTGGCCTGGATCCCTCCGAACTGGGGCACCCCCAAGGCTGGTCCTCTTTAGGTGCCTTGGCGCCTGCGGGTGGAGCGGGGAACGGGGCGACCGGGCCCGGCCGCGGGCGAGGAGACGGTCTGCGGACCCTCCGGGCCAACCGCTAGGGGGCTCTGCAACCAGGGCTGATCCGCTTGAGCCGCGGGATCGGAGGCTTGCGCAGAACCTGGACCAGTCGGCCGGAGCGAGGGTTGCAGGGGCAGCGGGGGATGGGTCCCAGGAGTGCCCTGGGGGTCCGGGCCGGCTGGCCGCTGCCAGCGGGCCACCGTGAAACTGGCGTCATCGGGCCACTCCTGGGACCCATCCCCGGCCGGCTCGAGCCGCTCGGACCCCTGCGGGCGCGGCGGCAACAGGGGCGTCGCCCGCCGGGAGAGGGCCTCCAGGGGGCGGCGTTGCTGGGGTTGGGGGGCCTGGCTAACGGCAACTTGGCCAGGCGGTGAATCCTCCTGGCGCCAGTCCATTGGACCCTGGGGACGGGCCGCCTGGGATCCCTTTGGCCAATCGGTCGGGTCAGGCACCGGACTCGGGGAGAGGCTGGCGGAAACCTGGCCGGTGGAGGCCCGGCTAGAGCGGGGGGCCCAGGGATCCCGGGCCGGGCCGGGATCGAAGGCGGCCTCGGCTGGGCCCTGGGCCCAGGAGTTGTCCCGGAATTCAGCCGGCTCGGCGGCGGAGCCGGTCCAGCCAGCGGAGTCAGGCCAGGCGCCCGATGGCCCCCCGGGCGGCTCGGCCGAGCGGCCGCGGCGTCCTGGAGCCGGCCCCTCCCAGGGCTCACGCCAGCCCTCGTCGTCTTCCAGCAGCCAATCAAGCTTGTCTTCCACCCAGCGGCCCAGGCCGCCCGGGCGCGGCAGCCCGCCGGCTCGGCCCCCCGGCTGCGGGCGACCGCTGGCGCGGGAGCCCGGCCTGGCCCCGGCCACGCCATCGACGAGCTGGCGACCCGTCGCCAACCATTGATCGAGCCTTTGATCGAGCCTTTGATCGAAGCGAGGTTCCCGGGACTCAGGCCGCGGACCCGCTCGCAGGTCGGCCCGGCCCTCGAGCGGCCCGGCGGCGCGGCGGCGGAAGGAACGGTCGGAATCCGGCATGGCCCCAGGCTAAAGGGGCTTGGCGACTGGGGCGACGCCGGCCCTGGCGCGGCCCAGTCGCAGGGCCCGTGCCCGCAGGAGCTGTTCACGCCCTAGGCCCACCAAGGTGATGCCGAGGCCGCTGAACTCAAGCACCCAAAGGAAGGTGCCCATGGCGGGGCGGCAGCTGGGGGTCAGCGGACCCTAGGCGGCAGCGGCGCGGAAGATCAATTGGCAGCTGGCATGCCAGCGGCCGCCATGGAGGCGGTCGCAGCAGGGGCGGCAGGCCACCCCCTTGACCCGGCGGCGGTAGGGAGATGCCACGCCACAGCTGGGGCAATGGGCCAGCCAGCGGGCCTGGGCCGCGGGCACCGGGAAACGGTGGCGCACGCTCAACTGGAACTCGCTCTGGACCCGGTTGATCTGGTCCATGCGGGCCCGGAACTGGAGGCCATGGACCTCGCGCACCTTGAGCACCCGATCGACCCAGGCGTGCACCATCTCGTGGCAGAGGGTGCTGAGGGTGGCTTCCCGGGGCAGGGGGTCGAGCAGGGGACGCGACAGCACGATTTCGCAGAGGTCGCGGCCATCGGCGTGGCGGCCACTGCGATAGAGGCCGGCCGTGCGGGTCATGCGGCCGTCACTCCAGCGCACCGCCACCAGGCTGGAGCCGCCGGGGGCGAGGCTGCCTTCGAAATGCTCCCGGTTGAGGCGGTGGAACAGGGGCAGCAGGGGCTCCAGGGGCACGGGGTGGCGCGGCTCAGCCTTTCGCCACCAGTCTGGCGGGGTTGTCGGTCAGACTCGGGGGCCGCAATGGACGGATCGACGCGATGGACTGGGGCCTGGCGCAGGGAATTGGCACCAAGGTGCTGCTGGCAGGGGCCGGAGGCCTGTTGCTCTATTGGACGATCAGCGCCGTGCGCCTGGTGCTTAGCGCCCGGGGCATTAACCCGCTGATCAAGCAGTTCTTCACCCAGGTGGCCTCGGGACGGGTGGATGCGGCCTACCTGCTCACCACCAAGAACTACCGCTCCCACGTCAACCGCCAGCAGTTCCTGCGCTTTCTGGCCAGCCTGCAGCTCAACAAGTACAACAACCTCAAATCGGGCCGGCCCCGGCTGCAGGAGGGCCAGGTGATCCTCACCGTCAAGCTCAAGGCCGAGAACAAGGACGAACTGCCCCTCGACTTCACCTTCACCAAGGTGGAGAACGCCTGGCGGGTGGAGCGAATCAGCAAAGTGGCGGCCGCCTGAGCCCATGGCTGCGGCGAGCCCGGCCCCGTCCGCCCAGCAGGCCCGGGCCGTTGAACTGAGACGGCTCCTAACCCGGGCCGCCCATGCCTACTACGTGCTCGATGCCCCCGAGCTCGAGGATGCGGTCTACGACCAGCTCTATCGGGAGCTGCTCGACCTAGAAACCGCCGACCCCAGCCTGGTCACGCCGGATAGCCCCACCCAGCGGGTGGGCAGCACCCCAGCGGAGGGCTTCACCAGCGTGGAGCACCGCATCGGCCTGCTCAGCCTCGATAACGCCTTCAGCCTCGAGGAGCTAGAGGCCTGGTATGGCCGCCTGCTCAAGGTGCTCGACCGCCAGGGCGAACCTGGCGCGCCCCTGCCGGCCCTGGAGATGGTGGGGGAGCTCAAGATCGATGGCAACGCCCTGGCCCTCAGCTATGAGAACGGCCTTCTGGTGAGCGCCGCCACCCGGGGGGACGGTGAGCGCGGCGAAGAGATCACCGCCAACGTGCGCACGATCGCCAGCGTGCCGTTGCGGCTGCAGCTAGCCAATCCGCCGGCCTGGGTGGAGGTGCGCGGCGAGGCCCTGATCCCCGACGCCACCTTTGCCGCCATCAACCTGGAGCGCCTGGCCAAGGGCGAAGCCCCCTTCGCCAACCCCCGCAACGCCTGCGCCGGCACCCTGCGCCAGCTCGATCCGCGCGTCGTGGCCGCCCGGCGCCTCGATTTCTTCGCCTACACCCTGCATCTGCCGCCCGACTGGCAGCCCGATCCCGCTGGAGCGGATCCAGGGCGGCCCCAGAGCCAGTGGCAGGCCTTGCAATGGCTGCAGGCCGCCGGCTTTCGGGTCAACCCCAATGCCGAGCGCCTGGCCGACCTAGCAACGGTTGAGGCCTTCTTCCGCCGCTGGGACAACGCCCGCAAGGCCCTGGCCTATGCCACCGACGGGGTGGTGGTGAAACTCAATGACCTGCGCCTGCAGGACAGTGCCGGCTTCACCCAGAAGGCGCCCCGCTGGGCCATCGCCCTCAAATACGCCGCCGAGGAGGCCCCGAGCAAACTGCTGCGGCTCAGCTGCCAGGTGGGGCGCACCGGGGTGGTGACGCCCGTGGCCGAATTCGAGGCCGTGCCCCTGGCTGGCACCAGCGTCAGCCGCGCCACCCTGCACAACGCCGACCGGCTCGACGAGCTGGATCTCTGCGCCGGCGACACGGTGGTCGTGCGCAAGGCTGGCGAGATCATTCCCGAAGTGGTGCGGGTGCTGACCGAACTGAGGCCGCCCGGCGCCCGGCGGCTCGAGCTGCCAAGCCACTGCCCGGAATGCGGTTCCGCTCTGGTGCGGGAGCAGGGGGAAGCGGCGACCCGCTGCGTCAACAGCAGCTGTCCAGCAATCCTGCGCGGCGCCCTGCGCCATTGGGTCAGCAAGGGGGCCCTCGATGTGGATGGCCTGGGCAGCAAATTGATTGAACAGCTGGTGGACCGGGGCCTGGTGGGCTCGATCGCCGAGCTCTACGGCCTCGACGCAGCCCTGCTGGCCAGCCTGGAGCGCCTGGGCCAGAAATCGGCCGAGAACCTGGTGGCGGCCCTAGCTGCCTCCAAGGCCCAGCCCTGGCATCGCCAGCTCTACGGCCTCGGCATCCACCACGTGGGCGAGGTCAACGCCAAGGCCCTGGCCAAGGGGTTCCCCAGCGCTGCGGAGCTGGCCGAAGCAGCCCTGGAGGCGCCCGAACGGATCACCGCCGTCTTCGGCGTCGGCGGCGAGATCGCCCAGTCCCTGGCGCAGTGGTTCGCCACGGCGGCCAATCAGCAGTTGCTGGGCCAGCTGCAACAGCGGGGCCTCACCCTGGCGGCGGATCCCCAGGAACGGGAGGCGGGCCAACAAGGGCAAACGAATCACCTAGCCGGCAGCACCTTTGTGCTCACCGGCACCCTGCCGACCCTCAGCCGCAGCGCCGCCCAGGCCCTGATCGAAGCGGCCGGCGGCAAGGTGAGCGGTTCAGTGAGCAAGAAAACCAGCTATGTGGTGGCGGGGGAGGACGCCGGAAGCAAGCTGACCAAGGCCCAGACCCTGGGGGTGGCCGTGCTCGATGAGGCAGGCCTGCTGGCCCTGCTCCAGGAAAACCCGGACGCCAGTTCCCCTGCCCCCTGATCGCTCAGGCCCACCAAAGACCCCTGCCGCCCCCCAATCCCGCCCAACCAGCGGCCATCCTGGTGGAGTCCCCCGATCAGGACCCCACCATGGGCGAACCGGCTGCCTACCGCTGGATCAAGACCAACTGCGGCCGTGCCAAATACAACGAGCTAGCGGCCCGCTCCGGCCTGGCCGCCCAGATCCGCCTCGCCTGGTTCGTTGGGATTGCCGCGCTGCGTGACTGGCGTCTGCCCAGGCCTTGAGACTCACGGCGCCCCGCCCGCGCTACCAGCAACCAACCGGTAGCCCTCAGCTCAATCCGGCTCCGCCCCCTTAAGAGCACGCTGGGCCGCCCGCCCCACCAGCCACACCGAGCCCACCGTGGCCACCAGGCCGATGACGCGCAGACCCCAAGTGCCCAGGTCAGCCTCGCCGGAGAGGACCTCGCCAAAACGGGCCACATCGCCTGCCAGGGCCCCAAGACTGCAGAACAACACCGTGCCCGGCAGGATCGCGATCAGGCCGATGGCGTAATCGCGCAGGCTCACGTCGCTAAGGCCGTAGGCCAGGTTGAGCAAACTGAAGGGGAAGGCCGGCGATAAACGGGTGAGGAGCACCAATTTGAGCCCCTCCCTGCTCACGGCCTGCTCAATCGACAACAACTGGGGCAAGGAAGCCAAGCGCCGCCGGGCCCAATCCCTGAGCCAGTGCCGCCCGAGCAGAAAGGCCGCAATCGCCCCCAGGCTGGCCCCCACAAACACCAGGCCACTGCCGAGCACGGTGCCGTAGAGGGCGCCCGCAAGCATCGTGGCCCAAACCCCAGGCAACAGCAGGGTCACCCAGAGGGCGTAAAGGGGGATGAAGGCAGCCGCCCCGAGTGGTGATTGCAACGCCGGTAGCAGC
>CAINZT010000059.1 GCA_903855705.1 uncultured Synechococcus sp.
CATGGCGGCAGCAGGGGTGGCCCCCGCGGCCCCGGTGGTCGAACTCCTACGGCTTGATGTGCCCGCTGCCGACTATCCGGCCTGGCTGGAGGCGGAGAAAGCCAGTTGGGAGCCCTGGCTGACCCAGCAATCGGGCTTCTTGGACCGCCAGCTGCTGTGGGATCGTCAGCGTCAGGAGGGAACCTTGCTGATCCGCTGGGCCAGTCGCGCCCAATGGAAGGCGATTCCCGAGGCGGAGGTGACCCGGGTTCAGGGGCATTTTGAACAACTCGCCCGCCAGTTCACAGGCAAGGCCAGTGGCAACCCCTTCCCGCTGCTGGCGGAAGCGGAGCTTGAGCCCCTGGGCTCCCTAGCCAGTCAGCCGCCAGCTGCGGGGCTCGGCGACCCAGGCTTGGGTGGCTGATCGATGGTGATTCCCTCTGCCCCCTTGGAAGGGCCCCACGAAGACCGCCTCCGCCATGACACACAAGAGCGGGTCGCTGGCTCCGTGCGCCTCGATCTCGATCGCCGGCGGCGCCTCGGCATGGTGGAGGCGATCTGGGGCGAACACAAAAGCCCCGAGCAGATCGCCCTAGTACTGGGCCAACTCCAGGCCGCCGCGGAACTGGGCCTGGTAACCCGGGTCGATCCGGCCAAGGCCGAGGCTGTCGCCGCCCTGTTAGCCAGCGGGCCACCGCAGGGGCTTTCCCTGGTTCACCACCGCCAGGCCCGCTGCCTCACCAGGGGGCCCATGCCTGATGCCGACCCCCAGCGGGGCCTGGTAGTGGTGCTGGGCGGAGGCAGCAGCGACCTGGCCGTGGCGGCCGAAGCCCACTTGGCCCTGCAATGCCATGGCATCGCCTGTGAGCTAGTGCTTGATGTGGGGGTGGCGGGCCTCCAGCGGCTGCTAGACCAGCTGGAGAATTTGCGCCGTGCTCAGGTGCTGATTGCCTGCGCCGGCATGGAAGGGGCCCTGCCCACGGTGCTGGCGGGCTTGCTGCCCCAGCCGGTGATCGGCGTGCCGGTGAGTGTGGGCTACGGGGTGAGTGCCGGCGGCCAGGCGGCCCTCATGGGCATGCTCGCCAGCTGTGCCCCGGGGCTCAGTGTGGTGAATATCGACAACGGCTACGGCGCCGCGATGGCCGCCTTGCGGATCCTGCAGACCCCTGGAGGGGGAGCCCGGGCAGGCAACAGCCCAGGTGGTTAAGGGAGTAGTCCGGCACCACAGTGCTGCCGTCCCATTCCTGATCCCTGGCCATTCCTAAAATCCTGACCAACCCCGTGCCTTGGCCGGCCCTCCCGTTCGGCCCGCCCGCAAACGGATTCAGCAGACGGATTCGTTAGAAGGACTGAGAAGGGGGCTTCAGCAGGGGGGCTTCAGCGGAGCCGGCGGGTCAAGGGGATCGATCTCCAGCAGGGCTTGGAGCCAGAGCCGCAGGGGACGGGGCAGGCGTCCCTGCTCATAGCGCTCGATGGCTTCGACTAACACCGGGCTGTTGACCCAGTGGGGCTGGCGGTCGTTAGCCATGGGCTGCAGCACTGCTGCGCCGCAGTGTGCGCGGACGCCCCATTTGGCGCCAGGGTCCAGGGTCAGGTGCTGGACCGGCCGGAGTCTCAGCCCAAGGGCTGTTTCTGGGAGAGGCGGCAGAGCTCGCTGGAGCGCTCCTCAGTTTCCACCTGCTGCAAGTGCGAAATCAGCACATGCAGATCGTTATCGGCCAGTTCGCCATTGGCCTGCCATTTCATGACACGAGGATCTGGTCTGGGAAGGGGATGACCCACGGGCGAACAATTAATTGAACTGGTGTTGGAAACCATACGCAATCAGATTGCCCTTTGAGCCCTTGCAACAGGCTGAACTCCCGAAGAGTTCCTTAAGTTCGCAAAATCGGTTGAAATAGCGAAGGGGTTGGGGCCAAGGCCTGGGCCCTGGCTACAAGCAATCGGTCAAAGATGCTGCAGATTTGGATAGGCCGTGAGCAGCTCCTCGGTGCTGAGCACCTCGCCAGCCCCCTCGGGCTGCCAGATCACCTCTAAGGCCAGCAGGTCGGTGGAGGAGACCGAACCAAGCAGCCGCAGGGCCTCACGCAGGTCTTCGTCGGCTTTGAGCGGTTTGAGGTTGAGCTTGGAGCGGCTGGCCACCAGCAAGGTCACGGCGATGTAATCGCTGGCGGCATCGGCGTTGCCGGCCACACCCGGGCGATCCTCCAGTTTCTGGCCAGACACATTGCTCGTGACCTCGCGGCTGAGCTTGCTGCGCTCGGTCATCGACAGCCGGTTAAAGGTGGATTCGGCCGCCGCGAAGGGCACCTGGCCCACCTCGGTGCTGGCATAGACCCACAGATCTGGGTGGCGCAGCAGGGCCAAGGTGGTGTCCTGGAGCACCCGTTGCAGGCCCGCGTTGGAGCTGGTATCGGCACTGGCGGCCAGGCCGCGCAGGTCCTGTTGCAGATCGCGGGCGTTGGCGAGTAAGCCCACCTGCAGCTGGGCGATGGCCACCGGACCATCGGGCCGATAGTTGGAGATCGGCCCGGCTTCGCCAGAGCCGATCACGCCGCCACCACCACCGCCACCCCGTAGGGCATTGGCGAACAGTCCCACAACGGCCATCAGGATCAGGAAGCCAAACAGGCCCCCGCCACCGAAGCCAAAGAAGGGAATCAGGAAGGGGAAGCCGATGCCACCACCGCCATAGCCGCGGGAATAGCCGCCACCTCCATAGCCTCCTCCGCCATAGCCGCCTCCCCCGGAGTAGCTGCGGGGCATGGGCGAAGAGCGGAAGCTGCCGCCACCAATGCGGCCGCCACTGGCGGCCAGGGCCGGCTTCGGCACCAC
>CAINZT010000060.1 GCA_903855705.1 uncultured Synechococcus sp.
CACGGGGCGGGCGAATACCGCTCCCTGCTCGATTCGTCCCCCCCCTGGCTCGACTGGCAGATCGAGCAGGTGCTCGAGGATAAGGATCTGGCCCGTTCTGACCAGTTCCAGCAGGCGGTGCAGGGGCTGGTGGCCCTGCTGGGCAAGCTGCCCCCGAGCGCCGTGCGCAGCCACTACCTGCAGCAGGTGGCCGAACGGCTCAGCGGCGGCCAGGCCCGCCTGGCCCTCCAGCTCGAAGATGACCTGCGTCAGCAGGTCAAGGGCCAGCGCTGGCATGGCCGCTCCACCCGCTGGGAGCAGCCGGGAGAGGCCGGCCTGCGTGAACGGGCTGAAGCGGAGGTGTTGCGGCTCTATCTCCATTGCCCCAGCTACCGGGGTGCGATCCGCTCCGAGCTGCGCCGCCGCGAACTGGAGGATTTCGCCCTGCATCACCACCGTCAGCTTTGGGCGGCGATCAGCTCCCTTGAGGAAGACAACCTGGGAGTGACCCCCCAGGACGGGTCTCTCCGCCAGGACGGTGCCGGCCGCCTAGAGGCGATCAACCGCGGCCTCGATCCGGGCGATGAGTTGTTTGAGCTGGATCTGCCCCGCCTGCTGGCAGACCAGTTGTTGGTGGAGCAGAGCGAGCTTTTGAACCGGCTCACGCCCCTGCTAGAGCCCAATGAGGTGCAGCGCCTCTCCCTGACCCAGCCCTTGCTGCAGTTGCGCGGCACCACGGCGGCCCTGGAGCGCCAGCGCAGTCTCAAGCGCTGCCGCCATTTGCTCGATGCCTGGAGCAGTCAGCGGCTGGAGACCTTGGAGCGCTGCATCGCCCTGCTGCTGGCCGAAGGTCAGCCCAGTGAGCCCGGTGCCGAGGCCCCGGCCGGGCCCACTGGGCTTGGGCCCCTTGGATCCGGGCCTGCGGTTGCGGCTGGTTCGGGCCTGAGCCCGGCGATTGACATGGAAACCCGCATCGATGCGATGTTTGCCGATCTCAATCGCGACGCCTTGCATTTTCAGGAGCTCTATTATAACGAGCGCCAGCACATCGGCCACCTCGATCAACAACGCTGCGCCGGCTACGAGGAGATCATGCAAGAGGCCACGCCGCAGTCACCTTTGGAGGGAGCTCAGGAGTCAGAGCCGGAGTTGCTCTCGGCCTAAGGGCTATTGATTCGGTGCCATTGGCTGCCTAGCTTGCTTGGGGCTTGGTGGGATCGTTGTCAGGTTGTTTTTTGGTCGTTTGCCTCGGTTTTCATGGATCAGGCGATCATTAAGCGGCCCTACCCGCCTATGTTGTTGATATTGAGATGCTCATTCGACTCCTTTTGTCGGCTCATTGTTATCCGGGCATTTTCATTCGGACAGTTCCATCCTGACAGGTCCATCTGCAGGCTTTAATCCGCTCCGTTCACCCGATCCTTTTCAACTGGCCGCGCCCAGAAGTTCGATCAGCTCCTTGGAGTGGTTGGCCGTTGCCAGCTCCAGGGGCGTTTGGCCCTTGTTGGAGCGGATCGTGGCATCGGCTCCGCCCGCCAGGATCACCTGGGCGGTGCTGAGATTGTTTTGCCAGACGGCATCGTGCAGGGCGGTGTAGCCGTTGTAGGGCCCCTGTTTGTTGATGGCGATGCCGTGGGCGATTAATAGTTTTGCGGCCTCGGTGCGACCGGCATAGGCGGCCGCATGCAGGGCAGTGGCCTTCATGCCCGGATCGAGCACGCCCAAGTCGGCGCCGGCCTGCAGCAACAGCTCCAGCACGGCCGTGTGGCCCAGGTAGGCCGCCATGATCACGGGCCAGTCGCCGCCGCTGTCCGCCTGATTGACGGCCGCTCCGCTGGCCAGCAGTTGGGCCACGGTGTCCCGCTTGTTGGCTTTGACCGCTTGCATTAGGGCTGTCATGGCTTGAGCGTGCTGGGTGGCGTGGTCAGGGTGGGGGCGGCGCCCTTGCGAGGAGCTTAGAAGTGCTGATTGGCCCCAGCCGCACCAGGGGTTGAGTCCTTCTCCTGAGTTGTTCTGTTCTTCTGTGGATTGCTGCTATGGATTGGTTCTTTGGATTGGTTGAGCCGATCGGCTCTGTTATTGGGTTGGGTTGGGCGTCTCTGCCGCTTCCCCAGCGGCTGGAGCGAGTGATGCAGTAGTTAGCTGCCCTCCTGCCTACCGGGCCCAAATGGTTGACCGGGCCCTAACCATTTGCCGGGCCCAAATCATTGAACGGGCCCAAACCATTTACCGAGCCCAGGCAATGGGGATGGCGGCCAGGCGGGTGGTGGCGGCGCAGGAGAGCTGCTGGCGCTTCATCGCCCAGGCGGGCCGTAGGCCGCAGGCGGCCCAGGCGACGGTGCCGCTGCCGTAGCGGCGGTTGAGGCCATCGATCGTGCCCAGCAGCAGCTCGCGCCGTTGCTGCTCCGCCTCC
>CAINZT010000061.1 GCA_903855705.1 uncultured Synechococcus sp.
AGGAAGGTTCCCAGCGGCGGGTGCGCATGGCCCATCTGGCCGTTGTCGGCAGCCACCATGTCAATGGCGTGGCCGAACTGCACAGCGAACTGGTCAAGGAAACCCTGTTTGCCGACATGGCCCGGCTCTGGCCCGAGCGCTTCACCAACGTCACCAATGGCGTTACCCCCAGGCGCTGGCTGGCCGTGGCCAACCCGGCCCTGGGCTCCCTGCTGGATGAGGCGATCGGCCAGGGCTGGCGCAAGGATTTGGCCGAATTGCAAGGGCTAGAAGCCTTCGCCGATGACAGCGCCTTCCTCGATCGCTGGCGGGGAGTGCGCGATCAGGGCAAGCAACGGCTGGCAGCCCACATCCATCGGGAAATGGGCGTGCTAGTGGACTCCGGTTCCCTGTTCGATGTGCAGGTGAAACGGATCCACGAATACAAGCGCCAGCACCTGGCGGCCCTGCAGATCGTGGAGCGTTACCTGCGTATCCGCGCCGGCGAGGATCTGCCCGCGCGCACCTTCATCTTTGGCGGCAAGGCGGCCCCCGGCTACGCCATGGCCAAACTGATTATCCGACTGATTGTCGGCATCGCCGATGTGGTGAACATGGATCCGGCCATGGAGGGCCGGCTGCGGGTGGTGTTCCTACCCAACTTCAGCGTTTCCCTAGGCCAATTGGTCTATCCGGCGGCCGATCTCTCCGAGCAAATCTCCACCGCCGGCAAGGAAGCCTCCGGCACCGGCAACATGAAGATGGCCCTGAATGGGGCGCTCACGATCGGCACCCTCGATGGGGCCAATATCGAAATTCGGGACCAAGTGGGTGCCGAGAACTTCTTCCTGTTTGGCCATAACGCCCGCCAGATTGAAGAACTCAACCGCAACGGTTATCACCCGATGCCCTGGCTAGAAAACGAACCCAAGGTGCGCGAAGCCATGCATCTGATCAGCTCCGGCTTCTTCAGCGAAGGCGATGGCAGCCTGTTCCAGCCCCTGCTGGCCAACCTCTCGAGCACCGATCCCTTCCGGGTGATGGCCGACATCGGCGACTACCGCCGCTGCCAGGATGCGGTTGATGGGGCCTGGATCGATCCGCGCCGCTGGAACCGCATGTCCCTGTTGAACACAGCTCGCTGCGGCTTCTTCAGCAGTGACCGCTCGATCCGCGACTACGCCGAGCGGATCTGGAAAATCCAGCCGGTGCCGGTGAATTCCTGCAGCCTGGTGCAAGCTCCCAAGCCCTAAGCGGGGCCTGAGGCCTGGATCGGGACGAAGGGAAGGCTCAAAAGGGGCCCATTCAAGTCTTGGTGGCGGATCCCCAGCCCCAGCAACAGAAAGCCCCCGGCCTTTGGGCCGAGGGCTTTCCGGAGCTGCCAGGGCCCCAAGCAGGGACCGACCAGGACTGGCGCTCGAGGGCCGACGTGGGGGTGATCTGCCGTCGGTTCTTTTGGTCTAGAGACCTGGCCCAGGCCTGGCCACTTGGCCAGGGACCAGGACACATGTCTTCATGCGGTTGGCGTTATGGATGGAGCGGAGTTGCTGGTGCCGGAGCCCCAGCAGCTGGGCCCGTTGCTGGTGGCCGA
>CAINZT010000062.1 GCA_903855705.1 uncultured Synechococcus sp.
TCAATACGCGCGACCTGGCGCCCGAGCAGGCCCGCTCCCGGCTGACCACCCTCTGTCGCACACTCCAGCCCCTGCTGGCCGAGGCCGGGGCCGCCGGCACTATCGACCGCTGGTTGGTGGTGAGTCGTGGCGATTCGACCCTGCGGGGCCATGTCCCCCTGGAGAGCGAGGTGATTGATGCCGAGTTGGGACCCTTCTCCGCCAGTTTTTTGGTGCCCGCCTTCCTGCCCGGCGGCCGGACCACGGCGGCCGGAGTGCATTTGCTCCACGGGGAACCGGTGCACCGCAGTGCCTTCGCCCAGGACCGGCTCTTCGGCTATGGCACCAGTTTTCTGCCGGCCTGGGTGGCGGAGAAAACCGCAGGTGTGATCCCGGCCGAGGCCGTGCAATGCATCGACCGCAGCGAGCTCGAGGCGGCCGTGGCGGAACGGGAGGGGGGCGAGAGCAAGGGTTTCCAGGCCCTGGTGGGGCGGCTGGCGGATCTCACAGGCAACCCCTGGGTGGTGGTCGATGGCGAGCGGCCGGCCCAATTGGCCGCCTTTGCCGCCGCGGTGGATCGGGTCAGCGATCCTGCGGTTGACCCGGTTCCCGGGGGGGATGGGATGGCGGCTGCTGCCCCAACCCCCATTCCAAAGCAAGCCCCAACCCCAGGGCCGCGGCGTTTCCTGTTCCAATCGGCCGCCAGCTTGATCACGGCCCTGGCCGCGTTGCCGCCCCAGCCCCTCGACGCTGCCGGCCTGGCGGCCCTGCGCCGCTGCGGCCCCGATGGCCAGCCCCTGGCCGGCTTGGTGCTGGTGGGCTCCCATGTGCCCCTGGCCGATGCCCAGCTCGCAGCCCTCCTGGCCGAACCGGCCTGCGGGGGGGTGGAACTGGAGGTGGCCAAGGTCGACCGGGTGTTGGCGGGACCCCTGCCCGATCGGCTGCTGCCGTCCTTGGAGAGTGGCTGGCTGGAGCGGCTGCAAGCGGTGTTGACCCGGGGCCAGACGCCGGTGCTGTTCACCAGCCGGGGGGAGCTGGCCTGCCGTAGCCCTGCCGAGCGTCGGGCCCTGGGCGAAGCCCTGGCCAGCTTGATGGCCCGCATCGCCGCCCAGTTGGCGCCCCAGTTGGGCTACCTGATCAGCAAGGGCGGCATCACCAGCCAGACCCTGCTGGCCCATGGCCTCGACCTGGCGGTGCTGCGGTTGGAGGGGCAACTCCTGCCGGGGCTGTCGCTGTTGCGGCCGGCTGGCGCTGGGGTGCCCCAGGCCCTGGCTGGCCTTCCGTTGATCACCTTCCCGGGCAACCTGGGCGATGGCCAAACCCTGCTGGAGTCCTGGCGCCTGATGGAGGGGCGGGGGTCTGCAGCCAGCCCTTGAAGCCTCCCAGGGGCCTTGGCTGGGTCTTAGGCGCCCCTGTAGCTCTGCTCCAGCACCTGCACCGGATGCAACACCGGCAGCGCCCGCCCCGTTTCGCCCAGGTGCTTGCGGATCTGCAGGCTGCAGCCGATGTTGGCGCTCACGGCCAGTTCTGCCCCGCTGCCGGCCAGGTCGGCGGCCTTGATGCGGCCCAATTCCGCCGCCACCTCGGGCTCCACCAGGTTGTAGATGCCGGCGCTGCCACAGCACACCCCCGCTTCTACGGCCTCGAGCAGTTGCAGATGGGGGATCTGGCGCAGCAGGTCGCGGGGCTGGTCGTGGAGGCCCTGGCCGTGGAGCATGTGGCAGGCATCGTGATAAATGAGCCTGAGGGGCCGCTCGGCGCTGGCGGGTTGGCCGTCGCCATGGCGCAGGGGCTGCAGGGCGCTGCGGAACGCGTCCGAGAGGCCCACTTGGGCCAGGAACTCCTGGATGTCGGCCACAGGCGCCTGGAAGGGCTGCTGATGGGTTGGCCCAGGGTCCTTGGTTTGAGAAGCATGGATTGCTTTGGTGCCAGTTGGGCCCTGGCCATTGGCATCGGCGGCACCGGGGCCTGGGCTGGAGCCGGCGTGATCGCCCTCGCCGCCGAGGATCTCGGGGTAATGCTTGAGGGTGTGGCCGCAGCCGGAGGCGCCCACCAGCACCGCATCGAGGGGCTCGGGCCCGGCGGCCTTGCCCGGCCCCACCACGGCCGCAAAGCTGGCCACCAGCTGGTGGGCCAGGGCTTGGGTCTGCTCCAGTTCGCCCTGGTGGTGGGTCATGGCGCCGCAGCAACCCTGGGCAGGAGGGATCACCACCTCGATGCCGTTGGCGCTGAGCACCGCCACGGCGGCCTGGTTCACGGCCGGATCAAACAGGCGTTGCACGCAGCCCAACACCAGCCCCACCCGGTAGCGGCGGGGTCCCTGGGCGGGCACAACTACCGGGAACCGATCGGCAAAGGCCTCCGGCGCCAGGGGCGGCAGCAACCCTTCGATCGCCTCCAGCTGGGGGCCCACTAGGCGCAATAGGCCACTGCGGCGCACAAGGTTTTGCAGGGGCGTGCCGGCGTAGAGCCGCAGGGGGGTGAGCAGGGCCCGCAGGCGGCCGGGGTAGGGCAGTAAGGCAAACAACAGCTTGCGCAGGACCTGCTGGCCGGAACTACGCAACTCAGGGGCATTGAGCTTGGGGCGGGTGGCCTCAATCAGCTCGTCGTAGCGCACGCCCGAGGGGCAGGCCGTGACGCAGGCGAGGCAGCCCAGGCAGCTATCGAAATGGCTGGCCACGGTGGCATCGAGGACCAGCTCGCCGGCCGCGATCGCCTTGAGGGCATGGATGCGGCCCCGCGGCGAATCCATCTCGGTGCCCAGCACCCGGTAGCTGGCGCAGGTGGGCAGGCAGAAGCCGCAATGGACGCAGGGGTCGGTGCTGGTCGCCAGGACGCTGGTCATGGCGGCCAGTCTGCCGGCCCTAGCCGCCGAAGTGGCGCACCACGGCCTGGGCGAAGCCCGAGCAGCTCACCGACTCCACCTTGGGCTCCATCAGCCGGGCCAGGTCATAGGTGACCTCCTTATTTGCGATGGCGGCGCTGAGGCCGGCGGTGATCAGGTCGGCAGCCTCCTGCCAGCCCATGAATTCCAGCATCATCACGCCGGAAAGAATCACCGAGCCGGGGTTGATGCGATCGAGGCCGGCGTGCTTGGGGGCGGTGCCGTGGGTGGCCTCAAAGATCGCCGCCCGATCGCCGATGTTGGCGCCGGGCGCCATGCCCAGGCCGCCCACCACGGCGGCCGCGGCATCGCTCACGTAGTCGCCGTTGAGGTTGAGGGTGGCGAGCACCGAATACTCCTGGGGCCGGGTCTGGATCTGCTGGAAAATGCTGTCGGCGATGCGGTCATCCACGAGCACCATCGATTTCCACTGGCCGGCGCCGTGGCTGGCGCCGATCGCATCGAGCACGCCCTGCACTTCGGCGTTGATCGCTTCTTTCTTTTCGGGGGTGAGGGCGTCGTAGCCGGGTTCGATTAGGCGGGCATTGGCCTCGATGCTCAGGCCCGGATCACCCTCCAGATTGCCGAGAATCCAGCTTTCCCGTTCGGTGATGCAAACGTCGCGGAATTCGCTGGTGGCCAGCTCGTAGCCCCAGTCGCGGAAGGCGCCCTCGGTGAATTTCATGATGTTGCCCTTATGCACCAGGGTGACGTGGCGCTTATCGCCTTCGAGCTTGAGGGCGTGCTGGATGGCTTTGCGGATGTGGCGCTGGCTGCCGTGCTTGCTCACCGGCTTGATGCCGATGCCCGATCCGGCCGGGATTTGGCGGTTGCCCAGTTTGCCGTTGGCGGGGATCACCGTTTCATTCAGGTGGCGGATCAGCTCGATCCCCACCGGATCGCTGGCTTCCCATTCGATCCCCATATAAATGTCTTCGGTGTTTTCCCGATACACGATCACATCGAGATCCTGGGGCCGCTTGTGGGGGCTGGGGGTGCCTGCGTAGTAGCGGCAGGGACGCACGCAGCAATAGAGGTCGAAGATCTGGCGCAGGGCCACGTTGAGGGAGCGGATGCCGCCGCCGATCGGCGTGGTGAGCGGACCTTTGATGGCGACGCCATAGGTCTCGATCGCGGTGAGGGTGTCCTGGGGCAGGTATTGATAGGTGCCATAGAGGTCGCAGGCCTCATCACCGGCGTACACCTTGAACCACTCAATCTTGCGCGCGCCGCCATAGGCCTTGGCCACGGCCGCATCGAGCACCAGCTGGGTGGCAGGCCAGATGTCAACGCCGGTGCCATCGCCGCGGATGAAGGGAATGATCGGGTCGTTGGGCACGATCGGCAGACCGGCCTCAAAGCGGATGGCGCTGCCCTGGCTCGGGGCGACGAGCTTCTCGTAGGACACCGGGGTGGACGCAGGCGTGGTCGCGGGTGTGGAGCTGGCCATCGGCGGCGGCAGGGAGCGTTTGGCGAGCCTAGGTTTCGGCCCATCGTCTTTTCTGCTCAGGGGAAACGGCATGAATGCGGCGGAGCAGGTCCGTTCTGTGGAACTGGCCCAGGCCTTGGCCTCGGCCCTGACCCTCTTCCGTGGTCATTTCCCTGCGGCCCGGGCCAACCTCACCCCCTGGCGGGACGACCCGCTCACCCGCGCCTACGCCGAAGCTGAGTCGCTCGATCTCTCCTTTCACTTCCCGGGCTGGAGTCCCCGCACCCAGTGCCGTTCCGTGCTGGTGCAACTGCGACTAGACGGGCCAGCCGGCGGGCCCGGAGCCCCAGACCTGGGACTTGTGGGGGCCAGGCCCCGCTTGCTGGGGGTGGTGGTGCGCGGCCTCACCTATGAATCGGAGCGCTGGCGCCTGGCCACCGTGGGCGATTGGAGCCCCAGCGGCAGCCACCTGCCCCAGCCGGAGGTCACCGAAAAACTGCAGGCCTTCTGCCGGGAGCTATTTGATCTCTTCACTGGTGGTGCCAGTGCTGCACCCGATTGCAAGGCCGCCTGAACGGGCTTAAGGGCTTGCCCGCGGCGTTCCGTTAAGCGCTCCCGTAACCCTTCGCAACCTTGTCAGCCGGCCCGGGAAGGCCCCGCCTACCTTGATTCGTCTGACCGAGCAGCTTTCCGGATCGATGTCTGTCGCGCTTGCCGCCCAATTGCGTGAAGGGACCAAAAAGGCCCACACGATGGCCGAAAACACCGGTTTCGTCAGCTGCTTCCTCAAGGGAGTTGTGGACAAGCTGAGTTATCGCCGCCTGGTGGCCAACCTCTATTTCCTCTACAGCGCCATGGAGGAGGAGATCGGCAAGCTCAAGGACCACCCGGTGGTGGGTCCGATCGCCTACGACCAGCTCAATCGCCGGGCGGCCCTAGAAGAGGACATGGCCTACTACTTCGGGCCCGATTGGCGCAACCAGGTGCAGCCCACCCCCGGCGCCCAGATCTACGTGGATCGCATCCACCAGGTGGCGAAGGAATCCCCCGAGTTGCTGGTGGGCCACCACTACACCCGCTACATCGGCGACCTCTCCGGCGGCCAGATCCTCAAGAACATTGCCCAGAAGGCGATGAACCTGGGCGAGCACGA
>CAINZT010000063.1 GCA_903855705.1 uncultured Synechococcus sp.
ACCGGCCCGAAGGATCTGCCAACGGCCAGCGTCTGCTTTTGCGACGGCTTCGCTGTCCCTTTCGCCAAAGCCGCCGCCGGCCCTTGACTCTGCTGCCTCTCCTGGCCGTTCAGGCCTGGTCGGCCCTTCCAGGGCGGCTTCCTGGTGCCTGGGGCCTGAGCGATGGGGATCCCTTTGGGCTAGGCGATCGCAAGCTCCGGCATCCGCTCCAGGCCTGCCTTCGGCTGGCCCAATCCAGGCCACCACCGTGCTGGGTTGGCCGCTGCCTTGGGGCCAGGGAACGGGGCCCAACAGCGGCAGGGCCGGGAACAGGGCCGCCGCCTCGGCGGCCGAACGGCACGGAGGTTCGCTGGAACGGTTGGCGCTCGTGGTGGCCAGGGGGCCGCTGCGGCGCAGCAACTCCAGGGCCAAAGGGCAGGAGGGGATGCGCAGGCCCAGGCTGGAGCCTTCGCCCTGCAAGGCCTGGGCCAGGGGGCCCCGGGCCGGCAGCACCAAGGTCACGGCCCCTGGCCAACAGCGCTCGGCCATGGCCCGCCATTGGGGCTCGATCGGCAGGTCCAGGGCCGCAAACAGGGCCTCGGCATCGGCCCCCATCAGGATCATTGGCTTGCGGGCCGGCCTCCGCTTCAGCTGCCAGAGCTGGGCGGCAGCGTCCGGCCGGGCCGCCAGGGCCGGAACGGTGTCGGTGGGAAACAGGGCCGCCGAACCGGCCCGGAGCCGGTCGGCCAACTCGCCTGCTGCCAGACCATGGGCGGGAACCAGCTCCTCAGCCATGGCCACCTGCGGGCCCCAGCTGCGGCTGGTCACCTAGGCCGGATTGGGGCTGACCCAGTGCCAAAGCCGGACGGCGGGCACTCACAAACCGCCCTTTGCCCTCTAGGTCCCTGTGGGCCTGGATCGCTTCAAGCCCCTGCTCGGCCAACAGGGCCTGAACGGCCTCGGATTGGTCGTGATGGTGCTCCAGCAGCAACCAGCCCCCGGGGGCCAGGGCCTGGGGGGCCCCTCCAGCAATGGCGCGGAGGGCATCCAGCCCATCCAATCCGCCATCGAGGGCCAGGGCGGGTTCGTGGTCCCGCACCACCGGAGCCAGCTGCTGCCAGATCGGCGTGGGGATATAGGGGGGATTACTGACCACCAGATCGAGCCGGCCCCATTCCGGCTGCAGGGGCTGCCACCAGGATCCCTGGCGCAGATCCACCCGGCGGGTGTGTCCATGGCGCTCCAGGTTGGCGCCGGCCTGACGCAGGGCCGACGCACTGCAATCCACCGCCAGCCCCTGGCTGCTCGGCAGCAGCTCGGCCAGGGCCAGGGCCAGGCAGCCGGAGCCGGTGCCGAGATCCGCCCACAGCAGGGGGGGCGTGCCGGCCCGATCCCCCAGCCCCAGGGCCTGCACTAGCTCGATCAGGAGCTCGGTTTCCTGGCGGGGGATCAAAACCCCCGGCCCCACCGCCAGTTCAAAGTCGCGCCAGGGCGTGATCCCCACCAGATATTGCAAGGGGGTTGCCACCTCCAAATGCTGGCTCCAGAGGGCCTCGATTTCGCCCAGGCCGCAGCCCAGGGCCATCTCCTGGCTGGGATCCAGACGCAGGCGCTGCAACTGGCTCCAGCCCAGCCCAGCGGCGAACTCCAACAACCAATCGAAATCGGCCTTACTGCCGCCCCGCTGCAGTTGGCCCCGGCGCCAGGCGAGCAGATCGTCCGCTCGCATCAACGCAGGTGGCGCTTCTGAACCCAAGTCCCCTGCCATCGCGAAGGAGAACTCTCTAGCGAACTCCGCAGCCAAGACCGATCCCAACCATCCATTCAGACCCTCGCCACCCCGCTGCCCAGCAGCTGGTGCCAGCTACCCCCGACAAAACGACTAGCACGGACTCCACCACAGCCCCGGTTCAGCCCTCAGCCACCCCAGAAGTTCCAGCTCCAACAGGGCCCGGGAGGCCCCGGCGGCCCCCAGCTCGAGACGCTCACAGACCTGCTCCAAGGAGGCCCCGGCGCCCACCGCAGCCAACAGGGCCCGTTGGGACCCGGCCAGGGGTGGCAGTGGCCCAGGCTGAGGGGAAAAGGCGCCAGGGCCAGGGCGGGCAGCCACCGGGGCGACCGGGGCGATGCCAGCCCCTGAAGGCTGGCTGGGGACTCCATCAACGGGGCTGGCTAGGGCGGGCAAAGCCGCCAGGGGGCCGGGTCCGAGCTGGCGCACCAGAGCCTCGGGATCGAGCAGCACGCTGGCGCCACAGGCGAGCAGTCGATTGCTGCCAGCCGCAGAGAGTTTGCCCGCATCGGCCGGCACCGCCCAGAGGGGCAGGCCCTGGTCCCAGGCCAGGGAGGCTGAATGCAGGGCGCCGCTCTGCTCGGGGCATTCGACCACCACCACGGCCTGGGCCAGGGCCACCTGGAGCCGGTTGCGGCAGGCGAAATGGCCTGGGCGAACGGGCGTGCCGGGGGGGTGCTCGGTGATCAACAGACCCGCTTCAGCCACCTGGGCCTGCAGGGTTTGGTGGTGGCGGGGATAGACCCGCTCCAGGGGGGTGCCAAGCACGGCCACCGGCGCGCCGCCCGCGGCTAGGCAACCCTGGTGGACGGCCCCATCAATGCCCTCCGCCAAGCCGCTCACCACCGGCCAACCAGCCCTCGCCAGGGCTGATCCCAGGGCCCGCGCCATGGCCAGACCATGGCGGGAGGGATGACGGGTGCCAACCACGGCCACGGCTTGGCGCTGGCGCAGGGGGGCCCAGAGCTGGCCCTGGCCCTGCCAGTGGAGCTGCAGGGGCGGCCGGGCCAGGCGGGTGAGGGCCCCGGGCCAGGCCGGATCGCCAGGCAGCAGGCGCCGGTGCCAGCCCAGGCCGGCCAGCCGGCCTGGGATCGTCGATTGGCCCAGGGGATCGGCACCCCAGAGCTGGCGGTAAGCCCCCACCTGCTCCAGCAGGCGGCCGCGGAACCCAGCCCGTTGGGCCAGGACCTGATCCGGGGCCTGCCAGGCCCGATCGAGCCCGCCAAAAGCCGCCTGCAACCGGGCCAGCCGCTGCCAGCCGATCCCGGGGCAGCCACACCAAAGCAGCCACCACAGGCGCTGGGCCTGGTCCCAGGGGCCTGGAGGTGGGAACGGGCCCGTATGGGGCAGCAGCAGCAAGGGCACAGGGGATTCCGGGGCTGGGGCCATCGGCGCCGGCCCGCCAAGGGGGGCCCCAGCCGACGACCCCTCAGGCCCCGCCTCCCCAGGCATCGAGGATTCCGGCACGGGCGGCCCAAAGCGACCCACCCCAACCACGACGCCAGGCCCGCCAACCACTCCCAAGCCAGCCCCGCCAACCATTCCCACACCAGCCCCGACGCGGGACCCCAGAGGACGATCCGCCACTCCCCAGCAAGCAGTAGCTTTGTACTATACGCCTCTCTTAGGTGGTGGCTGGGCCGGCGTTCAGGCGTTCAATCGCGGCGCTCAGGTCTGGGGGGGGGCGACGGATCAGACGGCGTTGGGCGCCTCCTTTGGAGAGCTCCACCAACACCAGCTCCACCCGCGCTTCCGCCGCCACGGTGCCATCGGGGGCAATGAACTGGCTCAGCCAGGGCAGGCGCAGGCCCGAGCGGCGCTCCACCCGGCTGAGCAGCTCCACCTGGTCGCCATGGAGCAGGGCCGCTCGGTAGTCGATCGCCAACGACACCACCGGCAGCTCCAGGCCCCGGGCCGAGAGATCGCTGTAGGCCAGCCCCACCTGATCGAGGGCCTCCACCCGGGCCTCCTCCAGCCAGGCCAGGTAGGCGCCATGCCACATCACGCCCGCATGGTCGGTGTGCTGGGGCAACACCCGGCGCCGCAGCGACCAGGCCCGATCCATTACGTCCTTTTGGCTATTCAACGGCGGCTTGGAAAATCAGCCATAGGCTGCCACCAGCCACCGACAGACCGTGTTTCGCAACCTGCTGATCGCCGATTCCGGCAAGGGTCATGTCGAAGAGATGGTGCGCATGCTGCGTGACATTCCGGTGCTGCGCCAGGCCCGGTTGAACCTTCTCCACGTGGTGCCCGAGCAAGCGGGCGAAAACTTCCAGGAGCACTGGCAGAAGGCCGCCGGCATCGTGGCGGAAGCCGTGCAGCGCCTGGGTCTCAACCCCAGCGAGGTCAACACGATCATCCGCCAGGGCGACACCAAGCAGACCGTGCTCAAGGTGGCCGACGAGCTCGACGCCGACCTGATCTTGATGGGATCACGGGGCCTGAGCCGGCTGCAGTCGATCCTGAGCAACAGCGCCAGCCAGTACATCTTCCAGCTCTCGACCCGGCCGATGCTGCTGGTGCGCGACGACCTCTACGTGCGCCACATCAACCGGGTGATGGTGACGATCGACGGCACCGGCGTTGGCGATGACGCCCTCAAAATCGCCTGTGAGCTGGTGCGCGAGATCCCCGGTGGCAGCCTCACCGGCATCCAGATCAGCCGCCAGGACATCACCCCCTCCCGCGGCGGCCTCTCACCCGCCGATGAGGTGTTGCAAAAGGCGGTGCTGCGGGCCCGCAGCTTGGGCGTTGAGCTCAAAGCCATCCACAGCACCGGCGACATCGGCCGGGGGGTGTGCGCGGCCGCCGAAGCCGAGAAGGCCGACCTGCTGGTGATTGCCTCCCAGGACCGTCGGCCCTTGGTGGCCAAAGCATTGGTCGATATCGACCGGCTGCTGGGGAGTTCGGTGAGCGACTTCATCCGGGTGCATGCGCCGGCGCCGGTGCTGCTGGTGCGCGAACCGGAAGGACGCCGCGCCTGAGGGCCAGGCCCAAGGGGGGCCGCTGGCCTCAGGCTGGGGACCCCTTTGGGCCCTGGAGACCACCAGCAAAACTGGGGCTGGGGCGCGGTTGGCGACCTCTGGCCCCAGGGCTCTCTTGAAATCAAGGCGCTTTCATGGCTTGGCTGCCAGGCCAGCGGGGGTGCTCACACCAGCGGCGCTGGGCTTGCTTGCAAGAAAGCCGGCCAGTTGTGAGCTGGCCAGGCCTGAAGCTTGTGCCCATGGGCTGGGCGGGGGCGAGCCAAGCGCTGGGAACGGGCCAAGCCAATGCAAAAGCCGAACGGGGACCTAACGAACCCGCTCGAGCTGGTGAGGCCTGCGACCAAGGACTAGGGGCCCAGCCCAAGTCCCCAGGGGCAAGGCACCCGGCCGCCGTAGCCAGCGGTCAGTCCAAGCAGCCAAACGAGCCTCAGCTCTGGCGGCTGTTGGTCTGGATGTAAAGGATGATCAGAAAGACCGCTGGAACCAGCACGAACATCAGGCTGGCCACGAAGCCGAGATCGTTGGTTTCCATTGCAGATCGCTGGAGCTGAGCGACCGTATCACCGCTGCCGGGCCGGATCCCGCCCGCTTCATCGCCCGTTGTGGTTGGGGGCCCCAGCCAGGCCCAGCCCCAACAAGCCAGATCAGGCCCGACCTGTGTAGGCCTGGGGCTTGCTGGGGCTGGGCCCATGGGCGAACAGGGGCGAACCAGCCGGTGGGCCCTAGCCCTGGTCCTGGGGATCGGCGTCTCCGTCGCCGGTCTCCTGCTCCTCGCCTGGGGCCGGCTCCACCACGGGCCAGGCCGTGGGGCCGGCCGGCAGGGGCTCTTGGCGGGCCACCGCCAGCAAGGCCTCGGCATCGGCCAGGCCCACCTGGGGGCGGGTCAATACCAAAAGCGACTGCTGCACCATCGCTTGACAGGCCAGGCGCCAGCCCTCGGGGCGGCGTTGCAGCTTGCGCTCCTCAACGCCGGTACGGGGCGAGAGGCTGCCGGGGGAGCTTTCTTGCACCACCTCGACAAAGCAGGTGATGCACTGGCCGCAGCCGCCGCAATTGCCGAGCTTGCCCTTGAGGCCATACAACTCAATCCCCTCGCGCAGGGCCACCTCGCGCAGGTTTTCGCCGGGATAACACTCCACATCCTGGCCCTCACGCACAAATCGGATCACGGGCATGGCCTGCTCACTGCGGGATGGCAACCATTCTGGGCCGGCGCAAATAATTGCGTTTTGTAAACGCCAGCCAGGGGCCAGACCCGCTGCCCCATCACGGCACGTTTCAGCTGAACGTCATGGGGAACGCTGGGCCGGCAGAACCCCTTACCATCGCCAGCACGGATCGAGCCTTCGTCGGTTTCGATCGTTCTGCCGTCAGGCTCCAGGCAACCCCTGGACACGACGGCTGGTTGTTTCCCCGGACCTGAACCCCATGGGATTGCCCTGGTATCGGGTGCACACGGTCGTCATCAACGACCCAGGCCGTCTTCTGGCCGTGCACCTCATGCACACCGCTCTGGTTGCCGGCTGGGCCGGCTCCATGGCGCTCTACGAGCTGGCCATCTTCGATCCCTCCGACCCGGTGCTCAACCCGATGTGGCGCCAGGGCATGTTCGTGATGCCTTTCATGGCACGCCTCGGCGTCACGGGTAGCTGGGGCGGCTGGAGCATCACCGGTGAAACCGGTGTGGACCCCGGCTTCTGGAGCTTCGAAGGTGTGGCTGCTGCCCACATCATTTTCAGCGGCCTGCTTTTCCTGGCCGCCATTTGGCACTGGACCTTCTGGGATCTGGAGATCTGGCAGGACCCCCGCACCGGGGAGCCCGCCCTCGATCTGCCCAAGATCTTCGGCATCCACCTGTTGCTCGCCGGCCTCGGCTGCTTCGGCTTCGGCGCCTTCCACCTCACAGGGGTGTTTGGTCCGGGGATGTGGGTGTCCGATGCCT
>CAINZT010000064.1 GCA_903855705.1 uncultured Synechococcus sp.
CGTCGGCCTGGCGGCTGGCAACGGCCTGGTGGCCCTAGCGGGTGCCCTGGTGGCCCTGTATCAGGGCTTCGCCGATGTGGCCATGGGTATTGGTTCTTTGATCCTGGGGCTGGGCATGGTGATCGTGGGCGAAGCGGTGCTGCGGCCCCGCTCGGTGCCCTGGTCGCTGCTGGCGGTGGTGGTGGGGGCGATCCTGTTTCGCCTGCTGATCGCGGTTGCCCTGCAACTGGGTCTGGAGCCTGTAGACCTCAAACTGGCCACAGCCCTGTTGCTGCTGCTGGCCCTAGCCCTGGGGCGCCTGCGCCTGCCTGGCATGGCAGCGAAGGGGCCCGGGTCGGAGCCGCAGCCATGAGCCTGGCGATCGAGGGACTGGACTGGGGCCATGGCCTGCCCGGCGGCGGCTGGCGCCAGTTGTTTGAGGGCTTCCACCTCCACTGCCCCGAGGGCCAGTTTCTGGTGGTGATCGGCAGCAATGGCTCCGGCAAATCCACCCTGCTCAACCTGATCGCCGGCAGCCTGCGGGCCCAAGCCGGCGCCATCCAGCTCGATGGCCTGCCCCTCCAGGGCCTGGCCGACCACCGCCGCGCCCGCCGGATCGGCCGGGTGATGCAAAACCCCCTGGAGGGCACCGCCCCTGGCCTGACCATCGCCGAAAACCTGCGCCTGGCCGAAGGGCGCCGCCACTCGCCAATCAGCTGGCGCGGCCTGGCCGGACTCCACCCAAGCCGGTCCGATCGCCGCCGCTATGGCGAGCTGCTCCAGCAGTTGGGCCTGCCCCTGGCCGATCGGCTCGACACGCCCGTGGGCCAGCTTTCCGGCGGCCAACGCCAAACGATCAGCCTGGTGATGGCCACCCTGGGGCAGCCGCGGCTGCTCCTGCTCGATGAACACACCGCCGCCCTTGACCCCCGGGCCGCTGCGGCCGTGATCGAGCTCACCGACCGGCTGGTGCGCCAGCTGGGCATCACCGCCCTGATGGTGACCCACAGCCTGGACCAGGCCCTGGGCTACGGCGACCGGCTGGTGATGCTGGCGGCGGGCCGAATCGCCGGCGACTGGAGCGCCGAGGCCCGCCAAGGCCTCAACCCCGAGAGATTGCGGGCCCTCTATGGCTCCGACAGAGTGGGCGGCCTGCCCCTTGATGCCCCATGACCCTTGCCCGTCGCGAGTTTCTGGGCCTGGTAGCGGCCGGAGCGGGCAGCAGCTTGCTAGTGGCGGCCTGTGGCCCTTTGGGGGGGCGCAAGCGCATCGGCCCAACCATTGGCCTGCTGCAGTTCGTCGATGCGGCGCCGCCCAATGCGGTGCGCCAAGGGTTCGTCGCAGCCCTGGCCAAGGCCGGCTACGACTCCGGCAAAACCGTCACCTACATCCAAAAGGATGCGGCGGGCGAACTGCCCAACACCAGCCTGGTGGTGAAGCAATTCCTGCGCGAGGGGGTGGACCTGATCCTGGCGATCGGCACCCCACCCCTGCAGGCGGCCATGAAGGAAGCCCCCAGCAGCCTGCCGGTGGTGTTCTGCTATTGCTCCAACCCCTGGGGCGCCGGCGCCGGCACGCCCCCCGGCGGCGTCGGTCAACAC
>CAINZT010000065.1 GCA_903855705.1 uncultured Synechococcus sp.
CAAAGCCAACCCGTCCAAAGCCAAAGCGACCCGGCCATGGAGCTGGGCCTAAGCCATACCTGCACCCTGGCGGTCGATCCAGCCGAGCGGGCGCGCTTTGCCATCAGCGACGAGGAGGCCCTGCAGCTAGCGCGTTGGGCCTGCCGCATCGAGGCCCACTACAGCGCCCGCTCCGGCAAGGCCACGCCGATGGATATCGAATGGGCCAAGGATGGCCTCAGCGGTGAGCTGTTCATTCTCCAGGCCCGACCAGAAACGGTGGAGTCCCAGCGCAGCACCAACTTGCTGCGCAGTTGGCACCTGGAACCCCACCAAGCCCCCGTGATTACCCAGGGCCGGGCCATTGGGGCCTCGGTCTGCACTGGACGGGCCCGGATCATCCAGGATCCCTCGGCGATCGCCAGCTTCCAGAAGGGCGATCTGCTGGTGACCAATCGCACCGATCCCGATTGGGAGCCGATCCTGAAATTGGCCAGTGGTGTGATCACCAACCAGGGGGGACGCACCTGTCATGCGGCGATCATTGCCCGGGAAATGGGCATCACTGCCATCGTCGGCACGGGCGATGGCACGGCCGTGATCGCCGATGGTGAAGCAATCACGGCCAGCTGCTGCGAAGGCGATGAGGGCCGGGTTTATCGGGGAGAGTTGGCCTTTCGGGTGGAGGAGCAGCAGCTCAGCGATCTGCCTGCGACCCGAACCCGGATCCTGATCAACGTGGGTAATCCCGACGAGGCCTTCAACCTGGCGGCGATCCCCTGCGACGGCGTTGGCCTGGCCCGATTGGAATTCATCATCGCCAACCAGATCAAGGTGCATCCGATGGCGCTGTTGGCGCCAGGTCAACTCACAAGTGCCGCGGATCGCCTGGCGATCGCCGAGCTCACGGCGGGCTATCACCAGCCTGCCGATTACTACGTGGACCACCTGGCCCAGGGCATGGGCCGCATCGCGGCGGCCTTCTATCCCCGGCCGGTGGTGCTGCGCTTCTCCGATTTCAAGAGCAATGAATACGCCCGGTTGCTCGGCGGCAGCGACTTTGAACCCCAGGAGGAGAACCCGATGCTGGGCTGGCGCGGGGCCTCCCGTTACACCGCCCCAGGCTTTCGGGAGGCCTTCGGCCTGGAGTGCCAGGCGCTCAAACGGGTGCGCGAGGGCATGGGGCTCACCAACGCCAAGGCGATGGTGCCGTTTTGCCGCACCCCGGAGGAGGGGGATCGGGTGCTGGCGGAGATGGCCCGCCAGGGCCTGGTGCGGGGTGAAAACGGCTTGGAGGTGCTGGTGATGTGCGAACTGCCCAGCAATGTGATCGGTGCTGCGGCCTTTGCCGAGCGTTTCGATGGGTTCTCGATCGGATCCAACGACCTCACCCAGCTCACGTTGGGCCTGGATCGGGATTCGGCCCTAGTGGCCGATCTCTTTGATGAGCGCCATCCCACGGTGATGGAGATGGTGCGCCTGGCGATCCACACCGCCAAACGCTGCGGCCGTCCGATCGGGATCTGCGGCCAGGCCCCGAGTGACTATCCCGAATTCGCCCGCTTTCTAGTGGAACAGGGCATCGACTCCATCAGCCTCAATCCCGATGTGGCCATCGCCACCCGGCTGGCCATCGCTGCGATCGAAGCTGACTTGGTCGCCCAGCTTTGAGTTTCAGGCCTGAGCCCTCAAGCCCCTAAATCCTGGTGAGGCCCAGGCCCCGCTTCGAGAGCCGTTTAAGCAGGCCGAAGCACCAGGTTGCCGGCAGGGCGCCCGCCCCACAGTTGCCAGAGCAACAGCAGGTGGGCCGAGCTGCGCAGCACGCAGAACACGGCCAGGGCCACACAGAGCGGGCAATGGGTGATCGACACGGCGCACCGGCCCCTAAGGGGCAAAGTCTGGCAGCGCTGCCGGTGCCCTGCCAGCCAGCGCCATGCTTCGACATCGCCACGGCCGCGACCCTTTGGTGGGGCAGCCAGCCAGGATTGATGAGAATGGATCTCCCTGGAGCGGGCCCGTGTTGCGGCTGACCGAACTAAAACTGCCGCTCGATCACGACGCGGCGGATCTGGAGGCGGCGGTCTGCAAACGGCTTCGGCTGCCGGCCGATGCCCTTAGGGGCCACCAGCTGGTCAAACGCAGCATCGACGCCCGCAAATCGGGCCAGATCCAACTGACCTACAGCCTCGATCTGGACCTGGCTCCCGCCCTGGAGGCCAAGCTGCTGCAACGGTTTCGCGGCGATTCCCACCTGGGTCCTAGCCCCGATACCCGTTACGTGGTGCCTTGGCAGGCGCCGCCCCAACTCAGGGAGCGCCTCGGCCAGGACCTGCCCCGCCCGGTGGTGATTGGCGCCGGGCCCTGTGGCTATTTCGCCGCCCTGCTGCTGGCCCAGATGGGCCTTAAGCCCCTGCTGCTGGAGCGGGGCCAGGCGATCAAGCAGCGCAGCGCCGACACCTTTGGCTTCTGGAAGGGGCGCAGCGCCTTCAATCCCGAATCGAATGCCCAATTCGGCGAAGGCGGTGCGGGCACCTTCTCCGACGGCAAGCTCTACAGCCAGGTTCGCGATCCTGGCCCCCGGGGCCGCAAGGTGCTGGAGGAGCTGGTGGCAGCCGGCGCCAATCCGGAAATTCTGGTGTTACACCGGCCCCATATCGGCACCTACAAGCTCGCCACGGTCGTGCGGGGCCTGCGGGCCCAGATCGAGTCCCTAGGGGGTGAGATCCGTTTTGAGAGCCGGGTGGAGCGCCTGGAGGTGGAAGCAATTGTTGGGGCTGGTGTGGGCGCCGACGCCCCCCAGCAACGCGTCACTGGGGTAACCCTGGCCGATGGCCGCTTGATCGCGGCTGACCAGGTGGTGCTGGCGGTAGGTCACAGCGCCCGGGACACCTTCACGATGCTGCACCAGCAGGCAGTGACGATGGAACTCAAGCCCTTCTCCGTGGGCCTGCGCATCGAGCATCCCCAGGCCCTGATCGACCAGGCCCGCTGGGGCGCCTGCGCCGGCCATCCGCGCCTGGGCTCGGCCGAATACAAACTGGTGCACCATGCCAGCAACGGTCGCTGCGTCTATTCCTTCTGCATGTGCCCTGGCGGCCTGGTGGTGGGGGCCACCTCGGAGGCGGGCCGGGTCGTGACCAATGGCATGAGCCAGCATTCCCGCAACGAGCGCAACGCCAATAGCGCCATCGTCGTCTCGATCGAACCGGCCGATGTGGAGCCCTATGGCGAGGGTCCAGGCGACCCGCTAGCGGGGATTGCCTTTCAGCGTCACTGGGAAGCGAAGGCCTTTGCCCTTGGCGGTGAAAGCTATGCGGCGCCCGGTCAACGGCTGGCCGACTTTCTCGAGGGACGGCAATCCGAGGCCCTAGGCACCGTATCGCCCTCCTACGAACCGGGGGTGCGGCTGGCCAATCTGGAAACGGCTCTGCCGCCGTTTGTGATTAGCGCCCTGCGCGAGGCGCTTCCCGCTTTTAATCGCACCATCGAGGGCTATGCCATGGCCGATGCCATGTTGACCGGGGTGGAAACGAGAACGTCCTCACCCTTGCGGCTGCCGCGCAATGGCGACTTGGAGAGTGTCAATACCAGTGGGCTGTATCCGGCCGGAGAGGGGGCCGGCTATGCCGGTGGCATCCTCTCCGCCGCTATTGATGGGATTCGGGTGGCCGAAGCCGTGGCCCTCACTCTTCGTCTTCAGCACCCAGGGGAGCCAGGCGAATCTGTTTGCGGCCCAGCTTGATCTCAAACTCGTCGCCGGGCTTGAGGTCGAGCATGGCCGTGTAGGCCTTGCCCACCATCAGATTGCCGTTGAACTGGACCTTGGTGCTGAAGCTGAGCTTGCGGCCGCCCTTGCCCACTTTGGAGTTAGTGCCAAAATCGACACCCTTAGCGTTCAGTAGGGCTTCATAGAAGGCTGTGAAATTCAGGCGCTCGGTGCCATCCTTTTTGGTGGTCACATAGCCGCAGGCGCGGACCACATCAGATTTGCTGGCATCACCCAACTCCTTAACCTTGGCAAGCAAATCAGGACCAGACAGCAGTTTCATTGGATTGTTTTGTGCAGCAACTGCATTCTTACATAAGGGTGAGGCCAACTGCAAGCCCCCAGCACATCTACGGCAATTGATTCGCAACCCCTAGCGGGTTGCAGTCAAGCCTGCGACACAATACCGCTCCACTGCACGGCTCGGATCTGGTCGCGACGCCAGGAATGGAACAGCAACTCTTCGCTTGCCGTGCAGAGTGGGCAAGAACTGATTTGCTCCGGGGCCAGGCCGCACAACTCAAGCTGCAGGCAAGTGGCTGCGCGTAGGTCCAGTCGATCATGGCCGGGCTTGTCATCTGCCAGAAGTCCGCCACAGTGAATCAATGCCTGCAAAAGTTCCCCCAGCTCGGGTGACTCCTGCCCAGCTTTGGCCCCTGGGCCCTGGGCGAAGGGATTGGCCAGGCTACGGGCTATTTGGGCTGTGACGCTGTGCTCTACCTGGTAGCGATTCCCTGCGATGGCAGGACCCAGGGCGACGACCAGGTCATCCCTGTGGCTGCCAGCCGCTTCGAGTTGGGCGATCGCCCTTGGCAGGATTTTGCCAGCCACGCCGCGCCAGCCCCCGTGGCAGGCCGCGACGCGGCCGCTGCGGCGATCAGCCAACAACACCGGGGTGCAATCGGCCCCACAAACCCAGAGGCTCTGGCCGCCAGCATCGCTCACCATTCCGTCGGCTTCAGGCCACGGCTCAATGCCGCAATCTGAAGCCGGGAGCACCACAGCGCCATGGACCTGGGTCAGGCGATGGACACTGATGCCAGCACTGACATAGCCGGCTAATTCGTGGGGGCCCCTGCCCTGCCATTGGCGCGTGAAAAAGCCATGCTCAAAGTTCGCCAGTAGGTCGGATTGCAGGTAATAGCCGCCGTAGCAGCCAACCCAGGTCCATCCCGCTAGGCGGTTGAAACCCGCGTCGGGCCGGTCGAAGGGCGCATCAACGGCTTCGGCCATGGAAGGAATTCGGGCGACGGGCTATGGGGCCGGGGGTCAGGCGTCCGGCAGGTCCCGCAGGAGCCAGAAGCCTGTGAAGCCAGGCTGCTCTTCGCCGGCCTGCACCGCCAGAAACTGCACGCCGCCTCCAGTCAGGCGGGCCTGCGCCAAGGCCTCGGCAGCGGCGGCGGCTTCCTCCGGTTCCAGATTTCCGAGTAGCCAACGGTCCTCGAGGCCCGCCTCCAGCACCAGCTGTTTGCCGGCCACGCTCAGTCGCACCGGCTCGAGTCCGGCGAGCCAGCCAGCAATCGCCAGGGAGCGGTTGCTGCTGAACAGGCGCAGGCCGGTGACCATCAAGTCGTCATCAAGCTCGGCCGGTAGGGGCACTAGGGCGGGGAAATCAATCGGCCACTGGTCTGCTTCGCGCAGGGACGCCAGGGGCAGGGAGGCCCAGCTCCAGCGTTCGCCCCGGGCCGCCTCGGGCAGGGGAATGGCCAGGGGTTGGATCGGCGATGGCGGCGGCGCCAGGGGGCCGGCCATGTAGCCCTCTTCGGCCGGGTACACATCCCGCTGGCGCTCTAGGAGCCATTCGATTAGGCCGTAGCAGCGGCGACTGGCCACCACCTCTAGGGCTAGGGATTCGGCCGCCCGTTGCACCATCGTGCGCATCGAGGTTCGCCAGCAACGGATCCGCCGGGGTGGGGCAAAGCCCTGCTCCGCGGCGGCCGCCAAGGCCTCGCCGAGGGCGTCGCGCAGCCACACGGAATTGACGCTGGCCGCCGGGCAACGCAGCACCCAGCGGAACCGGGCCTGGCTTGGCTCCAGCCCCTGACTGGAGCAAATCAGCAGTTCCCAACGCTTCTTGCCATCGGGTTCGACCACGGGGCGGGAGTAATAGTCCAACTCCCAGTCCGCTTGGATCGGGGCTGCGGCAACCAGGCTCATCCTGCGGTCTGCTCCTGGCTGTGGATCATGTTGCGGGCCCGGTTGGCCCGGTCGGCGGCTTCGGCCATCACCGTGTCCTTGGCGATCAGCAATTCGCCGGGCTGGCCTTCCAGCAGGGCCGTGTTGAGGGCAATGCGACCCCGGCCGGGATCGAGTTCTGTGATCAGGGCCTTGAGCCGGTCGCCTTGGTCAAAGATTTCGCGAAGGTCCCGCATGGTGCCGCCGGTGATCGCCGAATGGTGCAGTAGGCCGCTGACACCACCAAGATCGACAAAGAGGCCGTAGGGCTTGACCGACACCACCTGACCTTCGACCAGTTGGCCCACCTCCAGGTTGGTGAACAGGGCAGCAGTGGCTGCTTTCTTTTCGGAGAGCACCAGCTTGCGGGTTTCCGGGTTGACCTCCAGGAAGGCCACGCCCAGGGTCTTGCCCACTAGGGCCTCATGGTTTTCGCCGTCCTGGAGTTGGGAGCGGGGAATGAAGCCGCGCAGGCCCTCGAGGTCGGCGGTGACACCACCGCGGTTGAAGCCGCTCACCTTGACCTGCACCACCTTGCCCTCCTTCTCGAGCTGGCGCACCTTCTCCCAGCTCTGGCGCAGGGCCAGGGCCCGGGCGCTGATCGTCACCATGCCATCGGCGTTCTGCTCGCGGGTGACCAGCACCTGCACCGCCGTGCCCTTGGGAAAACGCTCCTTGAGGTTGGTGATCACGCCTAGGCCCGCTTCGGCCTTGGGCATGAAGCCGGGGGCCTTGCCGCCCACATCCACATACACCCCGTCACTTTCGACGCTGAGAACGACGCCACTCACCACCTCGCCGGTGGTGCCGATCGGCTCGTTTTCGTCGAGGGCGGCGAGGAAGGCCTCCTCATCGAAATCGAAATCGTCCACGGTGCGCGCTGGCGTCGTCGGCCGCTCCTGGCCCCGCTCGGCGCTCGCGCCAGAGTTGCCCACCATGCGGGCCGAACCGCTGCTGCCGCCCCCGGAGCGGCGCTGGCGGCTGGAATCGGGGCCCAGCAAGTCGGCCATGGTCAGGCCTTCCATGCTGCCCATGTCGAAGCGTTCGGCGTCGCTGAGGCCGGCACCGGGACGCTCGGGACTGGCTGCTGCTGAACCTGGGCGCTGGGCTGAACCTGGGCGCTGGGGAGGCAGGGGCGCTTCACCGCGGCCGGCGCGGGCCGCATCCTCAAGCTCTGCGGCCCGCTGCAGGGCGGCTTCGGCCGCCTGCCTGGCCTCACTGGCCTCCTGTTCGAGGCGGACCTGTTCGTCCTTTTTGCTGATGTGCAAGACCTGGGGCGGTTTGCGCACCGGCGCCGGGGCCGGGGTGCGGCTGGGGCTTAGGGGCCTGGCGGCCAGCGACGGGGCGGGCTTGGCCGGTGGCTGGGGGGGCTGGGGGTTGCCGGATCCGGCCATGACCAGGAATGTGCGCTTAGCTTCACACTGTAGGGACGCCTGATCAAGCTGCCCCATGCCGGTGCAACGGTGTCTTGAGCGCCTGGCCTGGCCTGCCGTGGCCGCGGCGGCCGCCCAGCCGGGCAGCACGGTGCTCTGGCCCCTGGGGGCCATCGAGCAACACGGGCCCCAGTTGCCCCTGGCCACGGACGTCCTCTTCGCCGAGCGGGTGGCCGATGCCGTTTTGGCGGGCCTGGAGCCCGAGTTGCCGATCTGGCGCCTGCCCTGCCAGTGCTTTGGCTTTTCGCCCGAACACCAGGGCTTTGCCGGCACCCTCAGCCTGCCCTCGGAGCTGCTGATTTCCCTGGTGGTGGCCGTGGGCAGCCAGCTGGCTGAAGCCGGCTTCCAACGCCTGGTGCTGTTCAACGCCCACGGTGGTCAGATCGCCCTGCTGCAGGTGGCGGCCCGGGAGCTGCGCTCGCGCCACCCTTCCCTGGCGGTGCTGCCCTGTTTCCTCTGGAGCGGCCCGCCCGGCCTCTCGGCCCTGCTGCCCCAGCCGGAGCGGCGAGAGGGCCTGCATGCCGGCCTGGCCGAAACCAGCTTGATGTTGCATCTGGCGCCGGAGTTGGTGGGACCGGATCGCCCCCGCGATGGCATCGCCGATCAGGCACCTCCCCAGGGCTGGAGCCTGGAGGGGGCCGTGCCCCTGGCCTGGCGCACCGCAGACCTGTCCCAATCGGGGGTGATCGGCGACGCCAGCGGCGCTGATGGTTCCTTGGGAGAGGCCCTCTACGGCCGCCTGGTGGCGGGATGGGGCGAGCTCCTCACCAACCTGCTGCTGAGCGACTGGCCGCCCACGGCTGGCTAGTCGCGTCCCATCCCCTGGCCTGGGGGGTTTCAGGCCTGGCCCCTGGTCCCTCCCGTGACGCCCGGCTGCCGAGCGGCAAGGGGATCCGGCCCCAGGCCAGACCGTTTCCGCTTGGGATGGTTACAGTCAACGCCACTCCCTTCCTGACACCGGTAGCCATGGCAACCCTTGACTCCGCAGTGGCCTCCCCCAGCGGCGCCCAAGCGGTTGACTCCCAAGCCTTGGGCTTGCCCGATTTCAGCAGCGACACCTACAAAGACGCCTACAGCCGCATCAACGCGATCGTGATCGAAGGCGAGCAGGAAGCCCACGACAACTACATCTCAATCGGCACCCTGATCCCCGAGCAGGCTGAAGAGCTCACCCGTCTAGCCCGGATGGAGCTCAAGCACATGCGTGGTTTCACTGCCTGTGCCAGCAACCTCGGCGTGACCGCCGACATGCCCTTCGCCAAGGAGTTTTTCTCCCCACTGCACCAAAACTTCCAGACGGCCCTGGCCGAAGGCAAGGTCGTCACCTGCTTGCTGATCCAGGCCATTTTGATCGAGGCCTTCGCGATCTCGGCCTATCACATCTATATCCCTGTTGCAGACCCCTTTGACCGCAAGATCACAGAAGGGGTCGTCAAGGACGAATACACCCACCTCAACTACGGCCAGGAATGGCTCAAGGCCAACCTGGATACCGCCCGCGAAGAGCTGGAGCAGGCCAACCGCCAGAACCTGCCGCTGGTGCGCAAGATGCTTGAGCAGGTGGCCGCCGATGCCGCCGTGCTGCAGATGGACCAAGAAGATCTGATGGCCGATTTCCTCTCCTCTTATCAGGAAGCCCTAGTCGAGGTGGGCTTCACCAATCGGGACATTGCCAAGATGGCGGCCGCCGCCCTGCTGGGCTGAGGCCCCAGCCGCCAGCTCCCCAGCCGGGGCTCCCCGGGCCGGTACCAGTGGCAAGATGGCCGGGCCTGCCGGGATTGTCCCGGATCCGCAGCCATTACGCCCCTTCCTTGACGGCTTCATGTTCGGTCTGATCGGTCATTCCACCAGCTTCGAAGAGGCCCGCAGCAAGGCTCGCAGCCTGGGCTTCGAGGAGTACGCCGACGGCGACCTGGACATGTGGTGCAGTGCTCCCCCCCAGCTGGTGGAGCGGGTGTCGGTCACCAGCCCAACGGGCCAAACGATTGAGGGGGCCTACATCGATTCGGTGTTTGTGCCGGAGATGTTGCGCCGGTTCAAAACGGCCAAGCGCAAGGTGATCAAGGCCATGGAGTTGGCCCAGAAAAGCGGCATCGACATCACCGCCCTGGGGGGCTTTACCTCGATCATTTTTGAGGATTTCAACCTGCTCAAAGAGGAGCGCGTTAGCGCCACCGCCCTTGACTGGCAACGGTTTACGACCGGCAACACCCATACCGCCTGGGTGATCTGCCGTCAGGTGGTCGAGAACGCCCCCAAGCTGGGCATCGACCTGGCTAGCGCCAAGGTGGCCGTGGTCGGCGCTAGCGGCGACATTGGCAGTGCCTGCTGTCGCTGGCTGCAGCGCTCTGGCGTGGGCGAACTGCTGCTGGTGGCCCGGCGCCCCCAGCCCCTGATCGACCTGCAGGCCTCCCTGGGCAGCGGCCGAATCCTGGCCCTCGAGGACGCCCTGGCCGAGGCCAATGTGGTCGTTTGGGTGGCGAGCCTCCCCCAAGGCTTGAGTATTGACGCCAGCAGACTGCCCAAGCCCTGCTTGATGGTCGATGGCGGCTACCCCAAAAACCTCGACAACAAAGTCGTCAGTGATGACGTGCATGTGATTAAGGGCGGCATTGTGGAGTTCTGGCAGGACATCGGCTGGCAGATGATGGAGGTGGCTGATATGGCCAAACCCCAGCGCCAGATGTTTGCCTGCTTTGCCGAGGCGATGATTCTCGATTTCGAAGCCCGCCACACCAACTTCAGCTGGGGCCGCAACAACATCAGCCTGGAGTCGATGGATTGGGTCGGGGAGGCCTCCCTGCGCCATGGCTTCCGGGCCCTGGGCCTGGAGCTGGCGCCCCCCCCCATCCCTGGGACGGTGCTCAGCGCCGTCTAGGGACCCGCTCCCCGACCCAGCACCGCCTGGTGTTTCCCCTCCCCCTGGTTTCCCCTCCCCCTGCCGTCCCGTTTATGGCCCGCCGTCCACTGCTGGAGTTCGAAAAACCCCTGGTGGAACTGGAGGAGCAGATCGAGCAGATCCGCCAGCTCGCCAAGGACTCCGAGGTGGACGTGAGCCAGCAGCTGCACCAGCTGGAAACCCTGGCGGCCCGGCGGCGGGTCGAAATTTTCAGCAACCTCAGCCCGGCCCAAAAAATCCAGGTGGCCCGCCACCCCCAGCGTCCCAGCACCCTGGACTACATCCAGGTGCTCACCGATGAGTGGTATGAGCTCCATGGCGATCGCCGCGGCTCCGATGACCAGGCCCTAGTCGGCGGCATCGGCCGCATCGGCGACCAGGCCGTGGTCATGCTTGGTCAGCAGAAGGGCCGCGACACCAAGGAGAACGTCGCCCGCAACTTCGGCATGGCTTCACCTGGCGGCTACCGCAAGGCGATGCGCCTGATGGAGCATGCCGACCGCTTCCGTCTGCCGATCATCAGTTTCATCGATACTCCTGGCGCCTATGCGGGGGTGCTGGCCGAAGAATTAGGCCAGGGCGAGGCGATTGCCGTCAACCTGCGCGAGATGTTCCGGCTGCGGGTGCCGATCATCGCCACCGTGATCGGCGAAGGCGGTTCCGGCGGTGCCCTCGGCATCGGCGTGGCCGATCGCCTGCTGATGTTTGAGCACAGCGTTTACACGGTGGCCAGCCCGGAAGCCTGTGCCTCGATCCTCTGGCGCGATGCCAGCAAGGCGCCGGTGGCCGCCGAAGCCCTCAAAATCACCGCCGCCGATCTGCTGCGCCTTGGCCTGATTGATGCGGTCCTGAGCGAACCCTCCGGGGGCAACCACTGGGCGCCGCTGCAGGCGGCCCAGACCCTGCGCGCCGCCCTGCTGGAGCAGTTGGCCGACCTGCAGCAGCGCACTGAGGCGGAGCTGGTCGACCAGCGCTATGCCAAGTTCCGGCGCATGGGCCAGTTCCTTGATGGGGGCGTGCTCACGGGCGCTGCGCTGGCCGGCTAACGGGAGGATCGGGCGGGATAAGGGTGGTTGGGCTTTGCGACCGGGGCCCCATCGCGTGGCACTTGAAACCGAGCTCAGTGAGCCCCAGGCCTCCCCAGCCCAGGCTCCCGCCCCCAAGACTCCAGCCCTGGCTTTAGTCCCAAGAGCTTGTTGCCAAGAACTTGGCAACAAGCTCTTGATGGATGGGCCTGATCCTGATCAAGGCGCCTCAGGCCCCTGGCCGTGCCAGCCAGTCGTTGGCCTGGCTTAGGCCCCAAATCCCCAGTTGCTGGCCAGGGCTCTTAAGGTTGTCTTCCAATCCCTGGCGACCGTCCCTGCGGCGCCTGAATCGCCCTTGCCCGTTGCCCTGATCACCGGAGCGTCCAAAGGCATTGGCGCTGCCAGCGCCCGCCGGTTCGCCCAGGCCGGTTTCGACCTGCTGCTGGTGGCGCGCAACACCGAGGCCTTGGGCGCCTTGGCCGCTGATCTGACTCCTTATGGAGTGAGGGTAGAAACGGCCGGGATTGATTTCAGCGCTGCAGACTCGATTGCCCCGGCCATGGCCGAGCTGCTCGATCGGGGCTTGCTGCCCAGCGTGGTGATCAACAATGCTGGGGTTGCCGCCACGGCTTCCCTCGCAGAGATGCCCCTGGCCGAATGGCAATGGCTGGTTCAACTGAACCTCACCAGTGTCTTTCAGGTCTGCCAGGCCGTTCTACCTGGCCTGCGCCAACGGTCCGGCGGCTTGATCATCAATGTCAGTAGCCATGCGGCCCGCCAGGCCTTCCCGGACTGGGGCGCCTACTGCGCCAGCAAGGCCGCCCTGGCGTCCTTCAGTCGCTGCCTGGCGGAAGAGGAACGCGCCCACGGGATCAGGGTCAGCACCCTCACCCTGGGTGCGGTGAATACGCCCCTTTGGGACAGCGAGACCGTTCACAGTTCCTTCGATCGGCGTGCCATGCTTTGCGTAGACACTGCCGCTGAAGCCCTCCTTTACCTGGCCAATCAGCCCCCCTCCCAAGTTGTGGAGGATCTCACCCTTATGCCGACAGCCGGCGCCCTCTGAAGTCCCATCCATGACGTCCACCCTGCCCACCAGCATCACGGCACGCGCCACCAGCTCGCCTGAGATGGTGCCCCTGCCCATCAGCCTGCGCATTCGCCAGCGCCTCGATGCTGCTGGGGTGGCCTATCTGGCCAATGACAACATCTCCGACCACCTCCAAGAAGGTGAGCTAGACCAGTTGGAAGTTGAGGTGGCTGGCAAGGTGCGTGAGCTGCTGCGCAGCTTGGTGATTGATATCGATAACGATCACAACACCCAGGAGACCGCTGAGCGCGTCGCCCGCATGTACCTCCATGAGGTCTTCAAGGGGCGGTATCATCAGCAACCCAAGATTGCCAGCTTCCCCAACGTCAAAAAGCTGGACGAGATCTACACGGTCGGACCGATTACGGTCCGTTCTGCCTGCTCCCACCACCTCGTGCCGATTCTTGGCAACTGCTGGATCGGCATCAAGCCTGGTGATCGGGTCATCGGTTTGTCGAAGTTTTCACGGGTTGCCGACTGGGTCTTCTCCCGCCCCCACATCCAGGAAGAGGCGGTGATGATCCTGGCCGACGAGATTGAGCGTCTCTGTGAACCGGAAGGGCTGGCGATTCTGGTCAAGGCCCAGCACTACTGCATGAAATGGCGCGGCGTCAAGGAACCCCAGACCAGCATGGTGAATTCGGTGGTGAGGGGTGATTTCCGCCATGATCCGAGCCTCAAACAGGAGTTCTTTGAGCTGGTTAAGCAACAGGAGTCGATGCTCTACTGAGGTTCGGGATTAACCGATCTTCGCCTATTGGCAAGCCGGCCTCGATTGTGATTGCGACTGGGGCAAATGGATGGTCCCATCCTTAAGTGCCGAATTGGCCTGAATCATTCAATTCAGGTTCTGAAAGGTCGCCTGGAGCCATTCATCGGCTCCAGGCTTTTTTTTGGCTCTCTACTGGGCAGCGGCACGAATCGGACCGATCGGAGCCGATGACACCCGCTTCACTTTGCCGTTCTGATTGACCACGGCCACCACCATCACCTGCTGGCCGATATCAATGGCGGCGGGCACATAAGTTGTGCCCTGGGCGCTTTCAATCAGCACCCAACTACGTTGGCCTGGCGCGAGGCGATACCAGTGGTAGTTGGCCTGGGGCACGGCCATGGCGGCATCAAGCTGGGCCGTAGCCACCAGTAGTTGGCCCGCTTCCGCCTTGCCATTGAGCACCAGCTGCTGCAGGCCGTTGATCTGCTGTTGCACCGCCCCCTCCAACAGGATGTCGTTGGAGATTTCCTGGCGCATGATCTTGATCTGTTGCTGGGGATCGGCGGTCACCCCCGGCACGCATTGGAGGCTGGCCCCCACCAGCTGGCAGCCGACCAGGTCCTGGCTCCAGCCAGCCGTGGTGGGCCCCAGCAGGCCCGCTCCCAGCAGGACCGCCCAGAGGGCAGAAGAACGCAAAGGGGCCATGGGCAGGGCATTGCAGCTGCCGGAATCTTGGCAGCTGGCAGAGGCGTTGCCAGCTCTGAATCGTTTCCAGGACTCTGTTCCCTCAACCCTTTCCCTTGATCCGTTGGTGTCCTGAGTTGGTGTCCTGAGCCCTTTCGCTCACTCCCTGGGCCCGGCTAGCCCTGGCGGCAGGCTTCCACTGCTGCCACCAGGTCGGCGACGCGACTGAGGATCTTGTCGCCGGGAGCCCGCTCAAGGGCACTGGAGGCATCGAGCCCGTCAGGGCGGATCTGCTCCCAAATCGGCGCCACCCGTTCCGCGGCGATGCCGCCGGCCAGCCACCAGGGCAGGCCGGGCCGAAAACCGGCGAGCAGCTCGATCGGGATCGCCTGGCCCGTTCCACCCAGCTGGTCTGCCACCCAGGCATCGAGCAGCAGGCCATCGACCACCCCTTCATAGGCAAGGGCCAGCTCCAGATCGGCGCCCGAGCGAATGCGCAGGGCCTTCCAGAGGGGTAATCCCAGGCGGGCTTTGAGTTCGGCGCAACGCTTTGGCGTTTCCTGGCCGTGAAGTTGCAGCAGCTGATGGCCCCGGCCCGCCCCCAGTCCGTCGAGCTCGCCGTCTAGGGGGTTGGCTACCACCAGCACCCCCAGGCAGGCGGGATTGGCGGCGGCCATGGCGGCAAACAGGGCCGGCCGTTGGCCTGGGGCCAGCCAGCGCGGCGAACTGGCTACGCCGATCACGCCGAGGGCCTGGACCCCCATGGCGGCCACCGCGGCCGCCTGGTCGTTCTGGCGCAGGCCGCAGACCTTCAGCCAGGGCCGCCGCGCCTGGGGCGAATGGGGCAGCTCCTGGGCCTGGTTTGGCGTGGGGCAGGCCGGCTGGTCAGGGGCCGGAGGGGCTTCGGGCACAGGTGTGGCTCCACCAGGACGGGCTGGCTGTTGCGAAGGCAAGCCTTTCTAGGATCCAGGCAATGGGGTAGTCGGCGTGGGTGAAGGCTTTCAGCTCTTACGGATCCGGGGCATTCCCCTGCGCATCCATCCCAGCTGGTTTGTGATCCTGGCCCTGGCCACCTGGGGGTTCCAGAAGCAGTACGGCCAGCAGGAGTTGCTGGGGCCGGGATCTCCGGCATCGGAGCCCCTCAGCTGGCTGCTTGCCTTGGCCACGGCCCTGTTGTTGTTCCTCTCGGTCCTGCTGCATGAGCTGGGCCATTCCTTTGCCGCGATTGCCCAGGGCGTCAAGGTGCGCAGCATCACCCTGTTCCTCTTAGGGGGGGTGGCCAGCATCGAGCGGGAATCGACGACTGCCCGGGGAGCCCTGATCGTGGCGGCCGCCGGCCCCCTGGTGAGTTTGCTTTTGGCGGCAGGCTTGATCGGCGCCAGCCATGGCGCCACCCACCTCTGGCCCCCCTTGGGTGTCCTGGTCAGCCAGCTGGGAGAGCTCAATCTCGTGTTGGGCCTGTTCAACCTCTTGCCTGGTCTGCCATTGGATGGGGGCCTGATCCTCAAGGCCTTGGTCTGGCAGTGGACCGGCAGCCAGCGCCGCGGCGTTCAGGTGGCCACGGCCTCAGGCCTGATGCTCTCCCTGCTGGCCATCGGCATGGGCACCGTGGTGCTCCTGCGCAGCGGCAGCATCGGTGGCCTCTGGTTGATCATGCTGGGTTGGTTCGGCTTCGGCGCCGCCCGTAACCAGACCCAATCCCAGGCCCTGCAGGCGGTTTTGCGGGATCTCAAGGTGCGCGATGGGGCCCGGCGTCGCTACCGGGTGCTCGAGCCAGGCACCAGCCTGCGCCAACTGAGTCGCCTCAGGCTCGCCGATCCTGAAGGGTTGGCCGACTGGTTGCTGGTCTGTGAGGGCGGCCGTTGGCGCGGCCTGATCGATGACGCCCCCCTGCAGAGCCTGCCGGTTCAGCGCTGGGATGACGAGCGCATCGGTGACCATCTCCGGCCCCTGTCCGACCTTCCCTCAATCCACGACGACGCTCCCCTCTGGCAGGCCGTGTTGCAACTTGAGGCGGCCAGCCCGCCCCGCTTGTTGGTGCTCAGTGCCGCTGGTTTGCCTTGCGGCACGCTCGAGCGGCCAGAACTGGCAGAGGCCGTGCTCGCCAAATTGGGGGTGCGCTTGCCAGCGCCCCTCCTGGAGGCCGCCCGCCGCCAGGGCACCTATCCCATCGGCTTGCCCCTGGCGGCCGTAGCCGAGGCGATGGTGGCCAGTTCCAACCAGGCCGATTCGGCTCGCAGGTCCATGGGCAACGCTTAGCCCTGTTTCAAGCCCATGGCCGTTCTCAATGGCCTGCCTCCCATTGGCGTCATTTTCAGCCAGAGCTCAAGCCCTAAGGGCTGTTGATTTGGGGGCGGCCTTGGTTTCAGCGATCGTCTGAGCCTTTGCGGTGCAGTCGGCCCTGATCGGCTTGCGCTGGTTACGCGCGGCTGGGTCCATGGGTTGGCTCAAGTTCAACCGTTGGCTGGCTGGCGATCCGCCGTTGCAGGTCAGCCCTTTCCTGGTGATCGAGCTGCCGGTCCTGCAGGGGCCCGCAGCAGAGATCGGCTTCCGCCGCCCGGCGCAGTCGTGCCATCAAAGCCTGGCCCCCCTCGGGAAGGGCCGGCAGGTCTGGCGGTGGCCCACCAAACAGCTGCCACCAAAGCTCCCTGGGGGGATCGATCAGCAGGCTGCCGTGCTGCAACAGCACCCCGCGGCGCCAAAGTTGGGCGCTGCCGATCCGTTTGGCGCCGTTGCCATGGACCAGATCGGCGGCGCTGGACCTGGCAAAGCAGCTCCCGCTCTCCCCCACCACCCGTTCAGTGCCGAAGCTCAAGGGCTGGCCGAGCTCGGCGAAGGCCCGCTGCAACCAGCGGCAATGGTGGCGGTAGGCCTGGCGCCGATCCCCGGCGGCATGGGGCTGGATCAGGGCGTAGGTGAGGCTGCCGCCATGGAGCACGGCCCGGCCGCCGCTGGGGCGCCGCACCAGCTTCACCAGCCGCTGCTGGGCCAGGGTCAGCCAGGCGCTGGGTAGATGGCGTTGGTGATAGCCCAGCGATAGCCAGGGCCCGGACCAGCTGTAGAGCCTTAGGCAGGCCTGGGGGGTGCTCGCGGCCACGGCCTGGTCGAGCAGCAGTTCGTCGAGGGCCATCTGGAAGGGCCCGCTGCCGGCCAGGGGTGGAATCCAGCGCCAGGGTCCGCTCACGGCCTCAGGCAGCGGCAGGCCTTGAGGCGGAAGCAGGCCTTGCGGTGAAGGCAGGCCTCGAGCCAACGACTGGGCCTTACCCAGGGGCCCAGGCAGGGCAGGAGGCAGGGTTGGGGCATGGGGGATGCTGGGGCTCTTGTGAGCTGCCGGGAATGCAGGCGATGCCCTGGGAGCTGCTCCCGCTCATCCCCATGGGCATCATCGCCGGGCTGTTGGCTGGGCTGCTGGGCATCGGTGGCGGCTTGGTGTTTTCGCCGCTGCTGCTCGGACTCGGCCTGCCTCCGCACCAGGCCCTGGCCACCAGCACCCTGGCGATCCTGCCCACCACCTTTGCCGGCAGCTGGACCCACCTGCGCAATGGCAGCCTGCCCCTGGGCGGGGCGGCGGCGATTGGTGCGGGCGCCTTGGCCGGCGGCCTGTTGTTCAGCCACTTGGGCAGTGGTCTGGAGGGATGGTTGCTCCTGGGCTTGCAGTCCCTGATGTACCTGGTGTTGAGCCTGGTGATCGAGCCGCGCAACCCCCTGCCCGGCCAGGACGCTACGGCTGCCCCCCTGCCCCTGGGACCCCTTGCCCTGGTGGGCCTGGTGGCAGGTTGCGCCAGTGGCATGCTCGGGGTTGGTGGGGGCCTGGTGATGGTGCCCCTGATGGTGCGGGGCCTGGCGGTTCGGGTTTACACAGCGATCCGGCTCAGCACCCTGGCCGTGTTTGCCTCGGCGGCGGTGTCCGCGCCCACCTTCTTGGCCGATGGCCGCGGCAACCTGGTCATGGCCCTTGTGCTGGGGATCAGTGCCGGCCTCGGGGCCGGCTGGTCGGCCCAGCGCCTGCAACGGGTGAGCGAGGCCCGGCTGGTGTGGCTGGTGCGGCTCTTCTGCCTGCTGCTGGCGATCGATGCCGGCCGGCGGGCGATTGGCCTGGTGCTGGTCCATCCGGTTGGCATCGGCGCCTAAGGCCGGCAACCGCGCCCGGCAGGACTGCCTCAGATCCCTGAATCGGCCAAGGCCCTAGTCCAAGGTCGCCAAGAACTGGGGATCGAGCTCGTAGCCAAGCACGGTGGCCATGGCGGTGAGTTGGCCGCGGCAGCCCAGCCCCTGCTGGCGACCCCAGGCCTCCAGCAGGAACAGGCGATGGGTGATCCACAGCTCCAGGCTGGCGGGGGCAAAGCGGATCCCCTCGTTGCGGCTGAAGCTGTGGGGCAGCTGCATGGCCACATGGCGGCAGAGTTGGCCGTTGCTGCGTTCCAGCAGCAGGGTCAACCAGGGGTAGAGGGCGTCGGCCCGCAGGCTCCAGAGCCGCAGTTCGGCAATTTCCGACAGTTCGCGGGGATCCTCGGGGTCCTGGGGCCAGTCAAAGCGGAGGCTCAGCCGGCCACTGCGGGCCAGCAGCTCGGCTGGGGCCAGCTCCACCCAGGGCTTCAAGGCTGCAAGGTCGAGCTGGCGGACTTGTTCCGCGCTCACAACGACCTGCTCGGCGCTCCTATCTACCGGCTCGGCGGGGATCGGGGCCTGGGGGCCTGGGGGGACTGGGCCTGATGGCACTTGGGCTGGGGGCACAGGCTCTGGGGATACTGGCTCTGAAAACAAGCGATTCAGGCCACGGGCGTGGGGCCAGCGTTGCCCGCCGGGTCCCTGGGGGTCAAGAGCTGTGACAGCCAGGGGCCGTGCCCTGGCCGGATCGCTCCCGGGGACAAACAATGGATGGGACAAATTTGCCCGATGCCGACCATGGCCCACACCCTCACCCTGGCCGAAGTGGCGATTGCCCTGGTGGTTGCTGCCCATGCTGGCGTTCTGGCCGTGCGCCTGGCGGTGACCCTGCACGAGTCCTGAACCCCTTGGCAGGGCCCGATCGGCCTGCTAAAAGCAGGACAACTTGACCCTTTTGAGCCTTGAGCAACCGCCGGCCCGCCCGATCAGCCCAGGGGAGTTCCACTTCCAGTAGCCGTTCGCAGGCCGGTTCCCAGGGCGCCAGCTCCATGCGCTCCCGGCCTGGGCGCCATGACGGCAGCCTGAAGGGCGGCGAAGCCCAGCTTGATGGCCCAAAACTCGGCGGTTCTTTCGCCAAGTTGTTTGCCTTTCCCACCCTTGGTGGGGGACAACAACCCCTGCTGGCCTCCGATCATGGGGAGGCCGGGGTCGCCAAGGGAGTGTTGCCTTTGGTCCATCCCTCCAGCGATCAGCAGGAAAAGATTTGCAGCGCTATCGGCCTAAGCATCAAGGTGGGTTTGTCCTTGGTGGCGGCGGTCAGTTTGGTTCGGCTGGCTGGGGCTTACCAGGAACGCCTCGATCGCAACGGTGAAATTACGGCCATCTTGGCGATTGAGCAGGCCAAGCTCAATAAGGCCGAAGACCATTTTGATCGTCTGTTTGCCACCGGCGGCGAGCAGCGCCTGATCCGGGAGCAGGATCAATGGATTGCCCCCGATCGGCTGAGAATTGTGTGGGAACGCTCCAGTGGATTGCCAACTGTTGAGTCCCCCGCTGTTAAAGCCAGCAAAGCCTTACCCCATCCCTAGGTTGGTTGCCGTTCAGCTCCAGCCTCCATGGTGTCCGCCAAGCAATCGTCCGCCAGCGAACCGTCCCCCATGCCTCTAGCGGATCAAGCCAGCGGTAGCTCAGGCACCGTCCTGATTACGGGCACTACTTCAGGCGTGGGTCTCAACGCCCTGAAGTCCCTAGTTGATCGCGGCTGGACCGTGGTGACGGCGAATCGGGACCCGATTCGGGCCGCTGCTGCCGCCAACTCCCTGGGCATTGATTCGGCCCGGGTGCACCACCTGCGCATGGATCTGGGCGATCTCGAAAGCGTGCGCGTGGGGGTGGAAACCTTGGTGGCCTCCCTGGGCCTGCCCCTCGATGCCCTAGTGATCAATGCTGCGGTCTATAAGCCCCGGTTGAAGCAACCCGAGTGGTCGCCCCAGGGCTATGAGATTTCTATGGCCACCAACCATCTGGGCCATTTTCTCTTGATCCAGATGCTGCTGGAGGATCTCAAGCGCTCCACCCATCCCTCGCGCCGAGTGGTGATCATGGGCACCGTGACGGCCAACTCCAAGGAGTTGGGCGGCAAGATTCCGATCCCTGCACCAGCCGATCTGGGCGACCTCTCCGGTTTCAAAGCGGGCTTTAAGGCGCCGATCGCCATGGCCAGTGGCAAAAGCTTCAAACCTGGTAAGGCCTACAAGGACAGCAAGCTCTGCAACATGATCACCACCCAGGAGCTGCACCGGCGTCTGCACGATTCCACCGGCATTGTGTTCAGTTCCCTCTATCCCGGTTGCGTGGCCGATACACCCCTATTCCGCAACACCCCGCGGGCATTCCAGACGATTTTCCCCTGGTTCCAAAAAAATGTCACCGGCGGCTATGTCAGTCAGGCCCTAGCCGGTGAGCGCCTGGCCCAGGTGGTCGCCGATCCGGCCTTCGCCGTTTCGGGAGTGCACTGGAGTTGGGGTAATCGCCAGAAGAAGGATGGCAAACAATTTGGTCAGGAGCTCTCCGACAAGGCCAGTAATCCCGCAACGGCGGAAGCGATGTGGGCGACCTCGATGCAGTTGGTTGGCCTGAGCTGAAGCGCCCAACGCCAATGCCCTGGCCCCAGGCCTGGTTCGTGGCCCATCGGCGCTTTTGCGGAGTTGCCTCCGATTGACCTCAGTTCGCAACGTCCTGCTCCTGGGGCCGATGACAAGCTTGGAGCCGATGAACCTTTCTGGAGCGGGTGCCATGGCAGCTTTGCGGCAGCGGGCCTTCGGTCCTTGGAAGGGCCCAGCCCCTTTTTTGTTGGCGTTGACCCTTCGGGGCTGGGTTTGGCCATTGCTGGGGTCCAGGCCTAGGTCCACGCCCGCCATCCCCAACTCCTTGACCGCGAGCAGGTGATGGTGCGGGTCTAGGGCAGTGAGATCAACCAGATGGAGGCTTGGGCTCGTCAATGGTTTGGCAGCCCCTGAGGGCATTGCCAGCGTTTAATAGCCGGCGGGTGAGACCGTGCTGGACTGGATAGGGCAGATCCCCACTCGACCTTTCATGCCCTGGCTGGCTAGGGGGGCTACCCAAGGCCGTTTCCGCCAGCCCTGCCCGCTTGGGCTTCAGGGGCCCTCGCTAGGGGGCTTGTGGGCTTGGGGCTAGCGCTGTTGTTTGTCTGTTGGCTTTCGAATGGGCAGGAACAGCGGCCTCGGTGGAGCTTGCAGCAGCTTCACCACCGCTCAGAGGAAAGGGCCTAGCTTCCGATGACGCTGGCTTGCTACTGCTCTTGAGCTTACGTCCAGCCGGTCGTCTGCAAGCGCCTCCAGCGGCAATCGTTTGGTCCCGTGCAGCACATGGGCAGATGTGGGGACTATCGATTAGAATCAAAAATGAATTGCCTTAATGATTGAATCAATGGAGCAGGAAACCTATAATTACATGATTGTGTTTGGTGGCTTGTTGTTGCTTTCGTTGATGCTTGAGGGCATCGCTGAAAAGCTCAAGTTGCCTGGCATGTTGCTGGTCCTAATTCTGGGCCTGTTGTTTCCCGATTTTCTCGGTGACAGCCAAACCCTGATCACGCTTGATCAGGCCCAGGGGATTTCTAGTCTCGGGCTGGTTGTGATCTTGTTTTATGGCGGCATGACCAGCCGTTGGGATGTTATGCGCAAGGTGATTTGGTCCGGGTTGCGCATGGCTACCCTGGGCTGCATCATCACCGCTGGCACGGTGACTGCGATCATCTATGGCCTCTCCCACCTCACTCTCAATAGCCATCTCCAGCCCATCTTGTCGGGGATCGCGGGCCAACGCATCGTGGCTGATTTGCCCCTGGCACTGTTCATCGGTGCGATGCTTTGCAGTACGGATGCCACCGCAGTTCTTGCCCTGTTGCGTCCCATCGCCCATAAAATTCCGGGGAGACTTCTTAACTTAATTGAATGTGAATCCGGCTTTAATGATCCAGTGGCGGTGATTCTCGCCGGCCTGGCCCTTGCCCTGGCCAAAGGTCAGCTGGAAGATCCCATGCTGCTGTTGCGCGATGTGGGCCTTGAGTTTCTCGTGGGCGCCGCCGTTGGCTGGGCGGGAGCCCTGCTGGGGGCCAGGATTCTCTGCCGCGACAATTATTCCAAGCATGGGGCCGGTGGCGAAGCCGTCAGTATTGCCCTGTTGATGCTGACCACGGCCACGGCCTTCCATCTCGGCGGCAGTCCCCTGTTGTGTGCCTACGTGATGGGTTGCGTGCTGGGCAATTCCAGCAAGGTTGATGTGGAGGTCATTGCCACCGACTTTTCTGTGTTCAACCGGGCCAGCGAGTTTGTCGTGTTGATTTGCCTTGGATTGGTCGTTTTCCCCGCCAATGTTTGGGTGGTCAAGGGTTATGCCCTCATGGTGTTTGCGATCACCATGGTGGGTCGCCTGGCCATGACCTTTGTGACCCTGTATCGCTCTCCCTTCAGCGCCCCCGAGAAGCTGTTCTCCTCCTTTGCGGGCCTACGCGGAGCGGTGCCTATTGCCATTGCTTTGCAGGCGGCCGCTAGTCCCGTGGCCTGGGGCCCCTTGATGCCAGCCTTTGCCTTGGCGGTTGTGATGTATGGGCTGGTGTTTCAGGGTTACTTTCTGCCGGCGGCGGCAGATCTGCTGGCCAGAATCCAGTCGCCAGTTAATGCCGAGCTGGCGGTTGAAACTTAAACCCTTCTTTCCTGCGACCAGATCGAAGGGGGGCAGCCTCCCCCTTGGGCTACCTGCATAAAGATGGCCGTTAACTCATGCTCGCTCCAGCTTCGCTGGTGCTGAGACAATGGCTACCCAAAGTGATCCCTTGAAACCCTGAGTTTTGCTGCCTTAGGCATCGCCACCATCCTTTGAGGCCATGGGCTGGAGGCGCAGCTTCGGCCTACCGCGCTCGCCTCTAGGACCCATTGGGGACCCTCCTCAGGGCTGGCGCCTTCGGTCCGTAGGTCTGGGTTTGAGTCGGTCGCTGGGATCGGGGCGGGGTAGGGGTTTCGGGCCAGGCGCCGGGTCGTCCTGGGGATCGAGATGGAGCAGGTCCTGGAAGTCGGCGTAGAGCTCCAGCTCAGCATCGCTACTGGGCTGCAGGGCCTTGCCCCTGGCCAGGCCCCGTTTCGATTGAATCTGGTTGGCCTGGGCGCGGGGCCGACTGGCGTTTGGAGCTGGGCCGCTTCGAGCCCCCTGGTTAGGACCGAGGCCTCGTGACCCTTGTCCCTGGCGGTCCTGGGGCACCGTTGGGTCCCCGATGGCGGGCTTGGCAGCCTGTTGCAGTTCGGCCTGGCGCAGGCGATCGAGCAGATGGGGCGGCACGGTTCCATCGGCGCTGACCGTGATCAGCTCCCGGAACAACACCTCTGGATCGGTTTCGGTTTCGACCCGGTGGCGCTGCTCGCTAGCCCGCTTCGGCTCCTTGGCCGGGGTCGCCGCCGGCAAGGGTTTGGGCAGGGTGCGGCCCAGTTCCTGGAGGCGTTCCAGGCTGCGGGGATCAAAGGCCATCTCAGCTGCAACCCAGGCTGGTGCGGGTGGCGACGCCAGTGACCGGGTTGGTGCCGCTGGCGATGGCGCACAGGGCTTTCAGGGCATCAGCGCGCAGGGGCACGTTGCTGAAATCGGCGCCCACGATGCTGACGCCCCGGAACTTGGTGTTGAAGGCGAAGGCATCGACAAGCACCGCGTTATTGAGGTTGGTGCCTTCAAAAATGGCCGAATCGAGGGTCGCATCGCGCAGGTCGGTGTCGGCCATGTCAGCGTCCTGCAATTTGGCGCCAAACAGGCTGGCGCCGCGGAGGTCGGCCCCATGGAAATTGGCTTCGCGCAGGTTGGTGAGGTTGAAGGTCACCCCGCGCAGGTCGGCTCCGGCAAAATCGGCGCCAATCAGGGACTGTTTGGCGTAGTCCATGGCGGCCAGCGCCGGCGCTCCGGCCAGGAGCAGCAGCGACAGGGCCCCCACCAACGCCAAAACCGGACTCCAGATGCGGCGCCCCCAAGGGTGGCTTAGGCGCTGCAGCAGGTGGCGAAACATGGCGGCACCGGGACTTGGCCAAGCCTAGGCATCGGCGCCAGCACGCCGGTTGGGGCCGTCTGCTTGCCAGGGCCTCTGCTTGCCATGTACTCGGCTTGCCAGGAACTCGGCTTGCCAGGGCCGTCTGCTTGCCAGGAGCTCGGCTTGCCAGGGCCTAGTTGGGGAATTGGGGAACCCTCGGCCCATGGGGGGCTCCGATGGCACGCACGAAGCAGCAGCGCCAGGGCGGATGGGCCGAACAGCGGGCCCTGCGGCTGCTGCGCTCAAGGGGGTGGAGCCTGGTGGCGCGCAACTGGTCCTGCCGCTGGGGTGAGCTGGATCTGCTGGTGGCCAAGGACAGCCGCTTGCTGCTGGTGGAGGTGAAGGGCCGCGCCCAGGTTGGGCCTGACCAGGGGGGCGCAGCGGCTCTCAATGGTCGAAAACGGCGACGGGTCAGTCGTGCCTGGCACTGCTGGCTAGCCGACCATCCCGATTGGCAACACTGCAGCGTTGAACTGGTTTGTGCCCTGGTGCCCCTGCCGCCGCTCAGGGGGCCGGTGCGCTGGGTGCGTTGGGGCTAGACCCGTTGGGGCCTGCCGATGGTGCGGCAGCGGGTGTGGGCGCTGTCGCGGGCGCTGCCGTGCTGTAGGTCACGGTGCAGATGTAGCGGGTGCTGCCTCCGCGCAGGTCCACTTCCTGGCAGCTGTTGCCGGTGACGGTGGCTCCCCTGGGGATCTGGCTGGTGGCCCGCGCAATCGCATTGGCCCGGTCCCAGATCGATTCGGACGTCACCGAGCCAGCCAGGGCCGGACTCTGGCTGGCCAGCAGCAGACCCGCCGCCAGCAGCAGCCCTCGCCCCCCACCAGGCACCACAGCGCCCCGGCGGCTCTGGCCCCTCTGGGTCCAGCGTCCCCCCAGAGGGGAGTGGCCCTGGGCCCGTTGGAGTCCCTGCTTCTGGGCTTGGGCTTGGATTTGGGCGTGGTTCTTGGTTCTGGGCTGGCGCTGATCGCTGGCCATGGCGCTTGGGATCACTGCTCCCTGTCTATGGCCGGACCCCAGCCGGGGCAATCTGGGAGCCAGATCGCCTACCCAGCTCCCCCCGCCATGACCTTCGCGGCCCACCACGCCCGCAAGCGCTTTGGCCAGCACTGGCTGATTGATGCCAGCGTGCTGGATCGGATCGTGGCCGCCGCCGAGCTCACAGGCGCAGACCAGGTCCTGGAGGTGGGGCCGGGGCGGGGTGCCCTCACGGAGCGTCTGCTGGCTTCGGCAGCCGGCTCTGTTGCCGCCGTGGAGCTGGACCGGGACCTGGTGGCGGGCCTGCTGGCGCGGTTTGGTGCCGATCCCCGTTTCAGCCTGCTCCAGGGCGATGTGCTGGAAGTCCCCCTGCCCGCCGCCAGCAAGGTGGTTGCCAACATTCCCTACAACATCACTGGCCCCCTGCTGGAACGCCTGGTAGGGCGCCTGGACCGGCCGGCGCAGCCCGCTTACCAGCGGCTGGTGTTGCTTGTGCAGCAGGAGGTGGGCGAGCGGATCCGCGCAAAACCAGGCAGCAGCGCCTTCTCGGCCCTCAGTGTGCGCATGCAGCTGCTGGCCCACTGCAGCACGGTCTGCCCGGTGCCGCCCCGCTGCTTCCAGCCGCCGCCGAAGGTCCAGTCCGAAGTGGTGCGGCTCGATCCCCTGCCCCCAGAGAGGCGGCTGGCCCCGGAGTTGGCCCGCACGGTGGAGCAGTTGCTGCGCCGCTGCTTTGCCTCCCGCCGCAAGATGCTGCGCAACACGCTTGCTGGCCTGGTGGCGGAGCCGGAGCTGCAGGCCCTGGCCATCGCCGCCGGGGTGGAGCTGCAGCAGCGGCCCCAGGAGATTGCCCCGGCCCAGTGGGTGGAGCTGGCGGCCGGCTTGAATCAGCGCCTGGGGAGCCAACCCCCTTCCCCCGCCTGATCCATGCCCGAACTCACCGTGTTGGCCCCGGCCAAGATCAACCTGCATCTCGAGGTGCTGGGCCTGCGCGCCGATGGCTACCACGAGCTGGCCATGGTGATGCAAAGCCTCGATCTGGCCGACACCCTGGTGTTCAACCCCACCGCCGACGGCCAGATCAGCCTTCGCTGTGACAACCCAGACCTGCCCACGGACGGCTCCAACCTGATCATCCGCGCCGCCGAGCTGCTGCGGGCCCGCTCGGGCTTGCCGGAACTGGGAGCCCGCATCGACCTGCAGAAACGCATTCCCATCGGGGCTGGCCTGGCCGGCGGCTCCAGCGATGGCGCCGCCGCCCTGGTGGGGCTCAATGCCCTCTGGGGCTGCGGCTTTGCGGCGGCGGAGCTGCAGGCCATGGCCACGGCCCTGGGCTCGGATATGCCTTTCTGCCTCGATGGCGGCACCCAGCTCTGTTTTGGCCGTGGTGAACGGCTCGAACCGCTGGGCCTGCCCCAGCCGCCCAGCCTTGGTGTCTTACTGATCAAGCATCCCCAGGCGAGTGTCTCCACCCCCTGGGCCTATGGCCGCTGCCGCGAGTTGCGCGGCGATTTCTACCTGGAGCACGAGGCCGATTTCGAGCAGCGGCGCCAGGCCCTGCGCCAGGGTCCCCTCGTGGCGGCCCTGGCCGGCGAGGGTCCCCTGCCGCGCCTGCGCAACGACCTGCAGGCGGTGGTGGAGCCGCAAGTGGAGAGCGTTGGCGAGGGACTGGCCCTGCTGCGCGGCCTTGAGGGGGCCCTTGCCGTGGCCATGAGTGGCTCCGGCCCCAGCCTGTTTGCCCTCTTCCCCAACCTGGATGACGCCTCAGCGGCCCAGGCCGCCCTGGCGGGACCCCTGGAGGCCGCCGGCTTTGAGTCCTGGTGCTGCCGCTGCACCGGCTCGGGTGCCACCCTGGACCCAGCTGCGGCCCCGTTGTGAGTGAAACCCCCTCCAGGACCCTGGCCGAGCCTGGGACCGAGGCGACGGCCAAGCCGATGCCCTCGAGCTCTAGCGTTCAGACCCCAGCGGAGGTCAGCGGTGCGGCCGCCCCAGCGCTCGATCCCACGACCAGCCTTGCCAAGGTAAGCCCAGGGGCACCGGCCCAGGCGGCCAGTGACGAGCCCACCGCCCGTGGGGCAACCGTCCCGATGCCGATGACCAGACCTAAGGGCCTATCGGGGGTCAAGCCGTCCCCAATCGGGGCGACCAGCGCAGCGGAGTCTCCCAGTAGCGAGCCCACCGGACCCAGCCCCAAGCCCCCATTGTCCTATCTCTTGGGTTCGCTCACCAGTGCCCTAATGGCCTGGTTGTGCCTGCTCTTCTCCCAGCGGGTGGTGCTCCACTTCAGCCTGCATCCGCCCCACTACTCGGCCCGGATCGCCCAGTCGATCGCCACGGCCCTCAAGACCCTGATCGTTGGGATGGGGTTCCTCTCCACCTTCTCCTGCGCCTTCGTGGCCCTGGGGCTGTTTCTCGTGTTCATCCGCAGTCTGAGCCGGGCCGAGGCTCCGGGTGCTTCCTAACCTCAAATCACGCGATCCCGATCTCCGGTTGCCATGACTGTTCACGACCTGGAGCTGCTGGTGCTGCTGCTCTCCCCCGGCATGCTGCTGTCGGTGCTGCTGCTTGCCACCTTCGCCGCCGGTGGCTGAGCCTGGGGCGTCGCCGATCGAGCGGCCTCCCTGGTGGGGCTTGAGATAGGTTGGCCGCTCCCCCGGCAGCGGCCGGGACCGCAACCCCGCCGTGGCAGAGACGCTTCTCTTCAACGCCTTGCGCGAAGCCATCGACGAAGAGATGGCTCGCGATCCCTACGTCTGTGTGATGGGTGAGGACGTCGGCCAGTACGGCGGCTCCTACAAGGTCACCAAGGATCTCTACGAGAAATACGGAGAGCTGCGGGTGCTTGATACCCCGATCGCCGAGAACGGGTTTACCGGTATGGCGGTGGGTGCGGCCATGACGGGCCTGCGCCCGATTGTGGAAGGCATGAACATGGGCTTTCTGCTGCTCGCCTTCAACCAGATCTCCAACAACATGGGGATGCTGCGCTACACCAGCGGCGGCAACTACACGATTCCCACGGTGGTGCGGGGGCCCGGTGGGGTGGGCCGCCAGCTCGGCGCCGAACACAGCCAGCGTCTCGAGGCCTATTTCCACGCCGTGCCTGGGATCAAGATTGTGGCGGTGAGCACGCCCACGAACGCCAAGGGGCTGATGAAGGCGGCGATTCGCGACAACAATCCGGTGTTGTTCTTCGAGCACGTGCTGCTCTATAACCTCAGCGAAGAAATCCCCACAGGCGACTATATCTGCGCCCTTGATCAGGCCGATGTGGTGCGCGAAGGCAAGGACGTGACGATCCTCACCTATTCGCGCATGCGCCACCATTGCCTCAAAGCAGTGGAGCAGCTCGAAAAGGACGGGGTGGATGCGGAGTTGATTGACTTGATTAGCCTCAAGCCCTTCGACATGGAGACGATCGCCCGCTCGATCCGCAAGACCCACAAGGTGGTGGTGGTGGAGGAATGCATGAAGACAGGCGGCATCGGCGCCGAACTGATCGCCCTGATTACCGAGCACTGCTTTGACGACCTTGAGGCCCGACCAATTCGGCTTTCCAGCCAGGACATCCCCACGCCCTATAACGGCACCCTGGAAAACTTGACGATCATCCAGCCCCACCAGATCGTCGCGGCGGCCAAGCAACTTCAATCCGGCCAACTCTGAGATGGCACGTCAACAGGGGTGGTTTGCCCTGATCTTGGCCCTGGCGATTGCGGCCGGCGCCCTTCTTGCCAGCTTCCCCCTCCAGCTAGGCCTCGACCTGCGCGGCGGCAGCCAGCTCACCCTGCAGGTGTTGCCGAGCGGCCGGATCAAGACTGTCGAGAAAGACCAGCTCGAAGCGGTAAAGGACGTGCTCGAGCGCCGTATCAATGGCTTGGGCGTGGCCGAATCCACCCTCCAGACCGTTGGTAACGACGAGCTGGTCCTGCAGCTGCCGGGCGAGCAGGACCCCAGCCGCGCCGCCAAGGTGCTGGGAACCACGGCCCTGCTGGAGTTCCGGGTGCAGAAGCCCGGCAGCGAAGCCGAAATGCAGGGGCTGTTGAAACTCAAGCGCCAAGTGGACGCGGTGCTGGGTCTGCGCAAGGCCAAGGCCGCCGCCGCTGCCGCCAGTGCCGACAAGCCCGCAGAACCGAAACCCAGCCTCTCGGCTGATGATCTTGCCAAGGCCCTCACTTCCCTGGGCCTGACCGTGCCTCCTGGGGCTTCGGAAACGGACCAACTGGAGCTGCTTCAAAAGGACGTCAATCGCCGGGTGGTGGCCCTGTTTGATCCCTCCAGTCTCACCGGCAAGGATTTGGTCAGCGCCGGCCGCCAGCAGGAGCGCAGCGGCAGCGGTTGGGATGTGACCTTGGCCTTCAACCGCGAAGGGGGTGAAAAGTTCGCCACTCTTACCCAATCGATCGCTGGCACGGGCCGCTTGCTAGGCATCGTCCTCGATGGCCGCTCAATCAGTGAGGCCAGCGTCGGACCGGAATTCAAGGCCGCCGGGATTGCGGGCGGTTCGGCCAGCATCACCGGCCGCTTCAGCGCCGATGAGGCCCGTGATCTTGAGGTGCAGCTGCGCGGTGGCTCCCTGCCGCTGCCGGTGAAGGTGATCGAGGTGCGCAGCATCGGACCCTCCCTAGGGGCGGAGAACGTGCGCACCTCCCTGCTGGCTGCCCTCTCTGGCCTGGCCCTAGTGGCAGTCTTCATGGTGGTGATGTACCGCTTGCCTGGTCTCGTGTCGGTGCTGGCTCTTGCCCTCTATTCCCTCTTCAACCTCGGCATCTATGCCCTGATTCCGGTCACCTTGAGCCTGCCAGGGATTGCGGGCTTCATCCTCTCGATCGGCATGGCCGTGGATGCCAATGTGCTCATCTTTGAGCGCATCAAGGAGGAGCTGCGCGCCGGCAACAGCCTGATCCGCTCGATCGATACCGGCTTTGCCTTGGCCTTTTCCTCGATCCTTGATGGCCATGTCACCGGCTTGATCAGCTGCGTGGCGTTGTTTGCCCTGGGCACGGGCCTGGTCAAGGGCTTTGCCGTGACCCTGGCCATCGGCCTGCTGCTCAGCCTCTTCACGGCCCTGACCTGCACCCGGGCCCTGCTGCGTCTGTTGATGAGCTACCCGGCCCTGCGCCGTAGCACCTACTTTTTGCCGCTTGCCCAGGTTCCGCCAGCCTCTACCTGAGCCGCTGCCTTTCCTTCGATCGCGACTTGAGATCCCCAGTGACCGTGAGCCCCTCCCCCCAGTTCCGCATTAGCCAGCACCGCCGCATCGCCTGGTGGGGCTCGGGCTTGGCCTGCCTGCTTAGTGTGGTGGGTCTGGTGGTGAGCTGGCTCAATCCGGCGATCGGCTCGCCCCTGCGGCCTGGCCTCGATTTCACCGGCGGCACCCAGATCCAGCTGGAACGCCAATGCGCCATTAAGTCCTGCTCGCCGATCACGGCGGCCGAGGTGGAAGCGCGCCTGGGATCGCTCACCTTGCCAGTCGGCAGTAAGGACCAGGGGCCCAATCTGGCCGGCGCCAAGGTGCAGATTCTTGATGGCGGCCAGTCCCTGCTGCTGCGGCTGCCGGCCCTTTCGGCCGAGCAGAGCCAGGTTGTGATCAGCTCCATCGATGGTTTGGCTGGGCCCCTCAAGGGCAGCGGCGGCTCCGTCAACACAATCGGACCCACCCTCGGGGCCCAGTTGCTTCAGGGCAGTGTGGTGTCTCTGCTGGTGAGTTTTGCGGCGATTGCCGTTTATATCAGCTTCCGCTACGACAAGATCTTTGCATTTTTGGCCCTGCTCACTCTGGCCCATGACGTGGTGATCACCTGCGGCCTGTTTGCCTGGCTTGGACTGTTCTTTGGTATTGAGGTTGATTCTCTCTTTGCCGTGTCTTTGATCACCGTGGCTGGCTATTCTGTCACCGATACGGTGATTGTGTTTGACCGCATCCGTGAGCAGAAAAAGAATCTGGGCCATCTGCCCTTGGCTGATCAAGTGGATGTGGCCGTGGATGCCACCTTGACCCGCTCGATCTACACCTCCTTGACCACCCTGTTGCCCTTGCTTGGTCTGATCTTCTTTGGCGGTTCTAGTTTGTTTTGGTTCGCTGTGGCCCTGGCCGTGGGGATTGCCGTGGGCAGTTGGTCCAGTATTGGGGTTGCCCCTACCCTGCTGCCTGTGCTGTCACGGCGCTGATGGGGCGCATCTCCTGGCTCGTCATTGCCCTGGCCGTATTAGCGATAGCTGACTTACGCACTGAATTGCTAATCCTCGCCGACCATTTCACTTGGTCATCGTTGGGCTATGCCGTTGGTCAACATCCCATGGCGATAGCCGTGTTGCTGTTGTTGATCCTGGTGCCGAAGCGATTGCGGTAGTAGGGCCATCGGCCTTGGTGGCTTGGCAGGGACCTTTAGACGACGGAACAATCCAACCGAATTAGCCACGGTCAAGCCGTATTCGCCAAGGCAGGGCTTTTACCAGTTGTCCATGATCTGTTCCACCAGCACCTTCTGGGCAATCACCTGAAGCACCACCACCCCCGGGAGGGCCAGCAGCACCCCTGGCAGGCCAAGGAGTGCCCCCAAGCACAACTGGGACATCAGGGCCACCGTGGGCAGCAGATTGACCGTGCGGCTCAGCAGGATCGGCGTGAGCAGGAAGGCTTCGCCGTTCTGAAGAACCATGCGCAGCACAAAGACTTGGACCACCTTGGCCGGCGACACCAGCAGGGCCATGGCTAGGGGCAGCAGCGTGGCCACGGTCGGGCCGATCGTGGGCACGAAGGTGAGCAGGCCGCAAACAAGCGCACTCAGGAGCGCCAGGGGCACCTTCAAGGCCGCCAGGCCGGCCCAGGTGAACAGAAACACGCTGCTGGCCGAGATTGTCATGCCGGCCAGCCAGCCGCCTAGGGCCTGGCGGCAGTCCCGCAGTAGGTCGGCCATCAGGGGCCGGTAGGCATTGGGGGTGGCGGCTAGCACTAGGCGCTGGTGACTGCGGGGATCGAGGGCCAGCAGGATCGCCAGCAAGCCCATCAACAGCAGTTGAATTGTGCTGTTGGCGGCGCCACCGGCAAAGCCCAGCAGCTGGCTACCGATTGGTTGCAATTTGTCCCAGCTGGCCAAAGAGGTGATCTGCTGTTCCAAGCTGCGCAGGGCCGGTACGTCGCTGGCGAACTGGCTGAGCCGCTGCAGCAGGATCGGTGCCAGGCGGGTGAACTCCTGGGCCTGGGCGATCAGATCGGGCAGCAACACCCCTCCGAGTTTCCAGCCCAGGAGCACTAGCACTGCAATCACAATCAGCAGGGCCAGGGGCCGCTGCAGGGGCAGCAGGCGCCGCAACAAGCTCACGGGCACGTCCAGGGCCACTGCCAGCACCACGGCACCGAACAGCACCAACAGCACCCAGCGCAGTTCCCAGGCCAGCAACCCAAGGACCACTAGGGCCAGCAGGCCGAGCAGGTTTCTTCCATTCATGGGGGGCCGGCGCAGGGCGGTTCGTTCAGGTTGGTGAACCTGGGGCTGGCCACTCAGGACAGCGGCCCCCGACCCAGACCAGCTGATGTTGCCAGGCGTTGCTGCTTCCAGGGGTCCAGCAGATCACGAATCAGTAATTCCCGCACTAGCACCTGCAGGCAAACGGCCAGGGGCAGGGCCAGCACCAGGCCCAGGGGACCAAACACCACCGTGAAGCCAAACTGGGCGATGAGAGTCAGTCCGGGTAGCAGGTGGACCTGGTGATGCATCACCGAGGGGGTGATCACGTAGCTCTCGAGGTTTTGGATCAGCACGTACAGGCCAAGCACGGCGACGGCCTTCCAGGGGGACACCAGCAGGGCCACCGACATGGGAAAGAGGGTGCCCAGGGTGGGGCCCACATTGGGGATCACATTCAGCAGCCCGGCCAGTAAGGCATTGGCCACCACCAACTTGACCCCCAGCAGGGACAGGCCGATGCCGGCCAGCACGCCCACGCAGCAAGAGCTGATCAACACCCCGCCCATCCAGCTGCTCAGGGCTTCACCGCAAAGCAGCAGGGCCTTGCGGAAACGCCGTCGGTAGAAGGAGGGCACCAGCAGGATCGCCACCTCCCGGTAGGCGGTGGGTTGGGCCGCGATCATCAGGCTCACGGCCAACACAAACAGCACCTGAATGAGGGCGCTGCCAAGGCTGCCCGCAAATCCGAGCAATTTCAGGGCCCCCCCGCCCAGACCCGCGGCGAGCACACCGCCTCCGGGTGCGGCCCCTGGCTGGTTTGGGGTCAGCCATTGGCTGGGTGTTGCTCCCCCCTCCAGCAGGCTCTGGCCATCGATGAGATGGGTGGTCTGGTCAAGCCCCTGCTGAATCAGCCGGGTGAGCACCGCAAAGGCCGCCGGCAGTTGGCGCAGCAATTGGCTGAACTGATCCACAAACGGTGGAATCAAGAGGGCCCCCAGCCCTAGGCCCAGCACCAGCAGCCCCAGAAGCGTTAAGCCCAGGGCCAAGGGCCGGGCCAAGCCAAGGCGGCGGCGCACCACTCCCACGGCCGTGCACAGGGCCATGGCCAGCACGATCGCCGCAAAGACGTGGATCAGCACGTCCCGCAGGCTCCAGAGCAGGGTCAGGGCGGCTGCCGTGCCCAGCAGGGTGAGCCAGTGGCCGAATTTCAAGCCTCCTCCTGGCCTGCCTCGTCGTCGTTGTCGTCGTCGTCCTTGCCGGCGAAGCCCATGCCATGGCTATCGGCATAGCGCTGGGCGAAACGCATGAAACGCTCGAAATCAGCCGTGGTTTTCCAGGTGAAGGTGGCTTCCAGGGCGCTGGCCTTGCCATTGACGAAGCGGGCATTGACCTCCCGGGTCACCAACTGCCCCTCTTCATCAAGCATGTACATGCCGCCGATGTCGCCGATGGCCTCGGGCGCCAAGGCTTCAGGACCCTCAAACACGAACAGGGCCTGGCCAGTGCGGCCATCGCGGGAGCGGGTCAGCCGGATGTCGGGCACCACCGGCTCGTCCACACCGGGGAAGAACTGAATGGCGGCCATGCCGGTGCCCATAAAAAGCGATCTTAATCAGGGCCCAGGCGCTGCTGAATGGTGCAGATCAACCCCGCTGCCAGCAACTGCTCGGCCGCCTCTGGGGCCGGAGCGAGGCCGATGTCCAATGGCTTGGGCGGCTCCCCTGCCGGCCCTGGGTCTGCCGGCGCCGATGGCCCTGGGGGACCACTGGGTTGGCCTGGCACGTTGCTGATGGAAGCCAGGGCTGGGCGGGCCTGGAGCCCGTGGTCGTAGCAGCGGTCGTAGTAGTCGAGGATCTGGCGGCAGGCCTCCCGCCAGTTTTCCTCGGCAATCGCCGCCAGGGCTAGGGCAGTGCGCTGGGGCCCCAGCCGCCTGGCGATCCGTTGGGTGGCCTCTGCCAGACCCACCTGACCCTGGTTTCCGTAAAGGGCTACCAGGTGATCGAGGCGCGCTTCGAGGGGGCGATGCACGGCCAGCAGCGGTGCCTGTTTCATTTGGCGCCAGAGACCGGCGGGAATCCGGCAGCGGCCCACCTGGGCGCTTTCATCCTCCAGCCAGATGGCCTCCGCCTCGCGCAACGGCCAAAGGGCTGAGGCCAGAAGGTTTTCGAAGTGCTCGCTGCTCGGTTGCTCGGCTTGGCCCAGGCCGCCGAAACTGCTGCCCCGGTGGTTAGCCAGGCCTTCCAGGTCGATCACCGCCACCCCCCGCGCTTGCAGTTCCAGCAGCAGCTCGGTTTTGCCGCTGCCGGTGCGGCCCCCCAGCAGGCGCAGGGGCCAGGTCCGCTCAAATAGGGCCTGGGCCCAGTGGCGATAGGCCTTGTAGCCCCCTTGCAGCACCACCACCGGCAGATCCAGGCCCTGGGCCAGCCAGGCGACGCTCTCGGAGCGCATGCCGCCGCGCCAGCAATGCAGCCGCAGGGGGGCTTGGGGCGTCAGCGCGGCCAGGCGCACCAGCTCCTGGCCCAGGGTCTCTAGGCGGGGGCCGACGAGGGCCAGTCCCTCCAACACGGCTGCCTGGCGCCCCTGCCGTTTGTAAGTGGTGCCCACCAGGGCCCGTTCGGCGTCATCGAAGAGGGGCATGTTGTGGGCGCCAGCGATGTGGCCCTGGCGGAACTCGCCGGGGCTGCGCACATCGACCACCACTCCTTGGCCGTCCAGAAAAGTCTCGATTGCAAGCCGCATCTGGTGGGGTGCCTGGGGCATCGGCGCTTGGCCTGGCCTGACATAGTGTCCCCACGCTGGCGCACCGTCAGGCCGGCCCGTGCCCATGCTTTCCGGACCACCCGCCATCACCACGGCCAGCCCTGACCAGCTCCTGGACCGTTTTGTCAGCAGCTCGGCTCGCCAGCGCCGGGGACTGCTCGACTCAATCGAGCAAAACATTGAACAACTTCGCCCCCTCATCGGTGAGCGGCTCGACTTGCTCGATGCCACTGGCGATGACTGGGCCGCCGGCAGCCTGATCCAACTGCTGCTCCAACACGACGACGGCCTTAGCCAGGCCTTCCGCCAGCGCCATGGATCCGGCTGGCTGGCCGTGACCAGCGCCCAGGGCCAGGACTATGGCCCCCTGGAGTGGGCCTTAATGGCCAAGGACTTTGAGCTGGCCGATCGCATCACCAGCGAGACGCTGCGCCAGCTGGCGGGTCCGGCAGCTGTCACCCGCGGTTACGTCTATTACAGCGAGGTGCCGCCGATCGCAGCGGTGGATCTCGAAAGCCTCGATCGCCTTTGGCTCACCTATTCCCAGGGACGTTTCGGCTTTTCGGTGCAGCTGCGCTTGTTGCGTAGCTGTGGCGACCGCTGGGACCTGCTCTGGCCGAAATTGGGCTGGAAGCTCAATGGCACCTGGACCCGGTATCCGCGCTCCTTCACCTGGTCTTTGGCGGCACCCGAAGGCCACCTGCCCCTGGTTAACCAGCTACGGGGCGTGCGCCTGATGGATGCCCTGCTCAGCCATCCGGGTCTGAAGACTCGCCTGCGCTCCTGAGCGGCTTGGTTCAACCCTGGTGCTGGCGGGGGCGGACCCGGACCCGGAACCGGACCCGGAACAGTTCCCTTGGGCTTTCCCCTGGATTCGGCCCCGTTGGGCTTGGGCCTGATCACAGGATCATCGCCAGGGCTTCATCCAAGCCAGGCGGCCTGGACCCTGCGGGGTAGGGTTGAACCAGGTCCATACCAAGCGGCGATGCTGTTGCGCTGGACTGATTTCATCACTCCCTCGACGCTGCAACTGGCTCCGCTCGTGGAGTTGTTGCTCGAACCGATCCAGTGCGGCCAGCAGCTTGCCACCCTGCAGCTAGGGCTCCAGGAAGTGCTGGTGAATGCCGTTCGCCATGGCAATGGTAATGATCCGCGCAAATGCCTGCGGGTGCGCCGGATCCTCGCCCCCCGTTGGTTGATTTGGCAGGTGCAGGATGAGGGCCGGGGCCTGACGCCCCAGCAGCGGGCTTGTGCCCTGCCCCTTGAGCCCCACGCCCGTGGGGGCCGGGGTCTCTTCCTGATCCACCATTGCTTCGATGATGTGCGCTGGAGCCGTCGCGGCAACCGGGTGCAAGTGTCGGTGCGCCGCACCGGTTGGGCTGTCTGATCGGATGGGGTCTAATCGAAGGCCAGAAATCGAGTTCGCGTGAAGGGCGGCGGCACTGGCCCGGGTCCCTTGCTGCTAAAGCTCACTCGCTGCCCTAGCCCCAGGGGCGGCCGGGCCGTGCTGGGGGCAGCCGGGATCGCGAAGCTCCCCTTTCAACCAAGCCAGGCCGTTCTCGGCCAGGTCAATGCTGGCGCTGCGCTGCTTTGTTGCCACTGGGGCCTGGGGCGGGTTGGCCGGATCCAGCAGCAGTACCAGGGCTGCTGCCAATTGTTCGGCGGCGCGCCGTTGGGGCTGACCTTTGAAAGCATGCCACTGGCGATCGCTGATGGTGAGCAGCTGATGCAGTTGGGCGGCGCAGGCAGCGCTGCCCTCGGGCCAGCTGGCTGGCTGCGGCGATTGGGGCCTCTCAGGAACCACTGGACGGGGGGCGGGGGTTGGCCCCATCCTGGCGCCATGGCTAAAGCCCGACGTTCCCCAGCCCAGCGGACCCCAGCCCAACCGATTCGCTGGTTGCACCAGTTGGCCGTCCTGCTGGCTGAAGTGAGCCGGGCCGAGCGGTTGGGTGAGGGCGACAGCAGCCTGGCCAGTCGCCGCCTACGCCAGCGGATGCTGCTAGCCCAAAGACTGTTTGATCCCCTGCCCCGCCCCCTTCGAGCCAACCGCTGGCCGGAGGAGGTGGTGTGGACGGCCTTGCGCTGGGGTGGCCCGGCGCTGGTGCTGGCCCTGTGGCTGCACCGTTGAGGTCCGTGACTGGCCTGGGGCTTGGGTTGGGCTTGGCAGGACTCCTGGACTATTCCACCTGGACCTTTCCCCTAAAGCTTTCCCCTAAAGCTTTCCCCCCAAAGCTTTCCTCCTAAACCTTTCCCGATAAACCTTTCCCCATAACCGGGGACCCGGCGTCCTAACCCTTGATCCGGGCCCCCTAAACCGTGACCCGGATGATGGGCCCCAGTTCCGGGGCGGCCCCTTCCAGGTCCGGCGCCACCATCGTTTCGGGCAGGTTGCGACCCCGCAGCCAGGCCGCTCGCAATGTCTTGCGGCGCCGGTCTTCGGCAAGCACGAGCCGATCGGCGGCGGTCACCGGGCTTTCACCAGGCAGTACGGGGGTGCGCAAGCAGATGCCGAAGCCGTGGGCTTCCACCTGAACAGCTCCCTCCATCAGCACGGTTTGGAAGGTCCAGCCCTCCAACCACCTCACGCTGAACGGATTGGCCATTCGATCGTTACACGAGCTGCATCAACCCTATGGGCTGGCTGCGGCTGTGCAAGGGTCCGGTTAGGACTTCATCGCTGTCCAGACGCGCGTCATCAGGTGGGATTCGGCGCGAACGGCCTTGAAGCCGGCCGCAGTTAGGCGGGCGTCGATGTCATCGCTGATGTAATCGCGGTAATAGGGCTCATGGAACATGCGGCGGAAGTTCTCCATGGCGGGGCGGAATTGGGGCGAATCGGCTAATTGCACCGAATCAGCTAGCACCAGCACCCCGCCGGGTTCGAGCACGCGCCAGCAATCGTTGAGCACGTTTTGGCGCGCCTCCGCCGGCAGCTCATGCATCAGGAACACGCAGGTCACCGCCTGCATGCTGCCGTCGGCAAAGGGCATGGCTTCGCCATTGCCTTGGACGAGTTGGGGCAATTCGCTTGGGAGCTGGCTGAGCCAACGGTTGGCCTGGCGTAGGTAGGCGCTGGAGAGGTCCAGGCCCACGAGGCGGGCCTGGGGCAGGGCAGCGCGAATTTGACGCAGGGTGCGTCCCGTGCCGGTGGCCACGTCGAGCACGCGCAGCTGGCTGGCGGGCCGATCGGCGAAGGCCCGCAGGCCCCAGACCAGGGGCTTGAGGAGGCGCCGCCGCATCGGATCGGCGGTGCCGTTGAACAGGATTTCCACCTGCAGGTCGTAGAGGGAGGCGGAGTGGTCGCTTAGGTAGCCGTCGGTCTGGTGGTGGAAGTTCTGCAGGTAGTAGCTGGGATAGTCGCTGCGGTTCACCGTGGTCGGCAGATCGTCAACGCGCCGTTGCTTGCGGCGGTTCCAGGTGGCGGGCAGATCGAGCCAGACCAAGGGATAGCGGCTGGCCCATTCCAGCCAGGGGGCATCAAAGAGGAGGGAGGGGGGGTAGATCCCCTGCTCCGCGTCCTCCCAGTCCACATCGAGCAGCCGTTGGAAGGAGGCCTGCATGGCCTGCAGCATCTCGGGCGGCACCGCCACCGTGCTCGGGGCCCCCTCCGGGGCCAGGGCGCCCATCAGGCGCAGGCTGACTTCCTTGTGGGCCAGCCCCATCAGGCTCTTGCCCTGCTGCAGGGTCTGGTAAGCCAGTCGGGTCAAGGGGGCTGCCATTGCGCGTCACCAGGGCCGTTGCTGCGCCCATTCCAACGGATTGCTCGCCCTGGCGTGGCTTTGGGGTCCGGTTTGGCTGCCTTGGCCCCTGCTCACTACTCCAGTTAGCTCAGTCCAGTCCAGTCAGTCCAGTCGAGACCAGTCAGCCAGCGGGCACGAAGTTTGATGTCGCATCTGGCGATTAAGTAGCAACCGCTACAGAATGTGGTCAGCTGATTTCTTCGAGTTGCCTTGTATGGCTTTCCCGACCCCGACCCCGCTCCTGCCCCTCCATCCGGTGGATCCGGAATTCCTGGCCTGGGCCAGGACCAACCAGCGCCAGAAGCGCCTCAAGGCGGCCCTGTCGGCCCAGCTCCTCGGCCACCCCGATCCCTTTGACAGGGGCGATGTGGCAGGCCAGGTCCAGGCCTGGGCCAAGCGCCATGCCCAGGTCCGCCGCCTGGAGGCCAGTGCCATGGCCCACCTGCGCCATGGTTAGGGGCTGATTCCGGCATGATTGAGGAGCCCGTTCATGGCGGTCCAGCGGGACCCTGTGGATGGGCCTGGTGCTCGTTAACCAGGGACCTGCTGCCGGCGTGCTTTGCCCCCCGAATCCCCTGCTTGCCCTGCCCAGGCAGCGCCCGTTCCCCTGGTGCTAGTGCATGGGATTTGGGATTCGCCCCGCCTGTTTGGACGACTGGAAGCGGCCCTGGCCGGCCGGCGGGCCCCCCTGTTGATCCCCCACCTCCCCCACGGCCTTGGTTTTCGGCCCCTCAAGGAGATGGCCGCCCAACTGGATCAAATCATTGCCAGCAGCTTTGCCCCAGAGCAACCGATTGACCTGCTGGGGTATTCGATGGGAGGGGTGATCAGCCGCATCTGGATCCAGTTGCTGGCTGGCCACCGCCGCACCCGCCGCTTTTACAGCGTGGGCAGCCCCCAGCGGGGCACCCTCACGGCCCAACCCTGGCCCCGCTGGTGGCTGCCCACGGTGGCCGACATGAAACTGGGCAGTCCCCTGATGCGCCAGCTCAATGGCGATTCCACCGGCCTCGAGGGGATCGACTGCCATAGCTATTACTGCCGCACCGACCAGATGGTGATCCCCCCCTGGCGCGGGGTGTTGCCGGTGGGGTCGGTGCGGGCCTTGCCAGTGCTGGCCCACAAGGATCTGATCATTAGCCCAAAGGCCTTAGGCCCGATCGTGGCTGATCTGTTGGTGCCCTGAAGGGACGCCCACCCTGGGAGCTTGTCATCGCTGCCGGGCGCCCAAAAGGCCATGCGGTGGACTGGTGGGACGCCGGCCTTGGCCAGGGTCTGTGCCAACACCAGCCCAGGCCCAGGCTCAGGCGGCCACTAGGCCGGAGTGGCGGATTAGGGCCTCGGTGGAGGGCTGGCGGCCGCGGAAGGCCTCAAACACCTCGGCTGGGCTGCGGCTGCCGCCGAGGCTGAGCACGGTCTCTCGGAAGCGGCGGCCGGTGGTCTGGATCTGGCTTTCATTCTCCAGGCCGCCTTCCTCAAAGGCGCTGAAGGCATCGGCGCTGAGCACCTCGGCCCACTTGTAGGCGTAGTAGCCGGCTGCGTAGCCGCCGGCAAAGATGTGGCCGAAGGAGCAGAGGAACGCATCGGTATCGATTGGGGCCAGCACCGTGGTGGTGGTGGCGATGCGGCGGCGCAACTGCTCAGGCGATTCGCCGCAATCAGGCGACCACTCGCTATGGAGTCGCAGGTCGGTGAGGGCCAGGTGGACCTGACGCAGGGTGGCCGATCCGCCCATGAAGGTGCGGGCCGCCTGCAGCTTGGCGAATTCAGCCTCGGGTAGGGGTTCGCCGCTCTGCCAGTGGCGGGCCATGCCCAGCAGGGTGGCCCGGTCGTAGCACCAGTTTTCCATGAACTGGCTGGGGAGCTCCACCGCATCCCACTCCACGTTGTTGATGCCGGCGGCCTGGGGCCGATCGACGGTGGTAAGCATGTGCTGGAGGCCGTGGCCGAACTCATGGAAGAGGGTTTCCACCTCTTCGAAGGTCATCAGGCTTGGGGTGTCACCCACCGGCGGGCTCTGGTTGCAGATCAGGTAGGCGACCGGCAACACCGGCGTGCCATCGGGGGCCAGGGAGCGCACCAGGCATTCGTCCATCCAGGCGCCGCCGCGCTTGCTGCCGGGGCGGCTGTAGGGGTCGAGGTAAAAGGCGGCGATCGGCTGGCCGGTCCCGGCTGAGGGGGCTTGGGGCGCCCCGGGCTGAGCTCCCTGGTCGGCTGCGGAGGCCGCCCCACTACTGGCCTCGAGCACCCGGAAGAAGCGCACGTCGGGATGCCAGATCGGAGCCTGGCCGTCGGCGGCCTCGATGCGGATGCCAAACAGGCGGCCGCAGAGGGCAAACAGCCCCTCCAGCACCGCCGGCAGCGGGAAGTAGGGCCGCAGGGCTTCGCTATCGAGCGAGAAGCTCTCCTGGCGCAACAGCTCCGCCCAGAAGCTCACATCCCAGGGTTGGAGGTCGTTGGCTTCGGGGGCGCCGTGGCGAGCGGCGCACTGGCGCAGCTGCTCGAGCTCCGCCTGGGCCACGGGGAAGGCCGCGGCGCGCAGTTCTTCGAGCAGGCCCTCGACGCTGGCGACCGAGTCGGCCATCTTGGCGGCCAGGCTTGCCTCGGCCCAGTTGGCAAAGCCCAGCCTGCCGGCCTGGTCGCCCCGCAGGGTGAGGATCCGTTCAATTAGGGGCCAGTTGTTGAGCGCTCCGGCCGGGGTGCCGTCGTTCTTGTCTTGATGGTTGCTGTTGGGAGTGTTGGTGGAGGGAGTGTTGTTGGTGGCGCGGTCGTCGCCGGCCTCGCCCTGGCCGGAGGCCCGGCTGACCTGGGCGCGGTAGAGCTGCTCGCGCAGGGCCCGGTTGCGGCTGTACTTGAGCACAGGGGCGTAGCGGGGCATGTCCAGGCCCAGCAGCCAGGGGCCGGTCTCGGAGCTGGGCTGGCTGCCATCGGCGGCCAGAAGATCGGCGGAGCGGGCCGCCTGGGCCAGCTGGTCCTTGAGGCTGGTCGGTAACCCCTCGGTCTGGGCCGGATCCTCCAGGGTCAGGGTCCAGCCGTTGGTGGCATCGAGCACCTGGTTGCTGAAGCGGGTGGAGAGGTCGGCCAGTTCCTGGCTGGCCTGGTTGAAGGCGGCCTGGACCTCGCCCTCAAGGCCCACGCCGCGCAGCTGCATGTCCCGCAGCTCCGCCGCCAGGATCCGCTGCTGGGTGCCATCGAGCCAGCCCGGGGCCCCGGGGCTGGCGGCCGGGTGCTGGCCCTCCAGGGTTTGCAGGGCCCTGTAAAGGATTTGGCTCTGGCCGGCCCGGCTGCCGAACTGCACGACGGCTGCCTGCTGGCTGGCATGGGCCAGCCGCAACTCGGGGCTGTTGCAGACGCCGTTGAGGTGGCCGACCACGCCCCAGCTCCAACGCAGCTGCTCGCCCAGCCGTTGCAGCGGATCCATTACTTCGGCCCAGTCGAGCAGGCGGACTGCGGCCAGGGATTGCAAGAGCAGCGCTTCGAGGGAATCAAGCTCGGCGTTCAGAAGCGAGAGCAGTTCCGGAATGTGGGCTTCCACCTGGGCTGGGGTGATGGCCTCAAAGGCGGGCAAGCCCTCGCCCACCAACAGGGGAGCAGGAACAACCGTGGGACTGCCGCTCATTCGCTGAGGCCATGACTGCAACCCATTTCAACTCGCGACCCGGAGTTGTCGTGGTTCAGCCGAGGGCGGGAAGCCGGCCCAGGGCCACCAGGCTGTGGCGGGCCAGGTCATTGGCCAGGGCCGAGGTGCTGGCCTCGTAGAAGTCGATAGCAATCCGGGGCCAGAAGCCGATCGTGAGGGTGGGCACCAATAAGCAGAGGCCAATCACCAATTCCCGGGGCTTCATGTC
>CAINZT010000066.1 GCA_903855705.1 uncultured Synechococcus sp.
CCGCTTGGCAGCCACCTGCTGCTGCACGGATGCCACCTGGTCCTGGACGCGGGGGTCGAGGGGATTAGCGCTCTGGCGGCGGATCTCATCAACCACCTGCTGGCCTTCCTGCTCGAGCTGGGCCAGCTGGGCATCGCTGGTGGCGATCGCACCACTCAATTCCCGCTCGGCATCCTCCTTCCAACGGGGCGTGACCACGGCCCGCACCGTGATCGAGCGCTTGATCGAAAGGGAACCGTTGGCCATGGGAAAGGAAATCCAGCGTCCAAATTGTCAGTCTGGGGGCCAGGGGTCAACGGCCGGATCGCCGCACCCAGACAAAGTCAGCCCCCGGGACCAAGGGGCCCGCTGGCTCCTGCCTGGGGATCCGGGTCAACGCCCGTAGATCGCCTTGATCGCGGACCGATCGCGCTCACCGATGCGATCACGCCGTTGCTTGAGGGTCTGGGTCAGCAGGCCGTTGTCGATGCTGAAGGGAGCCACCAGGGCCACGCCCCCCAGCCGTTCGTCGGGCCTAGCCCCAGGCCTGGCTGCGAGTCGTCGGTTGAGGCGACCGGTGAGGGCCTTGAGCAGGGCCGCGTCGGCGCTGGCGGCCGTCCCATCGGCCCCCGCCTGCGGTGGCTCCAGCCCCAGCTCCTGGGCATAGGCCGCCAGGGCCTCCAGCCGGGGCACGATCAGGGCCCCCAGGCTGCGGCGGTCCTGGCCCACCACCATCACTTGCTCGATCAGGGAACAGGCTGCGAGCTCCTCCTCGAGGGGGCCGGGCTCGATGTTTTCACCGCTGCTGAGCACGATCGTGTCCTTGGCCCGGCCGGTGAGCACCAAGGTGCCGTCGGCAAGGAGATGGCCCAGGTCGCCCGTGTCGAACCAGCCCTCGCGATCGATCGCCTTGGCCGTGGCCTCGGGCTTGCGGTAGTAGCCCGCCATCACCTGGGGACCTTTGGCCAGCACCCGGCCCCGCTGGCCCCAACCCAAGGGGGTGCCCCGCTCCACATCCACCACCTTGATGGCAGTGCCGGGCAGGGGGCGGCCGGAGCTGCCGCGGCGGTTGGACCAGGGTCGGCGGCAGGTGAGCACCGGGCTCGTTTCGGTGAGGCCATAGCCCACCAGCAGCTCGATGCCGATCGCCTCAAAGAAGCCATCCACATGGGGGGCCAGGGCACCGCCGCCGCTGATGGCCGTGCCCAGGCAGCCTCCGGCCAGCTGCTGGCGCACCTTGGGCCAGAACAACCGTGAGGCCAGGCGATGGCCGGGCCAACTGGCCAGGGCCAGCGCACCCCCGGCCAAGCGGGCCAGGGGGGACTCGGGAACCAGGGTCTGGTCCTGGGCCTGGCGCCAGTGGCTGCAATGGAAGCGGCTCAGACCAAGGACCGCCGTCAGCAGGCGCCGCCGGGCCGGGGGCATGGCGGCCAGGGCATCCTCAAAACCGGCCAGCAGGGCCTCCCATAGGCGCGGCACGCTGATCATGTAGTGGGGGCGCACCCGCTGCAGGTCGGACTTGAAGTGCTTGAGGTTGGTGTAGCTCTGGCGGCAACCACAGGCGAGCAGGAAGTATTCAGCGGTGCGCTCGTAGGCATGCCAGATCGGCAGCACGCTGAGCACCCGATCGCCAGGATTGGGGGCCACCGCGACGCCAAGGGTGGCGAGTTGGTGCAAGAGGTTGGCATGGCTGAGGGGCACGCCCTTGGGTTCCCCCGTGGTGCCGGAGGTGTAGAGCAGGGTGGCCAATCGCTCCGGCCCCCCGGGGGGCGTAAGCGGCAGCGGCGAAGTCGCCCCTAGCGCCATCAGGGCATCCCAGCCCAGGCAGGGGATGGCCAGGTCCCCGGCAGCCGGGCTGGCCCCCTCCAACAGCACCACAAACTTCAGGCCCGACAGCTCCTTGAGCTGGGGCGTGAGCTTCTGCAGCAAGGCCGCCGATTCCACCACCAATGCGCTGGCACCGGAATCCCGCAGGATGTAGCTGAGCTCCGCCAGGGGAGCACCACTGCCCCGCACGGCATCGGCGGCTCCGGCGCGCATCAGGCCCTGGTCGGCCAGAAGCCAGCGGGGTCCATTTTCGGCGAACAGGGCGACCACATCCCCCGGCACCAACCCCAGGGCGGCAAAGCCAGCGGCGGCTAGGAGGATTGCGTCATGGAGGGCCTGGAAACTGAGTTGCTCCGGCGGCCTGGCATGGGGGGCGTCCAGGGCCAGGGCCTGGCCGTGGCGCTCCGCCAAGACGGGCCAGAGCTGTTCAAGGGCGGTGAGGCGGCTCCAGTCGGCCCGGCGGTCCAGGGCCAAGCGGTCGGCGCGGTCGGCGCTCCAGTGGACTTCGGCCTGGCTCCTCGGATCGACCAGCGCGGACAAGTCGGGCACGGCGACATCGTGAGTGAGCCAGGCCTATCACCCCAAAAGCCGCTCCGGGGCGGACGGTGGACGGAGCCGCAGGCCGAAGCGGTTGGCGAAGGCGGCCAACAAGCGGGGGGCCAGCTCGGCGCAGCTCAGGCCTGGCAGCCACTCCACCAGCCGCCCCACGGGGCGATCGGCGATGCCACAGGGCACGATCGGCCCAAAACCGGCCAGATCACAGTCCACATTGAGGGCCAGGCCGTGCTGGCTGATCCAGCGCCGGGCGCCCACGCCGATCGCCGCCAGCTTGCGGCCCTCAAGCCAGACGCCGGTGAGGCCCTCCTGGCGCTGGCCCTCCAGGCCCAGCTCAGCCAGTAGGTCGATCACCACGGCTTCGAGCTGGCGCAGATAGAGGTGCAGGTCGGCCCCATGGCGCTGCAGGTTGAGCACTGGATACAGCACCAGCTGGCCCGGGGCGTGGTGGGTGACTTCGCCGCCCCGGTCGATGCGGAACAGGGGCGCGGGTGGGTGGTCTGGATCGAAGCGCAGGAAGGCCTCCGTGGCGCCGCGGCCCAGGGTGTAACAGGCTTCGTGCTCGAGCAGCACCACGGCATCGGGGCCGAGCGGATCGGCCAGCAGGCGGCCCTGGAGCTGCTGCTGCCAGGCCCAAGCCCTACCAAACGGCACCGGCCCCGCCATTTGGAAACAGATTCCTTCGAGTTTGGGATCCCTCACCAACCGTTCCTAGCGTTGGGCCATCCCCAACTCCTGGAGGCATAGGGATGAAGCTTCTGATTCACGGCCGCAATCTGGACGTCACTCCGGCGATACGCGAGTACACCGAAGAGAAGTTGTCCCGGGCCCTGAACAACTTCAATGGCCTGGTGAAGGAGGCTGATGTGCATCTCTCGGTGGCCCGCAATCCGCGGGTCCCCCAACAAACCGCAGAGGTCACGGTCTTTGCCAACGGCACCGTGATCCGGGCCCAAGAACGCAGCGAAAACCTGTACGCCAGCATCGATCTGGTGGCCGGCAAACTGAGTCGCCAGCTGCGCCGCCACAAGGAGCGCCACAGCGACCATCACCACAGCCCAGGCCATAACGCCAGCCAGACCGCCAACACTTCCGACGTGGTGGTGGATGCTCCGGTGGAGGGCTCCCTGCTGGAGGGCCGCACCGCCGAGCTGCCCAACCGGGGCGTGCGCCGCAAGTATTTCGCCATGCCGGCCATGTCCCTGGAAGACGCCATGCACCAACTGGATGTGATCGACCACGATTTCTATGTCTTCCGTGACAGCCAAAACGGCAGCATCCAGGTGGTCTATCGGCGCAACCACGGCGGCTATGGGGTGATTCAACCGCGAGAATCCTGATCCACCACCGCGCCCTGCCAGGCGCCCCTGCCGCTTGCGCGACCTCCCCGACCTCGCCCCCCTGATCGACCACGCCCTGCTCGATCCCCACCAGGGATCCGAGGCCGTGTTGCGCTGCTGTGATGAGGCCCGCCACTTCGGCTTCGCCGGGGTCTGCCTGGCCTCCCGTTGGCTGCCCCTGGCCCGGGAGCGCCTGGGCACAGGGGCAAGCGGCCGCAGTGGCTCCGGCCAGCCCACCCGCCTGATCAGCGTGGTGGGCTTTCCCTTTGGCGCCATCCCAGCGGAGATCAAGCGGGCCGAAGCGGAATGGGCCGCCGCCGCCGGCGCCGACGAACTGGATGTGGTGCCCGACTTCGGCGCCCTGGCCGATGGCGATGCCAGCCGCTTCTGCGCCGACCTGGCGCCCATCGTGGAGCTGGGCCTGCCCGTGAAGGTGATCCTGGAGGTGGGCCGGCTCACCCCTGCGGCCCTGGAGCTGGCCGTGGCGGCCGCGATCGATGTGGGCGTGGCCTTTCTCAAGACCGGCAGCGGCTTTGGGCCCGCCGTGACGGTGGACCAGGTGAGTCAGCTGCGCCAACTGGCCCGGGGCCGGGCTGCGGTGAAGGCCTCCGGGGGCATCGCCAGCCTGGAGCAGGCCCTGGAGCTGGTGGAGGCGGGGGCCAGCAGGCTCGGCACCAGCCGCGGTGTCGCCCTGATCCGGGCCGGCAAGAGCTTCGGCCAACGCCCCCCGTCGGCGCCACGCGACGGCGACGGCGACCAGGACAGCGCCCGTGACTACTAAGGCCAGAGCGATTCGGGCCAGGGCGATCGCCACCATGGCGGCGACCAGGACACCGCCCGAGTGGACGACTGGGCCAGTGACCGAGGCAACGACAGAGGCCGCAACCGATTCAGCGACCAGAACGGCGGTGGCTCAATCCATGGGGGCCAACTCAACACTGGTAAGGCCCCGTCATGCCGCGATGACGTCCCCTAGGAGCAAGGGTTTTGGGCGCTGAGCTGCGGCTGGAGGGCCTGTCCCTGAAGTGCGGGCCCCTGGGGGAAACCGACCGGCTGCTCACCCTCCTCAGCGCCAGCGACGGCCTCAGCCGCCTGGCCGTGCCGGGGGCCCGCAAACCGAAAAGCCCCCTGGCCGCCGCCGTGCCCCTGGCCCTGCTGAGCCTGCAGGTGGGCGGCGGCAGCGGCCTGCGGAGGGTGCGCCAGCTCACGGTGGTGCGCAACTACGCCGCCCTGGCCGGCCGGCTAGAAACCCTGGCCGCCGCCCAGGGCCTGGCGGAACTGACGATCCAATTGGTGCCCGCCGGCGAAGGCGTGCCCGGCCTGCTCGAAGACCTGCTGATGCAATTGGGCCGCCTCGAGCTGGTGGTGCAGGACCATCAAGACAGCCTCGAGGCCCTGGCAATCGCCGTGCAGGGCTGCGTCCACCTGCTGGCCCTGGGGGGCTATGGCCTGCCCTTGGCCCACTGCGCCCGCAGCGGCGAGCCCCTGGAGCCCCCGGTAGGCACCTGGGACTGGCGCTGCAGCCTGATCCCCAGCGAAGGGTTTGTGGTGGGGGCGATCCCGGGCGCCCAGCTCGTCCTCAACGCCTCGGAACTGGCCCTGCTGCAACGCTTGCCGCGGCCGGCCCTGCCGCGGCGCCGGGATGGCGGCCTGATGGGGCCTGGGCCCGTTTGGCTGCGGCTGCTAGCCCTTGTGGAGCTCTGGAGCCGGGAGCACCTGGGCCACAGGCAGCGCTCCTGGTCCCTGCTGCGCCAGTGCTTCAACGTCAATACACCACTTGGTGTGGACGCTGCGGCATCATCAGAGGCTCGCCTCCGCGGAACCCCTTGAGCGGCACCGTTCGTCCCTCCGGGCTCCAGGGGGTCATCGCCCTTCCCCAATTCCGCCGGCTCTGGTTTGGCCAGATCCTCAGCCAGTTGGGCGACAAGTTTTACATCGTCTTGATGGTGTTTCTGATCGCCCAGTACTGGGTGACGGAAACGCCCCCGAGTGGTGGCGCCCTGGCGGAGGCCGCCGCCGCTATCAAGCTCGACATCGACAGCCGGGCCCAGCTGATCACCCTGCTCGCCACTGGGATCTACGTGGCCAACACGATCCCGGCCATGGCCCTGGGCCTGCTTGCCGGGGTCTGGGCCGACCGCTGGCCCAAACGCACGGTGATGGTGGCCTCCAACGGCCTGCGGGCCGCCATGGCCCTGCTGATTCCCTTCTGCCTGATCGATGGGCCGATGTGGCTGGGGCTGAGCTGGGGCTACTGGGCCCTGCTAGTGATCACCTTCTGTGAGTCGGCCCTGGGCCAGTTCTTCGCCCCGGCGGAGCAGGCGGCGATCCCCCTATTGGTGCCCGGTCCCCAATTGCTGGCGGCCAACTCGCTCTATCAGGCCACCAGCATGGGCGCGACGATCGTCGGCTTTGCCCTAGGCGATCCCATGCTGCGCCTATTGAACCGGCTCCTAGCTGGCCTCGGCATCCATGACGGCGAGGTCTTTCTGCTGCCCCTCTGCTATGGCCTGGCGGCCTTGGTGATCGCCTCGATCAAGATCGAAGAGCAACCCCGCCCGGCCACCACCACCAGTGTCTGGAATGAGATGGGTGAGGGTCTGCAGGTGCTACGCGACCGGCCAACGGTGCGCATGGCCATGCTCCAGCTGGTGCTGCTCTACAGCCTGTTGGCGGCCCTCTACGTGCTGGCGATCAGCCTGGCGGCGGCGATCAAAGGCCTGGGTCCGACCCAGTTCGGCACCCTGCTGGCCATGAGTGGCTTGGGCCTTGCCCTAGGGGCCGTGGCCGTGGCCCAGATGGGCCATCACTTCAACCGGCGCGTGCTGGCCTCCACAGGCCTAGGCACGATCGCCTGGACCCTGGTGCTGCTCGGCCAGCTGCGCGGCAACCTGGTGGTGACCCTGGTCCTCTGCGCCGTGCTGGGGGTGGGCTCGGCCCTGTTGGCGATTCCTGCCCAGACCACGATCCAAGAGGACACCCCCGAAAGCCAGCGGGGCAAGGTGTTCGGCCTGCAGAACAACCTGCTCAACGTGGCCCTGAGCCTGCCCCTGGTTCTGGCCGGGGCGGTGGTGAGCCGCTACGGCCTACTGCCCGTGCTCTGGGCCCTAGCGGCCCTGGCGGTGGCGGCGGCCCTACTGGAGAAGCCCTGGGAGCGCTGCTAAAGTCACCTTTCGATTGAGCCTGCCGCCGCGTGGCCCACATTGCCTGGCTGGGCAAGAAATCCCCCTTCTGCGGCAACGTCACCTACGGGCTGAGCACGACTGAAGCCCTGCGGCAACGGGGCCATCGCATCAGCTTCATCCACTTCGACACCCCCCAGGGCCTGGCCCAGCGCCGCGAGGACCTGGACGGGGCCCAACGCCCGGCCACCGTTCCCGATGCGAGCAGCCGGCCCGCCGCCTGGAAGGCCGACGACCCGGAAGTGGCCCTGCCCTACCTGATGAAGTCCCAGGTGTACACGATCCCCTCACCTGGGGCTCAACGGGAGCTGCGCGAATCCTTGGAGCGGCTCCAGCCCGATGTGGTGCACGCCAGCCTGACCCTCTCTCCCCTGGATTTCCGCTTACCGGACCTCTGCCAGCAATTGGGGGTCCCCCTAGTGGCCACCTTCCACCCAGCCTTTGATGCCAGCATGCGCAACCTCAGCGCGGGCACCCAGCAACTCACCTACCAGCTCTACGCCCCCTCCCTGGCCAAATTCGACCGGGTGATTGTGTTTTCCGAGCTCCAGGCCGAGGTGCTGGCCCGGCTGGGGGTGAAGGAGTCCCGGCTGGCGGTGATCCCCAATGGCGTCGATCCCAACTGCTGGAGTCCGGCCCCCCAAGGCGACCCCAGCCTGGCCCAGGTGCGCCAGACCTTTGCCGGCAAACGGGTGTTCCTCTACATGGGCCGGGTCGCCACTGAGAAAAACGTGGAGGCCCTGCTCAAGGCCTGGCGACTGGTGCGTCCGGCCGGCTGCCTGCTGGTGATCGTCGGCGATGGGCCCTTGAGGGCTTCGTTGCAACAGACCGGTGGCATCGAGCCTGATGTGCACTGGTGGGGCTATGAAGCCGACCTAGCCACCCGGGTGGCCCTGCTGCGGGTGGCAGAGGTGTTCCTACTGCCTTCGTTGGTGGAGGGCCTGTCCCTGGCCCTGCTCGAAGCGATGGCTAGCGGCACCGCCTGCGTGGCCACCGATGCCGGCGCCGATGGCGAAGTTTTAGAGGGCGGTGCAGGGATCGTGATCAGCACCCAGGGGGTCACAACCCAGCTGCGCACCCTCTTGCCAGTGCTGCGCGACCAACCAGTGCTCACGGCCGAACTGGGACGCCGGGCCCGGGCCCGGGTGCTGGAGCGCTACACCCTCACCCGCAACATCGACGCCCTTGAGCAGCTTTACGCCGAGCTGGTGCCCCAGGGCTCCCTGGCGGCCTAGGTCGGCTTCCGGTCGCTAAGTCGGGTCCTGGTTCTGGGCAAAGACCAACTCCTGACAACAGGCGCCAAAGGCCGCGGCCGGATCGGCGGCGGCACTGATGGGCCGGCCGATCACCAGCTGGCTGGCCCCGGCGGCCAGGGCCTGGGCTGGGGTCATCACCCGTTGCTGGTCACCCCGCTCGGCACCAGCCGGCCGGATGCCGGGGGTGACCAGGGCGAATGGGGCCGGATGGGCCGCCCGCAGGGCCGCCACCTCCAGGGGCGAGCAAACGCAGCCGCCGATCCCGACGCTGGCCGCCAACCGGGCCAGGCGCGGCACGTAGTCCTCGATGGTGTCGTCAATCGCCAGTTCCCTGGCAAAGCATTGGGGATTCCAACTGGTCAACACCGTGACGGCCAACAAGGTGGGGTTTCCTAGGCCGGCGGCCTGGGCGCCCTCCTGGGCCCCGGCCTGGGCAGCGGCGAGGGCCTCGCTGCCGGCGCAGCCATGGACGGTGATCAATTCGGCGCCGAGACGGGCGGCGCTGCGGCAGGCGCCGGCCATGGTGGCTGGGATGTCGTGGAACTTGAGATCGAGGAACACCCTCAAGCCCCGCTCGCGCAGCTGACCCACCACCTGGGGCCCGGCGGCGCTGAATAGCTCCAGGCCCACCTTCACCCAGCGCAGCCCAGGGATCGCCGCGGCCAGGGCCAGGGCCGAAGCGGCATCGGGCCGGTCCAGGGCCAGGATCAGGGCATCGGCGGGCTGCCGCTGCGGCTGGAGGTTCCCCGAGGAAAGGCCCTTTGGGCTCGAAGCACCGGCTAAGTCCGCAGCCGATCCACCGGTCGAAGCCGGGCTGGGGGCCGGCTCAGGACGCTCAGCAGAGGGGCCGGTCATGGCTGCGCCCCTGGCAGCGGAGTCCCCTGGCCCGCCGGCGCTGCAGCCACCAGGCGGCGGAAGGTCTTTTTGCCCAGCTGCAGCACCTTGCCGTCGAGCTCCCTGGCGTCAGCAAACTCCTGGTTGGGGTCAGCCAGCTTGTCGCCATCGAGCTTGACGCCACCACCTTGGATCTGGCGACGCGCCTCGCTGCTGCTGGCGCAGATGCCCACGGCACTGAGCAAGTAGAAGGCCTTGGCCGGGAAGTTCACATCCGCCAAGGACGCGACCGTCACCTCGGCGCCAGCGGCGCCGGCCCCCTGGGCACCGCCCACGAGGGCGGCGGCATCGGCCTGGGCGGCCCGGGCGGCCTCAGCCCCATGGCGCTGGCGGGTGATCTCCAGGGCCATGGCCCGCTGCCGCTCCCGTGGGTTCTGGGCCAAGGCCGCCA
>CAINZT010000067.1 GCA_903855705.1 uncultured Synechococcus sp.
CACCACCAGGGTGAGGTGGGGGTTGAGCCGTTTGCGCTGGGCCTGGCGCCCCAGGTAGCTGTACACCTTCTGCTCGGCGTTATCGCGGATCGTGCAGGTGTTGTAGAGCACCAGATCGGCGCTGTGTTCGTCGCTGCCGGCCACGTAGCCCATGGTTTCGAGGATGCCGGCCATGCGCTCGGAATCGGCCTTGTTCATCTGGCAGCCGAAGGTGGTGATCCAGTAGCTGCCGCGGCGCGCCCCTGGGACCTGGGGGGCCTGGGTGCCAGCGGAGGAGATCACGGTCATGGGGGCTGGGGTCAGAACGGGGCGGCGGATGGGGCGCAAAGGACGCCTGGAGCGGAAGGGGAACGGTTTCGAGCTGCTGGTACGGGCTTTTCGGAGGTTGGCAGGGCCCCAGGGGGCTGGGCCAACCCAAAGCCATGGGCGTTTGCCCTTGGGGTGCCCCGAAACCCCCTAGTGAATGCCAGCCTGCCAGGGCAGGTCCATGGCTGGTGGCGTCAACGGATGCGGGTTCGGCTGCGGCGTTTTTCCCTGACCAAGGCCGTACCCCTGGCGATCAGCCGGGGCACCACGGCCGCGGTGGAGCACCTGCTGGTGGAGATCGAGCAGGACGGCCTGACGGGCCTAGGTGAAACCGGCGGCTTTGACACGGGCTTGCGCGCCTACGCCACCGACGCCATCGCCGCCGAGCTGGCGGCCCTCACTCCCCAGCTGGAGCCCCTGGCCCCCGAGCCCCTCCAAGCCCTCGAACCGCTGCTGGCCCGCCTGAGCCCGCCGGCCCGCTGCGGCCTGGACCTGGCCCTGCACGACTGGTGGGGCCAACGGCTGGGCCAGCCGCTGCACCGGCTCTGGGGGCTGGATCCGGGGGCCTGTGTCGCCACCAGCGTCACCCTGGGGCTGGGGGAGCCGGCGGCGGTGCTGGCGCGGCTCGAACGCTGGTGGCAGCAGCTACCAGCCAGCCGCATCAAGCTCAAGCTGGGCAGCCCCGCCGGCGCCGACCACGACCGCGCCCTCGTTCAGGCCGTGACCGAAGCCATGGCCCGGCGCCAGGACCTGGCCCAGGAGACGTTGGAGCTGCAAGTGGATGCCAATGGCGGCTGGGACCTGGCCACCGCCCAGGCGATGGTGCCCTGGCTGGCGGACCAGGGGGTGGTGCTAGTGGAACAGCCCCTGGCCGCCGAGGCCGATCCGATCGCCGATCGGGCCGGCTTTGCCGCCCTGGCCGACCTGGCGCCCCTGGCCCTGGTGGCCGATGAGAGCTGCTGGGATCTGGCCGACCTGCTGCGCCTGGCCCCGGTGGTGGATGGCATCAACATCAAGTTGCTCAAAAGCGGTGGACTTTCAGAAGCCCTGCTGATGGCCCGCTGCGCCCGCCGGCTGGGCCTGGGGGTGATGCTGGGGTGCTATTCCGACAGCAGCCTGTTGAACAGCGCCGCCGCCCAGCTGCTGCCCCTAGTGGAATGGCCCGACCTCGACAGCCATCTCAACCTGGTGGATGACCCCTTCCTAGGGGCCGTGCTCGAGGGCGACTGCCTCAGGCCCTCGCCCCTGCCGGGTCTGGGGGTCCGCTGGACCCCGGGGGCCTGATGCTGAGCGCCTCTGCCCCCCTGGTGCTGCTGCTCCATGGCGGCCTGGACAACCTCTCCGGCAAGACCGGCCTGGCCCTGTTGCGCTACCGCCCCGGCCCGATCCTGGCCGTGGTGGATCCGGCCTACGCCGGCGCCGACCTGGAGACGATCACTGGCATCAGGCGCGCCGTGCCGATCGTGGCCTCCATGGCCGAGGCCCTGCCCCTGCTGGGGGCCAGGGGCCAGGGGGGCGAACGGGCCGTGGCCGTGGTGGGGCTGGCCCCTTCCGGCGGGATCCTGCCGGCCGAGATGGGGGTCGATCTGCTGCTGGCCCTGGAGGCCGGCCTCAACCTTGCCAGTGGCCTGCACAGCCGCCTCGGCGACGATCCGGTTCTGGCCGCCGCCTGCCAGGGTCCGGGGCAATGGATCTGGGACCTGCGCCAGGAACCCCCAGGCTTGACCGTGGCCACGGCCCTGGCGGCGGGCCTGCCCTGCCGCAGGGTTCTGGCGGTCGGCACCGACATGGCCGTCGGCAAAATGAGTGCCTGCCTGGAACTGGCGGCGGCGGCCCAGCGGGCCGGGATCGATGGCCGCTTCGTCGGCACGGGCCAGGCCGGCATCCTGATCGCCGGCCAGGGGGTTCCGCTTGATGCGGTGCGGGTCGACTACGCCGCCGGGGCCGTGGAGGCGGCGGTGCTGGCGGCCGCCCGGGGGGCCGGGCCGGCCAGCTTGCTGCTGATTGAGGGCCAGGGCTCCCTCTGCCATCCCGGCTCCAGCGCCACCTTGCCCCTGCTGCGCGGCAGCCAGCCCAGCGACCTGCTGTTGGTGCACCGCGCCGGCCAAGGGTGGGTGCGCACCAGGCCCGGGGCCGCAGCGGTGGCGATCCCGCCCCTGGTCGAGGTGATCGCCACCTACGAGGCCGTGGCGGCCCTAGGCAGGCCCGCTGGCGCCCCCGCCCCCCGGGTGCGGGCGATCGCCCTCAACACCGCCGGCCTGGATCCGGCCGCTGCCGAAACGGCCCTAGACCAGTGCCGGGAGTGGACAGGGCTGGTCTGTGACGACCCCGTGCGTCACGGTGGGGAAACGCTTTTAGCAGCCACGGCTGGGCTGCATCCTGGGACCGCGCTTTGACCCACCCCCAGCCGCCGCCCTTACCGCCCCCAGGAGTTAATCCTGAGGCTCGGATCGGAGCCATCCGCACAGCGATTGACCACTTACTTGCCGAAGCCAGCGCCGGCAACAGTGGGATCAGCAGCCTGGACGATCTAACCGCTAAGGCGGCGCGACTTCTTGTGGGCGGCGGTCTGCCCCTGGATCGGCTCAGCCTCTCGGTGATTCCCCTTCAGCCGGGCCACGATGGTGTTCAGTTCTGGTGGGAACTTGAGCACATTGATGCGGTGCGCTCCTTCCATCGCACCGCAGATTTCTTTGTAGAAGAACAACGCCGCAACACGGTGTTAAACCACATTCGCGACACGGGCGAACCGCTGCGTCTGCGGTTGGAATCCCTGCCGATCGAGGCGATCAGCTTTGATTTTCTAGTCAAACTCAAACGGGAGGGCTTCACCGATTATTTGGCCATGTCCCTCTTCGCCGATGGCACTTACCAGGCCGCTTTAACGCTGGCCACCCGCCGCGGTGGCGGCTTTCGCGGCTCCGACCTACAGGAACTCCAGCGGCTCGTCGGCAGCATGGGGTTGGCCGTTTTAGCCCGTTACCGGGAACGGGCCATCCTCAATACCTGGAGTGATCCGCTCACGGGCCTGATCAACCGGCGCAGGCTGGAGCAGCGGCTCACAGAAGCCTTCACCGCCAAGCTTGAGATCAGCCTGCTGCTGTTCAATCTCGATGAATTCAGTGCTTACAACGGCCAATTTGGCAATTTCTGCGCCGATGACTGCCTGATGGCGGTGTCCCGGGTGCTGCTGGCTGCCAGCTCTGGCAAGACCTACCTGCCGGCCCGATTCGGGGGCGACATCTTTGCCCTAGTGCTGGCTGGGGCCCAGGCCGGTGAGGCAGAGGCCATCGGCCGCCAAGTGATGGCCCAAGTGCTGGCCCTGCGCCTGGCCCACCCCGGATCGAGCCGTTCTCCCTTCATCACGGTTCGGGTTGGCCTGGCCGTGCTTGCCCCGGATGATGCCAGTTCGATGGCCATGGTCACGCGGGCCCAGGATGGCCTAACGGCGGCAAAAGCGGCCGGCGGCAACTGCCTGATTCGGGCCTGAAGTCGCGGCGGGTTCAGGCCTCAACCGGGCTCGGGCCAGGTTTGCTGGATTGGGGCTGCCGACTGGAGCCTGGGTTCTCACGGCTGGGGTTTTGAACCTGAGGTGGCTGGGGAGGGGCCCAAGCGAGGCCCGATCCGGCTCGGGGGCTAGGCAGCAACTGTCCAGCCCTTCAGAGTCCAGTCGCTTCCGCTTCTCGGACCAAGATCTGCAGCGGATCCGCTCCAATCAGCCAATAAAAAGCCCGATCCAAGAGGATCGGGCTGGAGGTTCCGAAGAAACAGGGCGAGCGAGGGGACTTGAACCCCCGAATGGCGGAATCACAATCCGCTGCCTTAACCACTTGGCGACGCCCGCCGCGGCCGAGCCATCCTATCAAGGGGTCCCCACCATCCTTGGCTGCGCCAGGTGTCCTTGTCTTGATGTCGCCGTCGTCCTCCCGTTGGTCCTGGCTCCTCTGGCCCGGACTGATCAGCGCCGCCGTGGCGACCCTCGCCTGGAGCAATCCGCCGCCCGCTGAGTTTGAAGAGTTCGCCTCAGGCCAGTTGGTGACCCTGGCGGTGAAGGAGGTGTGCGGGCCCCAGGGGCTGCCGATGCTGCTGCAACTGGTGGTCCAGGACTGCCCCAAGCTGATGCTGAGCCAGCGCCAGGCCCTCGGATCCCTGGCCCGCCAGGCCAGCCGCCGCTGGAATTTCGGCCTGTTCAGCCTCTATCGCACCGACCTGGGTGGCCAGGCGCTGCTGCCCGGCTTCACGGTGCCCCGCTACCGAGCCCTCACCCTGGCCGGAGCAGGCCAGTTTCTGGTTCTGCAAACCAACAGCGGCCCGGGTTCAGCCCCGTGACGGAGCCCCCCGTTGGTGAGAAAGGGGCCTGGCCGGCCCCTGGGCCGGCCAGGGAGTCGCCCCCTGGCAGCCGCTGGCTGCCGCCCCTGCGCCTGCCGCGAGCCCTTCTGGATCCAGCCCTCACAGGCCTGCCCGCTGGCGACGGTGAGGGGTTGGTGACGGTGCGCCTGGGGATCGGCGCTGGCCGCATCAGCGCCATCGAGGCCGTACCGGCCGGCCCCGAGCTGGCCGCCGCTCCCCTGGCGCTGACGCCACCCGTGGATCCCCATGTCCATCTCGATAAGGCCTTCAGTTGGAGCGCCTTTCCCAACCGGGCCGCGACGATGGCGGCGGCCCTGGCCGCCAATGGCCGCGAAGCCGACCAGCGCACGGCCAACCAGGTGCTGGAGCGGGGCGAAGCGGGCCTGGAGCGGGCCTGGCGCTATGGCCTGCGGGGCCTGCGCAGCCATGTGGACAGCGCCGGGCCGGCGGCTGAGGCGAGCTGGCAGGCCCTGCTGGAGCTGCAACAGCGCTGGCAAGGCCGGCTGGAGCTGCAACTGGTGGCCCTGGTGCCGATCGCCTTCTGGTCCAGCCCGGCGGGGCTGGAGTTGGCCCGGCGGGTGGCCGGGGCGGGTGGCCTGCTGGGGGGGGTACTCGGGCCGCCCTTCCGCAGGAGCGCCAGCGATCGCGATCACCTGCTGGCCCTGCTGCGCCTGGCCGAACGGCTGGGTTGCGCCGTGGACCTGCACGTGGATGAGGGCTCGGCGGCCCCTGGGGCCGGTTTGGCCCTGCTCACCGGCCTAATCGAGCGCCAGGGCTGTGGCGTGCCCGTGACCTGCAGCCATGCCAGCAGCATGGGCCTGTTACCCCTGGAGCCCCGGATCCGATTGGCGGAACGGATGGCGGCGGCGGGCCTGCAGGTGGTCGCCCTACCCACCACCAACTTCTGGCTACTCGGCCACCAGGATGGCCTCACCACCCCGGAGCGGCCCCTGGCGCCGATCCGGCTGTTGCAGCAGGCGGGGGTGCCCGTGGCCCTGGGCGGCGACAACGTGCAGGATCCCTGGTATCCGGGGGGCGATTTCGATCCGATCGAGCTGCTGCGCTTTGCCGCTCCAGCGGCCCAGCTGGCTCCCTGGCGGCGCCTGGGGCTGGTGCCCTTCACGAGCGCGGCGGCCCGGCTGATGGGCCTGGCCTGGGACGGGGTGGTGCGTCTGGGCTCCCCGGCCGACCTGGTGGTGCTCGGGGCCGGCTCCTGGAGCGAGCTGCTGGCCCGGCCGCCCCAACGGCGGGTGCTGCGGGCCGGGGAGTGGCTCCAGCCGCCCACAGCGGAAGCCCCCCAGCCCGGGCTCGCCCCATTCGCGGCCAGGGCTGACCCTTGAACGACCGCCGCCTTGCTCCCCTGCCCAGTCCCTGACCAACAGCCCCGCCGACTTCCTTCCTTGCCCCCAGTCCTGCCAACTGCCTTGCCCGGGCCCCTGCCGCCCCTGGCCAGCGAGGCCCAGCTCCGTGCCCTGGAGGCGGATCTGCTGGCCGCCGGCCTGGCCCCCCTACGCCAGCCCCAGGACCTGGCCCGGGGCTCCAGCGTTGCCTTCGTCTATTCGCCGGTGCTAACGCCCCTGCTGACGGGCTGCGTCGCCCAAATGCTGGTGCGGGTCCAGTCCGTCGACGAGGTTGTGAAGGTGGCCGCAGCCTGCAGCCGTGAGGGAGTGAGCCTCACCCTGCGGGGTGCGGCCACGGGCAACTACGGCCAGTGCGTACCCCTGGCCGGCGGCCTAGTGCTCGATCTCACCGGCCTCAACCGGCTGCGGGGCCTCGATGCCGAAACCGGCGTGGTCACGGCCGAGGCCGGGATCCTGCTTGAGGACCTGGACCAACAACTCCACGCCCAAGGCCGGGCCCTGCGGCTGGTGCCCAGCACCACCCGCACCGCAACCCTGGGGGGCTTCATCGCGGGCGGCTCCGGTGGCATCGGCTCCCTGCGCTGGGGCTTCCTGCGCGATCCCGGCCACCTACTGGGGCTTGAGCTGGTGACCCTGGAGCCCCAGCCGCGCCTGCTGCAGCTCGATAGCGCCGCAGCGCGGGGGATCAACCATGCCTACGGCTGCAATGGCATCATCACGGCCCTGAGCCTGGCCACGACCGAGGCGGTGGACTGGCGCCAGCTGGTGATCGGCTTTTCCACCTGGGATGGGGCCCTGGAGGCGGCCCAGCTGCTCCCGGCCTCGGCCCTACTGCTCAATGGCCTCTGCCTGCTGGAGGCGCCCGTGGCGGCCCAGCTGCCCTGGCCCAGCGGCTGCCCAGCTGCCCAGGGCCAGGAGCACCGGCTGCTGCTGCTAGCCGCCCCTGGGGCGGTGGCCCCGATCGCCGCCTGGCTCAAGGAGCTGGGCGGAGAGCTCCTCTGGCAGGCGCCCCAAGGGGCCAGCCGCGGTGTGCCCCTGCGGGAGCTCAGCTGGAACCACACCACCCTGCACCTACGGGCCCGCGATCCCGGTTGGACCTACCTGCAGCTGCTCCTACCCCAACCGGAGGCGCCCTGCCTGGAGACCCTCAAGGCAACCTGGGGCGACGCCCTGCTCTGGCACCTGGAGGCCGTGCGATCGGGCGGTAGCCAGCGCCTGGTGGCCCTGCCACTGGTGCATTGGCAAGGGGCCGGGGCCCTGGAGCGGCTGATCGACCAGTGCCGCCAGCTGGGAGCGGTGCTGTTCAGTCCCCACGCGATCACGGTGGAGGAGGGCGGCCTGGGGGGAGTGGACGCGGAGCAAGTGGCCGCCAAGGCCGCCTACGACCCGGCCGGCCTGCTCAATCCCGGCAAGTTGCGCGGCTGGCTCGAACGCCAGACCGGCGCGGCAATCCCTGGGCCGCCCTAGGACCTCAAGCGGCCTAACAGCCCAGACTTTCCCTGGTGGCTACGCCGCTGACCGGGTTGGTGCCGGAGGCCGTGCGGCAGAGCTGGCGCTGGCTGGCCCGGTCGATCAGGGCATCGCTGAAATCGGCGTTCTCAATGCGGGCGCCGCCAAATCGGCTGCCCGAGGCAATCGCCCCGCGCAGGATGGCGCCGCGCAGGTCGGTGTCACTGAAGTCGGCCCGATCCATCAGGGCATCGGTGAGGTCGGTGCCGTGGAAATCACCGGCGGGGAAGGCCGCCTGGGTGAGGATCGCGCCGCTGAGATCGGCCCCGGCAAAGTTGGCGCCCCGACCCACCACCCCGGCAAAGGAGCTGTTGGCCAGGGGCTGGCCATGGAAATCCTGGCCGCTCTGGTTGGTGAGGGTGTAATCGACCTTCTCAAAGGCCCAGCCGGCCCCGGGCTGGACGAGCCCCACAACCAACAGCACAGCCAGCAGCGGGGCTGGAGTCCACAGGCTCCGAAGTGCCTGACCCAGGCGAGCGAGGCCAACCAGGGCTGCCCCAGCCAGGGCGGGCCCATCGAGGCCTGGGCCGCCCCTGACCTGCCGGCCCAGGCCAGGTCGACCCAACCCCTGGGAGGAGCCCCCAGACAGCGGGGATCCGGCCGAGGACTGGGACCCCAATCGACGCGAAGGCTGGGCCATGGGATGCCGGGGGCGAAGGGGCTTGGACTGGGAAGGCGCGATCGGATCGGGCACCCCAGCTGCGCTCATCCTGGCCCTGCTGGGGCCGGATCGAGCAGAGGCATCAGGGCCCCGAGCAAGTAGAGGGAGCCGGCAATCACCGGCAAGGGCGCCGCCGTTACCGGAGAGCGGCTCCCTCCTGACAGCGCCGGCTCGCCCGCCTCTGGCGCGCTCCCAGCCGGCTGGTGCAGCCAGGCCAAGCCGGCGGCGGGACCTGCCACCTGCTGCAGCTGGGGGGCCAAGTCGGGGCAAGCGGCCACCAGATCGGCGGCGCTCCAGCTGGCGTGCTCCGGCAGGGGGGTGATTGCGGCCTGGTCGCCGGGGGCCAGCAGGGTGCGCAGCATGGCCGCCCCCTGCTTGTGGTGCTGGATGCCCAGCAACCAACGGCGACCGCACCGATCCAGGGGGCCAGCCCCCCCCTTTGCCAGGCCCCGCCGGTCCCAGTCCCCCTGGTCGAGGGTCCCCAGATCCAGCTCCTGGCGTAGGGCGAGGGCGGCGGGCGGGTTATGGGCGCCATCGAGCAGCAGGGGCTGGCCCCGGTAGGAGCGGATCTCCAGCCGGCCGGGCCAGCGGGCCCGCGCCAGGCCCCGTTCGATCGCGCCCGCCTCGATGCCCCAGCCCTGCTCCACGAGGGCCTGGGCCATGGCCGCCGCCACGGCCCCGTTGCGGCGCTGCAGCTCCCCAGCGAGGCCGAGGCGGGGCCCACCTGCCGAGGGAGGCAGCAACGGATCAACCCAGCGCAACTCGGTCTCCAGCCGTTCCGCCTGCTTGCTGAGCACGGCGGCCACGGCAGGGTCCTGGGGCGCACTAATCGCAATCGCCCCCGGCGAGAACACGCCCGCCTTCTCAACAGCGATCGCCTCCAGGCTGCTGCCCAGGTGTTCGCAGTGGTCTAGGCCGATGGCGGCCAGGCCGATCACCCGGCGGGCGGGGTGGCAGCTGGTGGCATCGAGGCGACCGCCCAGGCCCACCTCCAGGATCGCCAGTTGCACCGATTCCGCGGCCAGGCGATCAAAGGCTGCGGCCGTGAGCAGTTCAAAGGGGGTGAGGTTGAAGGCGCTGGCGAGCGGGCGCCAGCGGACCAGGTCGGCGCGCAGCTCGGCGGGGGTGATCCAGCGCTCACCCAGTTGCAAGCGCTCACACCAGCTGAGCAGGTGGGGCGAGCGATACACCCCGTAGCCCAGGCCTGCTTCGGCCAGGATCGCCGCCAAAAACGTGCAGATCGAGCCCTTGCCGTTGGTGCCAGCCACCTGCACGGCGGCGAAGCGCCGCTCCGGCTGGCCGCCGGCCGCCAGCGCCCCGGCCAGGCGATCGAGGCCCAGGTCCACACCCCGGCTGGCAAAGGGTTCAAGCAGATCGCCTAGATCCACCGGCGCCGGCAGGCCCAGCACCATTTAGGCCGCTGACTTGGACAGATTCGGCTCAGCTGAAGCGGCAGCGGCCTGACTGTCCACCAGGGTGGTGAGGGCCGCCTCGAACCGCTGCACCGCCAGCCGCACCTGGCGCGGCTTGATCACCAGAGGCGGCACAAACCGCACCACCGACGGGCCTGCCGGCACCAACAACAGCCGCTGCTCCATCGCCTGGGCCACCAGCTCGGGGGCCGTGAACCCATCGGGCTGCAGCACCAGGCCCTGCAACAGGCCCCAGCCCCGCACCCCGGCCAGCTGCTGGGGATGGCGATCCACCAGCTCCGCCAGCAGGCCCGCAAGCAGCTCGCCCATGCGCCCGGCGTGGGCCACCAGCTGGCGCCGCTCCAGCTCGGAAACCACCGTGAGGCCGGCGCGGCAGGCGAAGGGATTACCGCCAAACGTGCTGGCGTGTTCCCCCGGCCGCAGCACATCGGCCCGGCGGTTCACAGCCAGAACCCCAATCGGGATGCCGCCGCCCAGGCCCTTGGCCAGGGTGAAGGCATCGGGCTCCACCCCCAACTTCTGGTAGCCCCAGAGGCAGCCGCTACGGCCGACCCCCACCTGGACCTCGTCAAAGATCAGCAGGATGTCGTGTTGGTCGCAGAGCTGGCGCACCCGGGCGAAAAAGGCCGGATCGCCGGGATTGACGCCCCCTTCCCCCTGCAGGGGCTCCAGCAGCACGGCCGCCACACGCGGGCCATCGGCCTCGCACTCCTGGAGCAGGGCTTCAAAGGCGGCTGTGTCGTTGTAGGGGAAGAAGCGGAAGCCCTCCACCATTGGCTCGAAACCCTGGTGGTACTTGGGCTGGCCCGTGGCGCTCACCGCCGCCAGGGTGCGGCCGTGGAAGCTGGCCTGGGCCGTGAGGATCACCGGGCGCTCGATGCCGCGGCGGGTGTGACCGTATTTGCGGGCCAGCTTGATCGCCGCCTCGTTGGCCTCCGCCCCCGAATTGCAGAAAAAGACCCGATCGGCGCAGCTGTGGCTGGTGATCCAGGCGGCCAGCTGCTCCTGCTCCGGAATCCGGTAGAGGTTGGAGACATGCTGCAAGCGCCCCAGCTGGCGGCTGAGGGCCTTCTGCATGGCCCGGTTGCTGTGGCCCAGGGTGCAGGTGGCGATGCCCGCCACGCAATCGAGATAGCGGCGACCCTGGTCGTCCCACAGCCAGCAACCCTTGCCCTTTTTCAGGGTCAAGGGGTAGCGGCTGTAGGTGTCCATCACCGGATGGACAGGCTCTAGGGGGATGGGAGCGGTGGGACTCGAACCCACAAACCCGAAGGCGCTCGATTTTGAGTCGAGTCCGTCTACCAATTCCGGCACGCTCCCGTGATCCCGATCCTAGGGGAGCCTCCGGATCGAGGCGCCCACCCCATTGAGCTTGCCTTCCAGATCGGCATAGCCCCGATCCAGATACTCCAGCCCCTGCACCGAGGTGACTCCCTCGGCGGCCAGGCCGGCCAGCACCATGGCGGCCGAAGCGCGCAGGTCGCTGCCCTGAACCGGGGCGCCGCTGAGGCGGGGCACCCCTTCGATGAAGGCCGTGTTGCCCTGGAGACGGATCGCCGCACCCATGCGCTGCAGCTCAGCCACGTGCTGGAGCCGGTTCTCGAAAATGTTTTCGGTGATGATGCTGGTGCCTTGGGCCGTAGCCAGCAGGCTCATGAAGGGGGCCTGCAGGTCGGTGGGGAAACCGGGGAAGGGCTGGGTACGCAGGTCGACGGCGCGGATCTCATCGGCGCGGATCTCCATGGTGGAGCCATCCATGGTGAGCTTGCAGCCCACGTCTTCGAGCTTGGTGAGCACGGCGCCGAGGTGCTCAGGGATCACCGGGCCGACCCGCAGGCGGGAGCGGGTGATGGCTGCGGCGAGCAGGAAGGTGCCCGCTTCGATGCGGTCCGGGATCACGGCGTAGTCGGCGCCATGGAGCCGCTCAACGCCCTCGATCGTGATCGTGGTGGTGCCGGCGCCGCGGATGCGGGCGCCCATGGCGCTCAGCAGGCCGGCCAGGTCGATCACCTCGGGCTCGAGGGCCGCGTTATCGATCACGGTTTCGCCCTCGGCCAGGGCGGCGGCCATCATCAGGGTCTCGGTGGCGCCAACGCTGGGACAATCGAGGTGGATGCGGCCGCCGGTGAGGCGGCGGCGGCGGCCCGGCACCACGGCCGAGACCACGCCGTGGTCGATCGTGACCTGGGCGCCCAGGGCCTTAAGACCCTTGACGTGTTCCACCACGGGCCGGGTACCGATCTGGCAGCCGCCGGGCAGGGGCACCTGGGCGGTGCCGAGGCGGGCCAACAGGGGGCCAATACAGAAGAAGCTGGCCCTCAAGCTGTTCACCAGCTCATAGGGGGGCGAGGACTGGTTCAGGCCGGAGCCATCGAGCACCAGGCTGTCGGCGGAGCGCTGCACGCCCACACCCAGGGAACCCAGGATGTCGCCCATCCCGTGGATGTCGGTGAGGGGCGGAACGTTGCGCAGGCGCAGGGCATCCGCCGTCAGCAAGGAGGCGGTCATCAGCACCAGGGCTGAATTCTTGGCGCCACTCACCTGCAACTCACCGGCGAGGCGGCGGCCCCCAGCAATCTCAAGCTGGGGGCTGAGCACCTGGAGAGACGGGACAACCGTCAGGGTCATGGCTTCCGATGTCCCGGAATGGGAGTGCCCATCTTGGCGATCAACCCTAGGGGCGTCCAGACGTCCGGCGCCGGAACTGGCTTGATTGGTGCCCTCCAACACCCTGAGGGTGGGGTTCCGGACCGGGTTAGGTGCCAGAAGGAACGGGCCAAGGCCATGGGCTATGGTCTCTAAGTCGCTGCGGCGACACGCCCGCGGATGTGGCGGAATTGGTAGACGCGCTAGTTTCAGGTACTAGTGGCAGCAATGTCGTGGGAGTTCAAGTCTCCCCATCCGCATACGAAACAAGTCTGGGTCAGGCAGTGACCTGACCAGCTTTTTCGACACCAATCCCAAATCCAATCGAAAGCGTCCCCACGCTTGACCAGCGACCGGACCGCCCCGTAACCGCCCCAAGCCACCGGCGAACTGCTGCACGCCATTGGTTAGGGTCCACGTCAGGCCCAGGGGCGATTCCATGATCATTCTCAAGATCAGCAATGCTTCCGAGGTGGTGGCCTCCAAGCTCGGCAAATTCCTGCAGGCCCTCACCCCCGATGCCCTTGATCAGGCTTCGGTGGAAGACGTGCTGCTCAAGAAACTGATCGAAAATCTGGCGGCCGAGGGCCTCAAAGGTGAGGTGGCCGCCGTCAAGGGCCTAGACCTGCAGGAGGCCAACTTGGTGATCCAAGGAAACCTGCATGTGCGCCGCCACCACGAATTCTGAGCGCAAGCCGGGCCTTAGAAACCGGTGAGCGCAACTGAGATGGGTTCTAATCCGGGCTTCGGCGGGCTTGAACTAATTTCCAGCCGGCGCAACCCCCTGGTGGGGCGGCTGCGGGCCCTGCAGCAGGGCCGTGGGCGGCGCGAGCAACAACGGCTGCTGCTTGAGGGCACCCACCTGCTGCAGGAGGTGCTGCGCCTGGGCCTCAAGCCTGACTGTCTCTTGGCCACCGCCGCCTGGATTGGACGCCACGCTGACCTGCTCGAGCGGGTGAGGCAGGGGGCGGAGTCAGCTGGGCAGCTGAGGGTTGTCACTGGCGAGGTGTTGGCGGCCGTGGCAACCACCGAGCAGCCCGATGGGGTGGTGCTGACCCTGGCCCTGGACCAGTTGCCCCAGCCAAGGGCCTGGCCTGCCAACAGCGGCCAGCCAGGGGACTCGCCGGGGCAGGGGTCGCCCCAAGCCCAGGTCGCCAATTTTGTGCTGGCCCTCGATCGCCTGCAGGATCCGGGCAACCTGGGCACCCTGCTGCGCTGCGCCCTAGCCGCCGGTGTGGAGGAGGTGTGGATGGCCGGCGGGGCCGATCCGCACCAGCCCAAAGTGCTGCGGGCCTCGGCGGGGGCGGCCCTGGCCCTACCCATGCGGCGACTGGAGACGCTGGCGCCGGCCCTGGCTCAAGCGGCTGGGCTGGGCAGCCAGGTGGTGGCCACGGTGGTCGCACCGGCCTTGAACCCTGGGCAGGCCCCCGCGCGCTCGCCCTCAGGGGCGAGATCAGGCACGCCAGCCAACGCGACATCAGCGGGCACAGCGGGCCATCCCCCAGCGGTGCGGCCCTACTGGGAACTGGATTGGGGCCGGCCCACGGTGCTATTGCTCGGCAATGAGGGCGCGGGCCTCGATCCGGCCCTGGTCGCCCTGGCGAGCGAGCGGGTCACGATCCCCCATGCCGCCGCGGTGGAATCCCTGAATGTGGCCCTGGCGGCGGCGCCCCTGCTGCTGGAGCGCTGGCGCCAACGGCTGGGGGGGTGACGGGGGAGAATGCCTTTAACAACCGCAGGGTCCTTCGGTGAGCGCCTCCAGTTCCGATGCCTCCAGCGCCCCTGGCTTTGGTGAAGTGGGCTTTGATTTCGACGTGATCGTGATCGGGGCCGGCTATGGCGGCTTCGATGCGGCCAAACATGCCGCCGACCATGGCCTGCGCACGGCGATCGTCGAATCCCGCGACATGGGCGGCACCTGCGTCAACCGGGGTTGCGTGCCCTCCAAGGCCCTACTGGCGGCCAGCGGCCGGGTGCGCGAATTGGCCGATGCCAAGCACCTGGCCGGCTTTGGCATCCACGCCGCGCCGGTGCGCTTCGAGCGCCAGAAGATCGCCGACCACGCCAACCAGCTGGTGGCCACGATCCGAACCAACCTCACCAAGACCCTGGAACGGGCCGGCGTGACGATTCTGCGGGGCAAGGGCCGGCTAGAGGGCTCCCAGAAGGTGGGGATCCGCGAAATCAGCGGCGTTGACCGCATCCTCAGCGCCCGCGAAGTGATCATCGCCACCGGCTCCGATCCCTTCGTACCCCCCGGCATCGAAACCGACGGGCGCACGGTGTTCACTAGCGATGAGGCGATCAGCCTGGAATGGCTGCCCCGCTGGATTGCGATTATCGGCAGCGGCTACATCGGCCTGGAATTTGCCGATGTCTATACCGCCTTGGGCTGTGAAGTGACGATGATCGAAGCCCTCGATCGGGTGATGCCCACCTTTGATCCCGATATCGCCAAAATCGCCGCCCGCAACCTGATCGAGGGCCGCGACATCGACGCCCGCGCCGGCGTTCTGGCCCGCCAGGTGACGCCGGGCGCGCCGGTGCGGATCGAGCTGGTGGACATGGCCAGCCGCGAACCGGTCGAAACCCTGGAAGTGGATGCAGTACTGGTCGCCACCGGCCGGGTGCCGGTGAGCAAGGAGCTCAATCTTGAGTCCCTGGCGGTGGAAACCAACCGGGGCTTCATTCCCGTGGATGACGCAATGCGGGTGCTGGTGAATGGGGCGCCCGTGCCCCACCTCTGGGCCGTGGGCGATGTCACCGGCAAAATGATGCTGGCCCACACCGCCGCCGCCCAGGGCGCAGTGGCCGTGGACAACATCCTGGGCCACGGGCGCCGCATCGATTACCGCTCGATTCCGGCGGCCACCTTCACCCACCCGGAGATCAGTTCGGTGGGCCTTTCCGAAGTGGAAGCCAAGGACCTGGCCGCCCAAGAGGGCTTTGAGCTGGGGCTAGTGCGCAGCTATTTCAAGGCCAACACCAAGGCCCTGGCCGAACTAGAAAGCGATGGCCTGATGAAGTTGCTATTCCGCAAAGACACCGGCGAAGTGTTAGGCGCCCATCTCTACGGCCTGCATGCGGCCGACCTGATCCAGGAGATCGCCAACGCCGTGGCCCGCCGCCAGAGCGTCAGCCAGCTGGCCACCGAGGTGCACACCCATCCCACCTTAAGTGAGCTGGTGGAAGTGGCCTACAAGCAGGCGGCCCAGGCCGTAGCAACGGCCCAGGCTGGTTCCCCAGCCGCAGCCCCGGCAGCGGCCCGCCAGCCGCTGGGGGTCTGAGCTGATGGAGATCCGTCGCCGGCCGCCCAACCCCCCCATCAAGGTGGCCCACCTGATGTATGGCATCCCCCATCCAGAGGAGGAGCCGCGCCACATTCTCGAAAAAATTGTCTGGGAAAAGGACAAGGAGGTGGCTAGCGCCCGCGAGCGGGTGCCCCTAGAGAAACTCAAAGAGCAGATTGCCGATCTACCCGCCACCCGGGATTTTCTCGGTGCCCTGCGCGCCGGCACGCCCAAACCGGCCGTGATCGCCGAGATCAAAAAGGCCAGCCCCAGTAAGGGCGTGATCCGGGAGGATTTCGATCCCGAAGCGATCGCCAGGGGCTATGCCGCAGGCGGTGCCAGCTGCCTCTCGGTGCTCACCGATAAGGCCTTCTTCCAGGGGGGCTTTGAGGTGTTGGTGCAGGTGCGCCAGGTGGTGGATCTGCCCCTGCTCTGCAAGGACTTCATCCTCAGCCCCTACCAGCTCTACCAGGCCCGGGCCGCCGGCGCCGACGCGGCCCTGCTGATCGCGGCGATCCTCACCGACCAGGACCTCGCCTACCTGCTCAAGGTGGCCCG
>CAINZT010000068.1 GCA_903855705.1 uncultured Synechococcus sp.
CCAGCCCAGCCGGTGGCAGGAGCCCTGCGCACGGTGCTGGCCTTTCCCAGCACCTATTCGGTGGGGATCACCAGCCTGGGCTACCAGGTGGTGTGGGCGACCCTGGCCCAGCGGGCCGACGTGGACGTGCGGCGCCTGTTCACCGACCAGGCAGACCCGCCCCATCGCCTGGGGGTTCGCCGCGGCGATCGCCAGCTGGGCAGCGGTGGTTCGGGCCTGGATTTGTTTGGCCTCTCCCTGAGCTGGGAGCTGGATGGGCCGGTACTTCTAGATCTGTTAGAGCAGCAGCGCATCCCTATCTGGGCGGAGCAGCGGGGCGAGGGCGATCCGATCGTGTTTGGCGGCGGGCCCGTGCTCACGGCCAATCCCGAACCCTTGGCGCCCTTTTTTGACGTTCTCTTGCTGGGCGATGGCGAGTTGCTGTTGCCGGCCTTTATCGACGCCATATCTGCCCACCGGGACGCCCCGCGCCAGCAGCGCCTGCGGGCGTTGGCCCAGGTGCCGGGGGTCTATGTGCCCTCGCTCTATGCGCCCCGTTACGGCAGCGAGGGCGAGCTGCTGGCGATCGAGCCGATCGAGGCGGGCATTCCCGCATCGGTGGCCAAGCAAACCTGGCGCGGCAACACCCTCAGCCATTCCACCGTGATCACCCCGGAGGCCGCCTGGCCCTCGATCCACATGGTGGAGGTGGTGCGCAGCTGCCCGGAGCTCTGTCGCTTTTGCCTGGCCAGCTACCTCACCCTGCCCTTTCGCACCTCGTCCCTGGAGGACGGCCTGATTCCGGCGGTGGAGAAGGGCCTGGCCGCCACCCAGCGCCTCGGCCTGCTCGGCGCCTCCGTCACCCAGCACCCCCAATTCGCCGACCTGCTCAGCTGGCTCGACCAGGACCGCTTCGACGGCACCCGCGTCAGCGTCAGTTCGGTGCGGGCAGCCACGGTGACCCCCCAGTTGGGCCAGATCCTGGCCAAACGCGGCAGCAAGTCGCTCACGATCGCGATCGAAAGTGGCAGCGAGCGCATGCGCGAAGTGGTGAATAAAAAGCTATCCACCGAGGAGATCTTTGCGGCGGCCCGCTACGCCAAGGAAGGCGGTCTCAGTGGCCTGAAGCTCTATGGCATGGCCGGCCTGCCGTCAGAAGAGGAGGCCGATATCGAAGCCACCGCCGAGCTGATGTTGGCCCTCAAGAAAGCCACCCCGGGGCTGCGCCTCTCCTTAGGAGTGAGCACCTTTGTGCCCAAAGCCCACACCCCCTTCCAATGGCAGGGGGTGCGCCCTGAGGCCGAAAAACGGCTGAAGCTGCTCTCTAAACGGCTCCAGCCCAAGGGCATCGAGCTGCGGCCGGAGAGCTACGGCTGGAGCGTGATCCAGGCCCTGCTGTCGCGCAGCGACCGGCGCCTGGCCCCGGTGATCGCCGCCGCCCGCGGCGACCATGCCAGCCTGGGCGGTTGGAAAAAGGCCTACCGGGCTGTGGTGGAAGGGGACACCGGCGGCACCCCGGCGGGCGTCAGCCCCTTGCCCGTGCCGCCCCCCTGGCAGGAGGTGGTCCATGGCGAGTGGTCGTGCGATCGCGTGTTGCCCTGGGAGCACCTCGATGGGCCCTTGTCCAAGGCCACCTTGGTGGGCCATCGCCAGCAGGCGTTGGGGGGGTAGGGGTTCGCTGGCCGCTACAGGTTTGGCGCCTGGAATGGGTCAGGGAGTTGGGTCAGGCCCCTCAAGGGGCTGCTGGATCGGCGACTTCGCTGGCGCTTTCCGCCGGCCGTTGGCCTGATCCAGTCCCCACACAGCGCAGGCCCGCCAGCAGGATCCAGCCGGCGATGTTGATGCGGCTGTCGTAGAGGGGCATGTCGGTGGCATGCAGGGCCACGAGCACCAGGGCCGCCGCCCACCAGGCCCGTTCAAACACCGGCGCCTGCAGCATGCCCAGGCGCCCGGCCCGCAGCAGCAGCCAGCCCACCAGGCCGATCACCATCACCGCCACCGGCAGGCCGAAGCTGATCGCCAGGTCGATCGGCAGGTTGTGGGTGTGGCCATGCCAATGGCCCGTGCGCAGGGGGTAGATCAGGCTGAAGGCCGCCGCCCCCCAGCCCAGCCAGGGGCGCTCGCCGATCAGGCCCACGGCCACGGCCCATTGGCCCAGGCGGGTAATCGCCAGGGGCCGGTGGCCGGCGTAGTGGAGATCGCTGAGGCGCACCCAGATCGGATCGGGCACCAGCACCCGGGCCCAGTGTTGGAGCCCCGCCGGCACCAGCGGCAGGCTGGCCAGGGCCACGGCCCCGAGCGCCAGCAGCAGCAGGGGCAGCAGCCAGAGCCAGCTGGCCGGACCGACCACGATCGGCAGGGCCAGCACCAACGCCCCCCAGGCGTTGCGGGAATCGGTGAGATAGAGGCTGGCCACCAGGGAGGCGGCCAGCAGCAGGGCCAGGGCCCGCCGTTGCCAGGGCAGGGGGCGTTGCAGCAGGGCCGCCAGGCCGAAGGGCCAGACCAGGGCCAGCCAGGATCCGGTGATGTTGGCGTAGTCGAACAGGCCCGAGAGCCGGCCGGGGGGATTGCCCCCCGGGGTGATCCACCAGGGGATCAGGCCACCGAGCAGTTGCCAGGGACCAGCCCAGCCCAGGTAGAGCTGGCCCAGACCCGTCACAATCACCGGCACCGTGCCGGCCAAAAACCACAGCCCCGCCCGGCGCCGGGCCCGGGCCGTAGCCACGTAGGGCTGGAAGCCCCAGAAGCCCCAGAAAAAGGGCAGCCAGTTGCCCAGGCCCACCCAGGCCAGCCAGCCGCTGGTGGCCCCGAAGCACCCCAACAGCATCAACACCGAGATCGCCAGTAACCAGCGGTTGCAGCCATCGCCCCACCAGGGCGCCCGCCGGCGACTGCCCTGCACCAGGGAGGCGAACAAGAGCACGGCGCCGAGGAAGGCACTGGCGGGCAGCAGGAACACCCCCAGTTGGAACCAGCGCCAGCCGAGGCGATCGGCCCCCTCGGGGCGTTCGCTCTGCAGTTGGCGCTCGAGCTGCTGGCCGAAGGCTGCCAGGCGGCTGGGCAGGGAGGGGGAAGCCATCAGCTCAATCAAAAACCGCCGTGCGGCCCCGATACACCATCACCTGGCGTTTGAGGTGCAGGCGCACGGCCCGGGCCAGGGCCAGGCGTTCGGTGTCGCGGCCCTTGCGGATCAGGTCGTTCACCTCATCGCGGTGGCCCACCGGCACGGTGGACTGGGCAATGATCGGGCCGCCGTCGAGCTCTTCAGTCACGTAGTGGGCCGTGGCGCCAATCAATTTCACGCCCCGCTCCCAGGCCCGGTGGTAGGGCTGGGCCCCCTGGAAGGCGGGCAGGAAGGAGTGGTGGATGTTGATCACCCGGTGGAAGGCATCGGGGGGATCGAAGGCCGCCAGGAAGCTGGGCGTCAGCACCTGCATGTACTTGGCGAGCACCACCAGTTCAATGCCCTGCTCGGCCAGCAGCTCCAGGTGGCGGGCTTCGGCGGCCTCCCGGTTGGAGGCCTCAATCGGCACGCACTCGAACCGGGCGCCGAATTCCTCAGCCACTGGGCCCAGGTTGGGGTGGTTGCTGATCACCAGCGGCACCCTCATCGGTAATTCGCCGGTGCGGGTGCGCCAGAGCAGGTCGAGCAGGCCGTGGTCCTGCTTGCTCACAAAGATGGCGACAGGCGGCCGGTCATCGGAAAAGGTCACCTGGAACTGGCCATCCAGGCGCTCGGCTAGGGCCTGGGCCGTGGGGCCGATCGCCTCCCGCGGCAGGCCGAAGCCGGCCAGTTGCCATTCGATCCTGCTGAGGAACAGGCCGGCGCCCTGGTCGCTGTGGTGGTCGGCGTGGACGATGTTGCCGCCATTGGCCGCCACCCAGCCAGAGAGTTCTCGCACCAGGCCAGGCCGGTCCGGGCAGATCATCTGCAAGATGGCTGTCACACCCGAGTTGCCAGCGCTTGTCACCAGTCCGGCCTTTGCAGGGACTCCAGGCATTGTGCCCACCGGTGTCGCCCCTGGCCTGGGCCTGGCTCTGCCGTTTGGCCGATCGGTTGCAGTGCATCACCAGGTGGCTGGAGCTGGCGGCAACCCTGGGTAAAGTCCTGCAACTTGACTTGTTTTCCATGGTCGCCCAGACGCTGTCTGCGCTGTTCTCCAGGGTCACCGCTGGCCTGAAGCAACTGGCCCTGCTGGCCCTGGTAGCCGTGCTCAGCATCGGCCTGGTGGCCTGCGATGGCGGCGGCTCGGCTAAGGCGGCCGTGCTCAGCCCCGATGCCCTGGCGGCGATCCAGCGCCAGGCCGATGGCTTCTACGCGGCCAAGGAGCGGCTGCCCGAGTTGGCCACCCTCGTCAACGAGCGCAACTGGGTCTTCACCCGCAACCTGATCCACGGCCCGATGCAGGAAGTGGGCCGCGAAATGCTCTACATCAACAAACTGCTCCTGCCTGCCGACCAGGCCGAAGCCAACCAGCGCGCCACCCAGCTCAAGACCGCCCTGGCCGACCTCGATGAGGCCGCCCGCCTCCAGGATGGCGATGGCCTACGCAAGGCCTACATCAAGGTGGCCAGTGGCTTCGGCTCCTACGCCGAGGTGATCCCGGCGGTCCAGGGCTGATCCCTGGCCGCCATCACTGAGCGGATCCCCCCCACCAGCCCCAACCACGACCATCCACGAGAGTTGGTCGTGGTTGGGGCTGGCCTCGTTGGCGTCGCCACTGCCTGGCTGCTCCTCAACCGGGGCCATGGCGTGTGCCTGATCGATCCGGTTGGCGCCGGCGAGCAACCGGCTGACGCCGGCAGCAGTGCCGCCCTGGGACTGCTGATGGCCCAGGTCTATCGCCGCAGTAGCGGCCGCGGCTGGCGCCTGCGCCAACGCTCCCTGGAGCTCTGGCAGGACTGGAGCCACCAACTTGCTGAGCGGGGTTCGCCGCTTCCCCTGCGGCCCGGCCTGCTGCAACTGGCTTCCGATCCCCAGGAGCTGGAGCTCCAACAACGGCTGGTGCAGGAGCGCTCTGCCAAGGGCTTTCCCCTGCGCCTGCTCAGCCCTGAGGAGCTGGCCCTGCTCAGGCCCCAGCTTCCCCATGCCGCTTTGGGCGGGCTGCTCTCGCCCCTGGACGGCCAACTTGATCCGATCGTCAGCCGCCAGCTCCTGCTTCAAGACGCCCTGAGCCGGGGCCTGGAGCTGGTGAGCGATCGCGCCGAGGCGATCGCAGCTCGGCAAGGTGCCGATCGTTGGCAGGTGCAGTTGGCCAGCGGCAAACGGCTGGAGGCGCCCTGGCTGTTGGTCTGCGCCGGCTTGGCCAGTGCCGCCCTGCTGGAACCCCTAGGCCACCAGCGGCCGCTGGCACCGGTCTTGGGCCAGGCCCTGGAGCTGCAGTTGCCCGCCGGCTGCGACGCCCAGCCGTGGCCCGGATCGGTGGTGTGGCAGGGCATCAACCTGGTGCCCCGTCCCGGGGGCCGCCTCTGGCTTGGGGCCACCCTGGAGCCGGAGCTGGCCCAGGGCTTTGAGGGCGGCGCCCCCGGCGATCCCGCCGCCCTCGAGGCCCTAGCCCAGCTCAATGGCCATGCCCCCGACTGGCTCCGGGCCGCCAAGCCCCTGCGCCATTGGCAGGGCCTGCGGGCCCGGCCCGTTGGCCGCCCGGCCCCCCTGCTCGAACAGTTGGAACCGGGCCTGCTGCTCCTGTCCGGCCACTACCGCAATGGCGTGCTGCTGGCCCCCGCCAGCGCCGAATGGGCCGCCGACCAAATCGCTGCGGGCCCATGAAAAAGCCCCCCAGTGGGGGGCTGAAGCCGGGGTGAGTGAGGGGCAGCGGGAGCTGCCCGCGTCTCACTTGCTTTCGGTGAATTCGGCGTCGATCACGTCATCGCCGCCACTGCTGGCACCGGCCGCGGCTTCGCTGCTGGCGCCATCGGCACCGGCCTGCTGATACACCGAGGCGCCCAGGGCATAGAGCTCCTGCTGGAGTTCATCGAAGAGGGTCTTGAGACTGTCGAAGTCCTCGTTTTGCAGTGCCTCGTTGAGCTTGGTGCGCTTCTCTTCCACCTTGGCCTTGGCCTCGGCGGACACCTTGTCGCCCAGCTCGCCGAGTTGCTTCTCGGCCTGATACACCAGGGTTTCGGCCTGGTTCTTCAGGTCGATCCGCTCGCGCTTCTCCTTGTCCACCGAGGCATTGGCTTCGGCATCTTTCACCATCTTCTCCACCTCGTTGTCACTGAGGGTGGAGGCGCCGGTGATCGAGATGCTCTGCTCCTTGCCGCTGCCCTTGTCCTTGGCGGTCACGCTCAAGATGCCGTTGGCGTCGATGTCGAAGGTCACTTCGATCTGGGGCACACCCCGGGGGGCCGGAGGAATGCCATCGAG
>CAINZT010000069.1 GCA_903855705.1 uncultured Synechococcus sp.
ATGCCCAGGGTGGCAAACAGAAAGAGAGCAACTATCCTCCTTGCTTTTAAACTCAGTGCCAGCATTGCAAAAATGAATTATTCACCCATTAATTTACGCTGCATATCTGCCCCAGCTATGCACTGTCAGCATTCAATAACAATGCCTATTGCTGTGATCAATAGTATCTCAATAGCGGCATACTATTGATTCATGAAGCTCCGCGCCGATCAGTCGTGGCTAGCTGCTGATCCCGCAGTCCACGCCCGGGCAAGCTCCCTCCGAGCGCTGTTCGAGCTGGATTCGAAACCAGGATGCCTTTGGCGCCATTCCGTCAGGCGCTGCCCATGCTTGCGACCGGGCTGCGAGGGCTTCTCTGGCAAAGGGGGTGTCGGCACGACAGGCGTCGCTTGAGCCCTCATGAGGGACCCCAAGGCTGGCCGTTCTGGGCTTCGCCGTGGCTAACCCGCCCTAGGAGCTCCCCCCAGAACGGCGGTGGCACTGAACAGGCAGCTGCCCTCGCATCCCTTTGCCCAGCGCCCCAGCCGCTCCAGCGGCAACCTGCGCCCCCGAGCGCGGGGACCCGGAACCAGCCCCAGAACCACCCCCGGAACCAGCCCGAACGACGGCCAAGGCCTCGGCCCGGTCGTCGGAGAGCCCCATCGCCGTGGTCAGCCTGTTGCTGGGCCGCCGCCGCGAGCCGCACCATTGGTTGATTGCCGCCCACGGCGATCCGGCCGGCCTAGCGGCGCGGATCCAGGGAGCCCTAGCCGAGTTCGCGCCCGCCGCCAGCACCGCCACCAGCCCCTTCACCAACACCGCTACCAGCGCCACGGCCCGCGCCGAGCTGGGAGCCAGGGAAGGGGCCAGCCCTACCCCTGCCAACGGCGCCAGTCCCCCAACCAGTTCCAAAGCCAGATCAACAGCCAGCTCCAAGGCCACCACGAAGACCGGGACCAGCCCCAGCCCTAAGCAGCTGCTGCAACGGGCCTTCAGCGACTGCACCACCCTTGATCGGCCCGATCCCCCAAGCGGAGCCAGCTACCGCTACCGGCTCAACCTGCCCAGCGGCCGATTGGCGAGCGCGTCTTTGGCCTGCTGGCGCCGCTACTCCCCAGGCGGCGCCTGGCAACGGCGCTGCGGCCCCATGGGGCTGGGCCCCTTCCTGGACCACCACGGCAACCCGTCAAACCACCTCCAACTAATACACCTGTACTAAGCTCAACAGGTTGCGTCTTTGCCGTGTCCGATCCCGCCCTAGGCCAGGGTTTAGCGCCCCTGACCCTGCCCCCCCTGGGCCTGGCTCCCCTACAGCTGGCCTGCCTCGGGCCCCTGCGGCTGGAGCGGCCCGGGCGCCTGCTGCCCCTGGCTGGCGACAGCGTCGCCGCCGGCTTTCCCAGCCCCGCCGACGACTACATCGAAGCCGGCATCGACCTCAATGACCACCTGATCCGCCACCCCAACAGCACCTTCTTTCTGCGGGTTAGCGGCGACTCCATGACCGGCGCCGGCATCCACCACGGCGACCTGTTGATCGTCGACCGCAGCCTCGATCCGAGGCCCGGCCGCATCGTGGTGGCCGTGCTGGAGGGGGCCTTCACCCTCAAGCGCCTCAGCCGCCACCAGGGGCGCCTGCGGCTGGAGGCGGCCCATCCCGCCTACCCGCCGCTGGAGCTGGGCGACGCCGAAGAAACCCTGCTCTGGGGGGTCGCCACCCATGCGATCCATCCGCTCTAGGCGCCGTCAAACGCAGCCCCAAAGCGCCTGAAGCCGCCCCCTGAGCCGGCTGGGGTCCCAGCCCCAACCCCCCGCAACCGCAAGCGCCCATGTCCCTCGCGCCCCTCGCCCCCACCGCAGCGCCTGGGCGCCGCTCCGATCCAGGGGCGGCGGAGCAGCCCCCCGATCCCGCCGCCAGGCCGGCGTCCGGGATGGCGATCGTGCTGATCGATGGCAACAACTTCTATGCCTCCTGCGAGGCGGCCCTCGATCCCTCCCTGCGGGGCCGGCCCCTGGTGGTGCTCTCCAACAACGACGGCTGCATCGTGGCCCGCAGCGCCGAGGCCCGGGCCCTGGGCATTGCCATGGGCACCCCCTATTTCAAAGTGCGCCGCGAGCTGGAACGGCAAGGGGTGGTGGTGCGCAGCTCCAACTACGCCCTCTACGCCGACATGAGCCAGCGGCTGATGCGCAGCCTCGAGCCCTGGGTGGAGGAGCTGGAGATCTACTCAATCGACGAAGCCTTTGGCCGCCTCCACCGGCCCGCCCCAGGGGCCGGCCGGTGCCCGGGCGCTGGCGAGGGGAGCGGCGGCGGCGATCTGCGGGCCTGGGGCCTGGCCCTGCGCCGCCAGGTGCGCCACCAGCTGGGGCTGCCGATCGCCATCGGCATCGCCCCCTCCAAGGTGCTCGCCAAGCTGGCCAACAAGCTGGCCAAGAAAGATCCCGCCCACCGGGGTGTCTTTGACCTGGGCGCCGTGGCCGATCCGGGCCCCTGGCTGGAGCAGCTGCCGGTGGAGGAGGTCTGGGGGATTGGCCGCAAGCTCTCGCGCTGGTGCCGCCTGCGCGGCGCCGCCAACGCCCGCCAGCTGCGGGACCTGGCCAGCGGCGAACTGCGTAGCAAGGCGGGGGTGGTGGGCCTGCGCCTGCAGCAGGAACTGCGGGGCTATAGCTGCCTGCCCCTGGCCCTGGCGCCGGCGGCCAAGCGGGAAACCTGCGTCAGCCGCAGCTTCAGCGAACCCATCAAGGAGCTGGCCCAGCTGCGCCAGGCGATCGCCACCTACCTCAGCCGCGCCGCCGAAAAACTGCGCCGCCAAGGACAGCTCACCGACACCGTGACCGTGTTTGTACGCAGCAGCCCCTTCAACGGCAGCCAGTTCTATGCCAAGGCGGCCACCGTGACCCTGCCCCTGGCCAGCCAGGACACGGCCGTGCTGCTGGCCGCGGCCCTGCCCCTGGCCGCCCTCCTGTTCAAGGCCCACAAACCCCTGCAGAAAGCGGGGGTGTTACTGCAGAACCTGCAGCCGATCAGCCAGTTACAACACAGCCTGCTCGCCCCCCTGCCGGAGGCGGAGCAGCAACGGCGCGAGCTGCTGCTGGGCACGATCGATGGCCTCAACCGCCGCTACGGCAGCGGCACCGTCGCCTGGGCCGCCTGCGGCCTACGGCCCGCCTGGGCGATGAAGCGCCAGCGGCTCTCCTGCGCCGCCACCACCCGCCTGGCCGCCATCCCCATTGCCTGGGCTCGGTAAATGGTTTGGGCCCGGCAAATGGTTAGGGCCCGGTCAACCATTTGGGCCCGGTAGGCAGGAGGGCAGCTAACTACTGCATCACTCGCTCCAGCCGCTGGGGAAGCGGCAGAGACGCCCAACCC
>CAINZT010000070.1 GCA_903855705.1 uncultured Synechococcus sp.
GCGCCTGCACCGAGTCCATGGGTTTCTTTGCTCGCCTTAGCCGTCTGCTGCGGGCCAACGCCAATGCGGTGCTGAGCAGCGCCGAAGATCCCGGCAAAATCCTCGACCAGTCCGTGGCCGACATGCAGGCCGAACTGGTGAAGCTTCGCCAGGCCGTGGCCACCGCCATCGCCAGCCAGAAACGCATCCAGAACCAGGCCGAGCAGGCCGGCGCCCAGGCCAAGACCTGGTACGAGCGGGCTGAGCTGGCCCTGCAAAAAGGCGAAGAGGACCTGGCCCGCGAAGCCCTCACCCGCCGCAAGACCTACCAGGACACCGCCGACGCCCTCAACACCCAGCTCAAGGGCCAGGCGGGCCAGGTGGACTCGCTCAAGAAAAGCCTGGTGGGCCTGGAGGGCAAGATCGCCGAGGCCCGCACCAAGAAAGACATGCTCAAGGCCCGGGCCCAGGCGGCCAAGGCCCAGGAGCAACTGCAAAGCGCCGTGAGCGGCCTCGGCACCGATGGCGCCATGGCGGCCTTCGACCAGATGGAAGAAAAAGTTCAGGTGCTGGAGGCCCGCAGCCAGGCGGCGGCCGAGCTGGCCGGTGCCGACCTGGAAAGCCAATTCCAAGCCCTCCAGGGCGGCAGCGACGTCGATGACGAACTGGCCGCCCTCAAGAACCGCCTCTCGGGCGCAGCCGCCCCGGTGTCCCTACCGGCAGCCGATGGTCCCCTGCCCAAGCTGGAGCCCGTCAAGGTGGCCGAAGTGGACAGCGAACTCGAAGCCCTGAAGCGCTCGATCGACAAGCTCTGAGCCTGGGCTTGTGCCCCTGGATCCGCGCCCCCCCAGCCAACCCCTCAGGCTGATCCGCCAACAGAGACCTTGGCTGCCCTGGCAGCAACCCTCAAGGGCTGTCTTCCAAGCGGCTGTCTTCCAGGCGGCTTTCTTGTAAGCGGCTTGCTTTGAAGCAGTCCCCCGGCCCACCAATGTCGGAGTCAATCAGCCAACGATCGGGGCGAGGTTCGCGCTCCTGAGCCGGCTTTCTAGAATCGCTGTCAACGCAATCCCAGGCCGTGGCCGAAGCCCCCTCTGTCGTCGTTCTCAGCGACGCCACCTTTGAAGCCGAGGTGCTGGCCGCCACCACCCCCGTGCTGGTGGATGTCTGGGCCTCCTGGTGCGGACCCTGCCGCCTCATGGCTCCGCTGATGGACTGGGCCGCAGGCGACTATGCCGGCCGGTTGGTCGTCACCAAGCTGGAGGCCGATCCCAATCCGGTCAGCCGCGATGCTTGCCAAATCCAGGGGTTGCCCACCCTGCTGATCTTTAAAGGCGGCGTTGAGATCGCCCGCCATGAGGGCGCCATGGCCAAGCCCCAGCTGCAGGCCTTCCTGGATGCCCATCTCTGAACGCCTGGCCCGTCTGGGCAGTGGCGTCTTTGCCCGCAACGACCAACGCAAGTTGCGCTACCGCCAGCGGGCAGCCGAGCAGGGACTGGCTCCCTTGCTCGATCTTTCGCTCGGCTCCACCGACCTGCAACCCCCGCCGGCGGCAATCGAGGCCATGGCCGCCGCCCTGGGCCAAGCCGAGAGTGCCTCCTACTGCCTCCATGGCGCCACCCGGCCCTTCCGCGAAGCCGTATCCGCCTGGGCCCAGCGCCGTTTCGGGGTGGCGGTCGATCCGGATCGGGAAGTGCTGCTGCTGGTGGGCTCCCAGGAGGGCACTGCCCATCTGCCCCTGGCCGTGCTCAATCCGGGCGATCGGGCCCTGCTGCTCGATCCCTACTACCCCTCCCACCTGGGCGGACTCCATCTGGCCTCGGCCGAGCCCCAGTTCCTGCGCCTGCGCCCAGATCAGGGCTTCCGTCCCGATTTCGACCAGCTTTCCAGTCATGAATGGGATGCCCTGAAGTTGATGGTGCTGGGCTTCCCCCACAACCCCACGGCCACGGTGGGCCAGCAGGACTGGGTGGATCAGGCGGCCGAGCGGGCCCGGCGCCATGACGTGGTGTTCGCCCACGACAACCCCTACGTCGATCTGGCCCTGGAAGGGGAGGCCCCGGCCCTGCTGCGCAATCCCCTCTGGCGCCAGGTGGGGATCGAATTCTTTTCCTTCTCAAAGAGTTGGTGCCTGGGGGGCTACCGGTTGGCCTTTGCGATCGGCGCCGAGTGGCTGATCACGGCCCTGCGCCAGCTCAAAGGGGTGGTGGATTTCAACCAGTCCCTGGCCCTGCAGGCCGGCGCCATCGCCGCCCTGGAGCAGGCGCCTGACTGGCCCTCCCGCCTTTGCGACACCTACCGGGAGCGCCGCGATTCGATGCTGACCGCCCTTAAGGCCGAGGGCTGGCCGGTGCAAACCCCCTCGATGGCCCTTTATCTCTGGCTGGCCCTGCCTGAGACGGCCAGCGAGCAGGGGCTCGATTCGGAGGCGGCCTGCGCCCAGCTGCTGGAGCGCAGTGGCGTCTGCCTCACCCCAGGCAGCGGCTTTGGCGCCGGCGGCGAGGGCTGGGCCCGGCTGGCCCTGGTCCATCCCAGCGCCGAGCTGGTGGCCGGCGCCAGGCGCATGGGCAGCTGGCTGAAGGGGCTTTGAACGGCGCGGTGGCGGCCGCCCGGCGGCGCCTGGAGCATCGCCCTGGGCCCCACCCCCCGGCCGGATCCCTCTTGCGCACCCCGCAAGGGAATCTGGCGCCGACACCCCCGCCGCCCCAGCCCTGGCGAATCCAGCGCTTTCAGCAGTGCAGCAGCACCGAAACCGAGCTGGACCGCCTGCTGCTGGCGGGGGCCACGGCCCCCCTGGTGGTGCTGGCCGATCGCCAGAGCCGGGGCCACGGCCAGCAGGGCCGCCCCTGGAGTTCCCCCCGCGGCGGGGTTTGGCTGAGTGCCGCCCTGCCCTGGCCCGAGCACGCCGACACCGCGGCAGCCTTGGGCCTGGCCGTAGCGGTGGGGTTGGCCCTGGAACTGGAGGCCCTTGGCCTGGCCGTGCGGATCAAATGGCCCAACGACCTGCTGATCGGCGATCGCAAGCTGGCGGGCCTGTTGCCGCGGCTGCGGCGGCGCGGCCCACGGATCGGGCTGGCCCGGGTTGGCCTGGGCCTCAATGGCTGGAACCGGGTGCCGCCCGGGGCCATTGGCCTCGCCGAGGCCCTGTCCGCCAGGCCCGGCAACCGACTGGGGGCCGCCGGGGCCCGCTGGCAGGCCGATCCCGTGGCCCTGGCGGCCCGGGTGCTGCGGGCCCTGGATTGGACCTGCGCCCGGGCGGACCAGGCCGAGCTAGTGCGCGATCAGGCGCAAGCGCGGCTGTGGCTACCGGCCACGTCTATTCCCCACGACGGCGAACTCTGGCAAGCCCAGGGCCTGGGCCTGGACGGCGGCCTGCTGATCGGCCGGGCCGGCGAGCAGAGGACCCTGCACCGTCATTTCTAAACTGGTCTGAATTTCTAAACTGGTCTGAATTTCCTGACTGGTCCGAATTTCTAGACTGCTCCGATCGTCCATCGGACGCCCCCTGTTGCCCTTGTCCCCCTTGCCCTGCCCCCGCTGGCTGCCCGTGGTTGTCGGGGCCTTGCCCCTACTGGCTGCTGTGCCCCTGGTGGGCAGCGGCCTGGCCTGGGCCCAGCTGGAGGGGCAGACCCCAGGCGAAGCCAACAGCCCCGGCGGCGGCCAGGCCCCGAGCCGGCCTGGAGCGCCCCTGGCCCCCCAGCTGCCGGCGGCGGGTTCCGCGTCCCTGGCACCCCTGCGGCCCCGCACCGAAAGCCTGGCCAGCCCGCCGCCGCGCCGGTTTGATCAATCCCTCGACAACCTGGTGCGCCAGGGGGTCGTGACCCCCACGGAACGCAGTCAGATCCGCCAGGGGGGTGCCCTGGTGCCGATCGATGTGCCGGCCCAGCAGCAGGCCTGCCGCACCGGCGCCCTCTCCGAGCAGGAATGCCGGGTTGGCTTTGCCGTGCGCTGGCGGCGCCATGGCCAACCAGGCCTGGCCGCTGGCTTTGAGGGTGGTTTGAACGGTGGGATGGGGGAAGGCTTGCTGCCCCCACCCATCTCGGTACCGGTCTCGGCCCTACTAGCGGGCGGCGAGGGCAGCTTCAGCCTCTCGAGCGTCTTTCGGGTCACGCCCAGGCCCCTGCCCCTAGCCGCCAATGGTGATCGCCTGATGCTCTTCCCCGTGGTCGGCTCAGCCATCACCACCAGCACCTTTGGCTATCGCCTGCATCCCTTGCTGGGCAGCTGGCTGATGCATGCCGGCCGCGACCTGGCCGCCCCGGAGGGCACCCCCGTGGTGGCGGCCCTGTCAGGACGGGTGATGGCCAGCGGCCCCGCCGGCGGCTATGGCTTGGCGGTGGAACTCGAGCACCGGCGGCCCCTGCGCCGCACCCTCTACGGCCACCTCTCGGAGCTCTATGTGCGTTCGGGCGACTGGGTGCGCCAAGGCGAGGTGATCGGCCGGGTCGGCAGTACGGGCCTCAGTAGCGGTCCCCACCTGCACTTCGAGGTGCGCCAGCCGGCCGATGGCGGCTGGGTGGCCGTGGAACCGGGCGAACTTGATCCCGGCCGGGGCCTGGCGGGCAGCGATGCCGTGGCCCAGCTAATGGGCCAGCTGCTGCAGAGCCTGGAGCGTCCCACCGCCCAGGCCAATGGCCAAGCCAAGGCCAAACCAAAAGCGGGCTAAGGGCCCGACCAGCCAGAAGCCCCATGGCCAAACAAACCAACAAGCCCCCCTGACCCTCTGCCCCCAGCCAGCCGCAAGCAAGCACTAGTGCCTAGAAGCGTTGCACCTGGCACCAGGAAGGGGAAAACGGACCAGCCTCACGGGTTGGCGCTGTCGCTGAGGAGGCGGCCGTCGTGGAACTGCACAAGACGGCTGGCCCGGTCGGCCACGTCCTGTTCGTGGGTGACGATCAGGATCGTCATGCCCTGGCGATGGAGCTCGCCAAACAGGTCGAGGACCTCCTCGGTGGTGCGGGAATCGAGGGCACCGGTGGGTTCATCGGCCAACAACAGGCCGGGCTGATTAATAATTGCCCGGGCCACGGCCACCCGCTGCTGCTGGCCGCCGGAGAGCTGGTTGGGCTTGTTATTTAGCCGCTGGGCCAGGCCGACTCGCTCCAAGGCCGCGATCGCCCGCTGGCGCCGTTCGTCGACCGGAATGCCGGCGTAGATCATCGGCAGGATCACATTGTCGAGGGCGCTCATTTCCGCCAGCAGGTGGAACTGCTGGAAGACAAACCCCAGCTCCTGGTTGCGCAGATCGGCTAGGGCGTCATCGGAGAGATCCTGCACCGCCGTGCCATTGAGGTGATAACTGCCGCTGCTGGGGCGATCGAGGCAGCCGAGGATATTCATGGCCGTGCTCTTGCCCGAGCCGGAGGTGCCCATCACGGCCAGATACTCGCCGCGTTGCACCTGCAAGTTGAGGTTATCGAGGGCGACCACGGCCGTATCGCCAACTCCGTAAACCTTGCTGATGTGGCGCAGTTCAGCGACGCAATCGTCCAAGGGGGACCTAACTCAGGGGGGTAGCGCTGGCCAGGGTGATCGCCCGCTGCAGCATGGGCGTGCCGGTCACTGCGGTGCTAGCCCAGTTGAAGACGGGGTTAGAGAGAATGCCACCAACGGCAGTAATCACCACACAGGTGATCAGGGCTGCCCTTAGGGGTTGCAACCCTTCTACGGCCCAGGTGATCGGCGGATAGGCCTTCACAGCATCGGAGGCCTCTTGAGGTTCTTTCACCACCATCATCTTGATCACTGAGATGTAGTAGTAGATCGACACCACCGAGGTGACCAGGCCAACAACCACAAGCAGGTACTGGTGATCGGCCCAGCCGGCAAAAAACAGGTAGATCTTGGCAAAAAAGCCGAGCATCGGCGGGATGCCGCCCAAGGACAGGAGACAAAGGCTCAGGCCCAAGGTGATCAGGGGATCCTTTTGATAGAGACCGGCGTAATCGGAGATGCGATCACTGCCGGTGCGGAGGGAGAAGAGAATGATGCAGGCGAAGGCCCCCAGATTCATAAACAGGTAGGCGGCCATATAAAGGACCATGGCGGCAAAGCCGTCTTCGGTGCCGCAGACCAGGCCGATCATCACAAAGCCGGCCTGGCCGATCGAGCTGTAGGCCAGCATCCGCTTCATCGAGGTCTGGGCCAGGGCCACGATGTTTCCCAGCACCATGCTCAAGATCGCCAGCACGGTGAACAGCAACTTCCACTGCTCCTGAAAGCCCTCAAAGCAGCCCACCAGGATGCGCAGGGCCAGGGCAAAACCAGCCGCCTTCGAGCCCACCGATAGGAAGGCCACCACCGGAGTGGGGGAACCCTCGTACACATCGGGGGTCCACTGGTGGAAGGGCACGGCGGCAATTTTGAAGGCCACCGTGGCCAGCACGAAGACCAGGGCCAGGGCCGCCACCGGCGTGGTGGCGCTCTGGAGGGCTAGAGCGACGGCATCGAGGTTGGTGCTGCCGCCAGTGAGGCCGTAAAGCAGGGAGGCGCCGTAAAGGAACACGGCCGCCGCGGCCGATCCGACCAGCAAATATTTGAGGGACGCTTCCGAGCTGCGGGCATCTCGCTTCATGTAGCCGGCCAGCAGGTAGCTGGCCACCGACAGGGTTTCCAAGGAAACGAAGATCGTCACCAGGTCGGTGGAGCCGCAGAGCACCATGGCGCCCAGGGTGGCCGCCAGCAGGATCGAGGCGTATTCCCCGACTGGTGTGCCGCTGCGCTCCACGTAGCGCCAGCTGATCAACAGGGACAGCAAGGTGGAGGAAGCGACCACGCCCCGGAAGGCGATCGACAGGTTGTCGGCCAGGAACGACCCCAGGAAGGCGGGCTGGAGCGGCGCGTTCCACTGCAGGGCCAGCAGCAGCAGGGAGGCGCCCAGGCCCGCATAGCAAATCGGAGGGACCCAGCGGCTGGCGGCCTTCTCGCCGGCCAGGTCCACCAGCAGGCAGGCCAGCATCGCCACCAGCACCGCCACCTCAGGGGCAATCGCGCCGGCGTTGATCTCGAGGGCCGTGATTGCCGGCAAGGCCGCCGGGCTGGCCGCAGTGCTGACGCCGGCGGCGGCGAAGGTGCTGACCAAAGAGGACCCGTTGGGCAAAGCCGCGAAGCCGTTGGGCAAAGCCCCGAAGCCGTTGGCCAAGGCCGCGAAGCCGTTGGGCAAAGCCGCGAAGCCGTTGGCCAAGGCCGAGAAGGCCGGCAAGGCCAGAACCGGGTCGAGGGCAGCCTGGAGGGTCATCACTGCTGGGAAGCCTTACCCGTTGGCCGGACTGTAGCCGTGCCGGTCGATTCCGGGCTTGCTGGCTTCAGCACTCCCGCACCGGCTCGCCAGGGCGGACCGGCGATGCGATAAAGAGGGGACCGGTTTTTCGCCTGCCTGTGGCGCACACCCTGGTCATCGTTGAGAGCCCCACGAAGGCCCGCACCATTCGTGGCTTCCTGCCCAAGGATTTCCGGGTGGAGGCCTCGATGGGGCATGTGCGTGACCTGCCCAACAACGCCAGTGAGATCCCGGCGGCCCACAAGGGAGAGAAGTGGGCCAACCTCGGCGTCAACACCGCCAACAACTTCGAACCGCTCTACGTGGTGCCGAAGGACAAGAAAAAGGTGGTCAAAGAGCTCAAGGACGCCCTCAAGGGCGCCGACCGCCTGCTGCTAGCCACGGACGAAGACCGGGAAGGGGAAAGCATCAGCTGGCACCTGCTGCATCTGCTGGCCCCCAAGGTGCCGGTGAAGCGCATGGTGTTCCACGAGATCACCAAAGAGGCAATTAGCCGGGCGCTGGAGCAGACCCGGGAGCTCGACATGGAGCTGGTCCATGCCCAGGAAACCCGGCGGATCCTGGATCGCTTGGTGGGCTACACCCTCTCGCCCCTGCTTTGGAAAAAGGTGGCCTGGGGCCTATCGGCCGGCCGGGTGCAATCGGTGGCAGTGCGGCTTTTGGTGCAGCGGGAGCGGGCCAGGCGGGCCTTCCGCAGCGGCAGCTACTGGGACCTCAAGGCCCAGCTGCAGCAGCCCGGTGGCGCCTTCGAGGCCAAGCTCACCCACCTCAAGGGCGAGCGCATTGCCGGCGGCGCCGACTTCGACGAAAACACTGGCGGCCTCAAGGCCGGCAGCAAGGTCAAATTGCTGAGTGAAGCCGAGGCCCGCAGCCTGCAGGCGACCGTCCAGAGCGCCCCCTGGCGGGTGGCCGAGGTGGAGGAAAAACCGACGGTGCGCAAGCCCGTGCCCCCCTTCACCACCAGCACCCTGCAGCAGGAGTCCAACCGCAAGCTGCGGCTCTCGGCCCGGGAGACCATGCGCACGGCCCAGGGCCTCTACGAGCGCGGCTTCATCACCTACATGCGCACCGACTCGGTGCACCTCTCCGAGCAGGCGATCACGGCGGCCCGCAGCTGCGTCAACGAGAAATACGGCAAGGAGTTCCTCAGCCCGGCGCCGCGCCAGTTCTCCACCAAGGCCCGCAACGCCCAGGAGGCCCACGAGGCGATCCGGCCTGCTGGCGAACGGTTCCGCACCCCCAACGACACCGGCCTCGATGGCAAGGATCTGGCCCTCTATGAGCTGATCTGGAAGCGCACTGTGGCCAGCCAGATGGCCGATGCCCGCCTCACCATGGTGTCGGTGGAGCTGCACAGCGGTGAGGCCCGCTTCCGGGCCTCGGGCAAGCGCATTGACGTTGCCGGCTTCTTCCGGGCCTACGTGGAGGGCAGTGATGATCCCGACGCCGCCCTAGAGGGCCAGGAGGTGCTGTTGCCGGCCCTGAAGGTGGGGGACAGCCCCAGCTGCAAGGCGGTGGAGGCCCTCGGCCACCAGACCCAGCCCCCGGCCCGCTACAGCGAGGCGGCGTTGGTGAAGATGTTGGAAAAGGAAGGCATCGGCCGCCCCTCCACCTACGCCTCGATCATCGGCACGATCGTGGATCGGGGCTACGCCACCCTCCAGAACAACGCCCTCACCCCCAGCTTCACGGCCTTTGCCGTCACGGCCCTGCTGGAGGACCACTTCCCGGACCTGGTGGACACCAGCTTCACGGCCCGGATGGAGAACACCCTCGATGAGATCTCCCACGGCACCGTGCAGTGGCTGCCCTATCTCGACAACTTCTACAAGGGCGAAACGGGCCTAGAAACCCAGGTGCAGCAACGGGAAGGCGACATCGATCCCACCGCCTCGCGCACGATCACCCTGGAGGGCCTGCCCTGCGTGGTGCGGATCGGCCGCTTCGGCGCCTACCTGGAAACCAAGCGGGTCGGCGAGGACGGAACCGAGGAGCTGGTCAAGGCCACCCTGCCGGGCGAAATCACCCCGGCCGACCTCGATGCCGACAAGGCCGAGCTGATCCTCAAGCAAAAAGTGGAGGGTCCCGAATCCCTGGGCGAAGACCCGGACACCGGCGAGCAGGTGTACCTGCTGTTCGGCCAGTACGGGCCCTACGTGCAGCTGGGCCAGGTCAGTGACGAGGTGCCCAAACCCAAGCGGGCCTCCCTGCCCAAGGGGGCCAAACCCGAGGAGCTCAGCCTGGAGGACGCCCTGGGCCTGCTGCGGCTGCCGCGGCTCCTGGGCGAGCACCCCGATGGCGGCAAGATCCAGGCGGGCCTGGGCCGCTTCGGTCCCTACGTGGTGCACGACAAGGGCAAGGGCGAAAAGGACTACCGCTCGCTCAAGGCCGAGGACGACGTGCTGACGGTGGGCCTGGAGCGGGCCGTGGAACTGCTGGCCACCCCCAAGAAGGGCCGGGGCGGCCGCACCGCCCTCAAGGACCTGGGCGCGCCTGCCGGCTCCGACGAATCGATCCAGGTGTTCGATGGCCCCTATGGGCTTTACGTGAAGCAGGGCAAGGTGAATGCCTCCCTGCCGGAAGGCACCACCGCCGACACGATCACCCTGGAGCAAGCGGTGGAGCTGCTCGCCGCCAAGGCCGCCACGGGCAAGGCCAAGGCCAAGGCGACCCGGGCCGCCAAGTCCAGCGCCGCTAAGGCCCCAGGCACCAAGCCGGCGGCCAAGGCAACGGGAGCCAAGAGCGCAGCGGCGAAGAAACCCCCAGCCACCACCAAAACCGGGCGGATGCGGGCCAGTGCCGTGCGGGTGATCAGGCCGGCCAACAGTTGAGGGCTGCCGCGGTGCCACCCTGCCGGACCCGAGAGGCCAAGCACCTCGCCGCTGTGGCCTTCGCCCCGCAAGGGCCCCTGCTGCCGGGCGCGCGCCGCACCATTGCCCTGGCCCTAGTGCTGGGGCCCCTGCTGGTGGGCTGCGCCAACAACCCGATCGCCCGCCAACTCGCCGCCAGCTTCGATACCCCAGCCCCTTTGCCAGCCACGCCGCCAGCGGCTGGCTCCCCCCAGACGGCTGCAGGGGCCCCGGCCGGCGCGACCAGCCCCGCGGCCCGGGGGCCAGCCGGGGCCAACCCGACGGCTGGAAATGCCGGCTCCACCCAGAGCCCAACCGCCGCTGGCGAATCTCCCGCCGCCAGCCCAGGCACCCAACCCAAGCCGGGTCAAAAGGGCAGCAGCACCCCTGGAGCCGGGGCCAGCCCCGGGGGCAACAACCCTGCCAAGGGCAACGCCCCTGGGCCCAGCCAAGCCCCGGCCCAGCCCAAGGGTGCTCCCAGACCAGCCGCCGCTGCGGCCCCCTACCGGGTGACCATCAAGCTGCCGGGCGCCGACCCCTCCGCCCCTGCGGAGGTGGTGACCCGGGCGTTGCGGGCTGCCGGGGTGTCCTTTGAGGTGGAAACGATCGAGCGGATCGGTGCCAGCACCGAAGCCAGCAGCAGTAGCCGTCCCGCGGCCCTGCGCTCCACGCCTGCCCCCGCTGTGCGCTGAATGCTGAAGCCAGAGCCGAAGCCTCCCTATCCCCGCTCCCTCAGCCGCCGCCAGGCCCGCCAGCTCATGGACACCGCCTACCTGGCGGCCTCCATGGCCCTGCTCTGGGTGGCCCTCTACTACCTGCCGGTGGGTGGCGCCCTCTTCCAGCTGGCCCTGCCCCTGCCCCTAGCCCTGCTGCAGCTGCGCCAGGGTGGCCGCTCCGGCGCCGAGGGCCTGCTGGTGGCGGGGCTGCTGCTGATCGCCCTGATGGGGCCGATCCGGGGGCCCCTGGTGCTGTTCCCCTACGGGCTGCTCGCCCTCTGGCTCGGCTGGGGCTGGTCGCGGCGCTGGAGTTGGTGGCTCACCGGGGGGGTGGGGCTGCTCATCGGCGCTGCCGGCTTCCTGGTGCGGGTGCTGGTGCTGTCGGTGTTGGTGGGCGAAAACCTCTGGGTGCTGATCACCGCCGCCGCCGCCAACCTGCTCGAGTGGCTGAGCGGCCTGCTGCCCTTACTCGGCGCCCCGGACCTGCAACAGGTTCAGCTGATGGCCCTGGGATTGGTGCTGCTCCAGAACCTGCTCTATGTGCTGGCCCTGCACGCAGTGGCCTACTGGATCTTTGCCCGCCTGAAGGCGCCGATTCCCGAACCGCCCGAGGCCCTGCGGGCCCTGGTGGCCCTCGACCCCCTGTAGGCCCCGGTGCCGGCCAGCCGCTCCCTTCCCCGGCGCCTCAGTGGTAATCCCGCCAGCGCCGGGGCCTGGCTCAGCGCTGGCGCAGCCCACTGGCGCCACACCCAGGTGCTGCTGCTGCTGGCCGGCACCGACACCGCCGCCGTGCCAGGCATTTCCGCCGCCGGAGCCACGCCCGAATCGCGCCGCTGGACCGCGGCCGCCGATGCCGAACTGCTGCTGCTGGGTCCGGGGGCCGAGCGGCGCCACGCCCTACCGCCCCTGCCGGCGGGGGTCAGCCCAGCCCTGATCGCCCATGTGGTGGTGCGGGAGCTAGGGCTCGATCCCCTGGTGGTGGACCTGGGGGCGGCCGTGGCCCCGGCCGTGCCCCATCTGCAGCTGGGCCAGGCCCCGGCCCGTTGCCTCAGCAGCGGCCAGGCCCTGGAACCGGCCCGGGTGCGGCAGCTGCTGGCGCTGGGGCAGCGCTGGGGCCAGCTCCTGGCCGCCAAGGGCCCCCAGGAGCCCCTGCTGATCGCCGAATGCGTTCCCGGCGGCACGACGACGGCCCAGGCGGTGCTCACCGGCCTGGGCCTGGAGGTGGCCGGGCTGGTGAGCGGCAGCCTGCTGGAACCCGTCCACGGACTCAAAACCGAGCTGGTGGCTCGCGGCTTAGGCGCCGCCAGCCTGGCCGGCCCCCAGGGGCCTGGGGACCATGGCGCCGATCCCCTGGCGGTGCTGGCAGCGGTGGGCGATCCGATGCAGCCCCTGGCGGCAGGCCTGGTGCTGGGGGCGGCTGGCGCCGATCGACCGGTGTTGCTGGCCGGTGGCAGCCAAATGGCGGCCGTGTGGGCCCTGGCCCTGGCCCTCAGCCCCCCATCCAGCCGCCCAGCCCTGGCGCGCCAGGTGGCGATCGGCACCACCGCCTGGGTGGCGACCGAAAACGGCAGTGATCTCGCCTTGCTGCTGCAGCGCCTGGGTGTCCGCTGGCAGCTCGAACCCCTGGCCTTCGCCGCCGGCCTGCGCTTCCACCAGTGCCGCTCGGCCCGCCTGCGCGACTACGAGGCCGGCTACGTGAAAGAGGGGGTGGGGGCCGGCGGCTTGGCCCTGCTCTGGGAACTGAGTGGCCGCAGCCCAGAGGCCCTGGCCCTGGCCTGCGACCTGGCCTGCGAACGGCTTCTGGGCACCCCCTAGGGTTTTGCCATGGCTCCGCCCCTGCTCCACCGCCGTCAGCTACTGCACCTGGGGGGCCTGGCCGGCCTGGCCCTGCTGGGCGGTTGCAGCAAGGGCGCCGAGCCCCAACTGCTCTATCCCCCAGGGGAGCTGCCCAGCGCCTGGTTGAAGGTCCTGCCCAAGCCCTGGCAGGGGCGCCCAGAGGCCTCGCCCGCAGCGGTGCTAGCCGCCCTGGGCAAACCGGGCGCAGACCTGCTCCAACTCAGCGATGGCTGGGCCCTGGACGCTCGCTTGAACCAACTGGCGCCCCTAGAGGCCCCAGGCCTGCTGACCCAGCTAGCCCCCTTCGCCGCTCCCGTCAGCCGCCTGTTTCAGGGCGAGGGCGCCCCAGCGTTGGCCTTCCCCTGGGCCTTCAGCCCCTGGGTGCTGGTGCTGCGCAGCCGGCCGGAGCTGGCCCGACGCCACCAGGAGGGCTGGAATCTGCTGCTGGATCCCAGCTTGAAGGGCCGGCTGGTGCTCCCCTCCAGCCCCCGGGTGGTGATTGAGCTGGTGCTGCGCCAGCTGGGTCTGGCAGTGGCCCCTGCCGCCAGTTCAGTGCAAGCCCCAGACCAGCCCCGAACCCAGGCCCAGTCGCTAACCCAGGCCAACCGAACAGATCTGGACAACCCCAGGCTGGTGGAGGCCGTTAGGCGCCTGCGCGGCCATGCCCTGGCCTGCGATGAGGCCCATGGCCTCAACCTGCTGCTGGCCGGGGAAGCGGACGCGGCCGTCCTGCCCGCCCGCCGGGTCCTCCCCTTGCTGCGCAGTGACCCGCGCCTGCAGGCCCTGTTGCCGGAGAGTGGCTCCCCCCTGATTTGGTCCCTGCTGCTGAGGCCAGCTGGAGCGGCGGCCCTGCCCCAGGGCTGGCTGGGGGAGATTTTCGAGCCACCGCTGCTGAATCGCCTGCTGGCCAAGGGCTGGGTACCACCCCTGCCGGCCGAGCGCTTGGCGCCGGCCCTGGCGGCCTGGCCCGAGCCAGCTGCCCAATTGTTGCTCCCCAAGCCAGAGGTGTTGGCGCGCTGCAACAGCCTGGCCCCCTTCAGCGAGCCGGAGCGCCGCCAATGGCAAGAGCTGTGGGATCGGGCAGCTCCAAAGGCCCCAAGCCAAGCCGGCGCCTGATCTCCTCTCCGGGGGAATACCAAGCCCTAGCCCCAGAGCCTGCGCTGCGGAGCCGCCGCCAGGCGCCGATGGGCATCGGCCAACAGCTCGGGGATGGGGAGTTGGTTGGGACAGCGCGGCAAGCAGGCGCCACAGGCCTGGCAAGCACTGGCATCGAGCTGCTCCCACCAGTGGCCGGCCCGGCCGATCAGGTTGTAGCGCTCGCTCGCAAAGGCTTCCATGCCATGGCCCACCGCCAGGTTGCGCAGGCGTAGCAGGGCCGGGATCGGCACGGCGCTGGGGCAGGGCAGGCAGGCCTGGCACTGGCCGCAGGAGTCGGCGCCCAGGCGCTGCCGGCCCGCCGCCAGGAGCTGGTCGAGGCTGGCGCGCTCCTGGGCACTGAGGGGGCCGTCGGACGCCGCCAGTTGGCGGGCCCAATCGAGGTCGGCGGCACGGGCGGCTCCCAGGGTGAGGCTGGAGAGACCCTGGTCGAGCAAGAAGCGGTAAGCCAGCTCCAGGGGGGCAAAGGGACTGCAGTCGGCCAGCAGCTGGGGCGGCGGCGCGTAGAGCCGCCCGCCCTTATCGGCCGGGGAAATGGCCAACACGCCGAGCCCGGCGGAAAGGGCCGCCTGGGCCAGGGGCAGACGCTGGCGATCGAACAGGTGCAGGTGCAGGCTGCAGAAGCCGAACCGCTCGCTGGCCAGGGCCGCCGCGATCAGGTCGTTGCTGCCATGGCTGCTGAAACCCACCTGGCCCACCAAGCCTTCACCTAGGGCCCAGGTGAGCAGCTCCGCCCCCGGCCCCCGCAGGGCCCAGTCCAGGTGCTCTGGCGTATTGATCCCATGGACGGCCAGGTTGTCGAGCCGGGCCAGGCCCAGGCGTTCCAGGCTGCCGCGCAGCTGCTCCTGGGCCTGGGCCAGATCCGGCCCGGGCAGAATCTTGGTGGTGATCACCAGGCCAGCCCGGCTGGTGGGATTGCTGCGCTCGAGCTGGCCCAGGGCCTGGCCTAGAAACCGTTCGGCAGGCCCATAGGCCGGGGCCGTTTCGATGTGATTGATGCCGGCCTGTAGGGCCGCCGCCAGCACCACTTCCAGCTGGGCCGGGCTGGCTAGGGCCCGCATCGTGCCCAGGGTGAACAGGGACACCGCTGGTCCGCGCCCGAACGGCCGCCGTGCCGGCAAAGGGGCTCGATCGGACCCTAGGCCTGGCCTCGGGTGGGGGGAACCAGGGCTGGTGCCCTGGGGATCCCCAGGGGAATCAGGGGCCTCCGGTCCTTCAGGGAGCGGCATCGGGAGGGGCTGGCGAGCCGTCAGGGTCAGGACCGGGCTCGCCATCCCCAGGGGCTGGCCCCTCTGCTTCAGCCTGCGCTTCAGCCTCGGGTTCAGCCTCAGGCTCCAGCGTGGCGTCCTGGCGGGCCCGGCCCAGGTTGCGGATCAGTTCGGCCGGACTGGTGCCATCGAGGAAGCGGCGGAAATCGGCCTGGTCTTCGGCGTCGGCCTCCGCATCAACGGCAATCGAGGCATCTGCCACTACCTCCTCCAGCATCCAGATGCCGCTGCCGGTGCGCAGGGCCAGGGCAATCGCATCACTGGGACGGGCATCGAGCTCGCTGCTCTCGCCCGCCGCGTTGCTGAGCCGCATCACCGCCCGAAAGGTGCTCTCCTCAATCGTGTTGATCACCACCCGCTCCAGGCTGAGGCCGCCCAGCTCCAGCAGGGACACCATCAGATCGTGGCTGAGGGGCCTGGGCGGGGTCTGGCCGGTGAGGCCCGCCATGATGTTTTGGGCCTGGGCCTGGTCGATCCAGATCGGCACCTGGCGGCGGCCAGAGGGATCCCGCAGCAGCACGATGGGGCTACGGCTGGCGGCATCTAGGGCGATTCCGGCAACGCTCATCTCGACCATGGATCTTGCTGGCGAGCCCTCTGCCCGATTATGGCCAGCAGTGCAGGGGCAGGGCATGTTTACCGGTCTGGTTCAGGCCGTGGGGCAACTGGGGCGCTCGCCGGGCGGGGTGGAGGTGCGGATCGGCGCCGGCGCCGGCCTGGATCCGGCCAGCCTGGCCCTGGGCGACAGCGTTGCCGTTGACGGGGTGTGCCTAACGGTGGCCTCCCTGATGCCCCAGGGCTTCCGCGCCGATGTCAGCGGCGAGACCCTGGCCCGCACCACCCTGGCCGCCAAGGCCACCCGCCAGGGGGCCGTCAACCTGGAGCCGGCCCTGCGCCTGGCCGATCGCCTCGGCGGCCACCTGGTGAGTGGCCATGTCGATGGGCTGGCGGAGGTGGTGGCGATCGAGCCCCGCGGCGCCTCCTGGCACCTGGCCCTGCGCTGGCAGGAGGCCAGCTACGGCCGCTACATCTGCGAGAAAGCCAGCGTGGCGGTCAATGGCATCAGCCTCACGGTGGCGGGCTGCGAGCCGAACGGCGCCCTGTTCTGGATCGCCGTGATTCCCCACACCTGGAGCCACAGCACCCTGGCCCAGCTGCAGCTGGGTGAGCCGGTCAACCTGGAGGCGGATCTGCTCGCCAAATACACCGAACAACTCCTGCGATCCGGCAACCCCTTCCCCGGCAACTCCCGCCCAGGGGCCGAGGCCGCGGCTGGGCCAGCGATCACCCCGACCTGGCTGGCGGAGCAGGGCTGGGCCTAGCAAACCGCTTGAGGCCGAGTCCCTGCGCCAAGGCTCCCCGGGCTGACAGCAACTGTCTCCATGACTACCGTCCGAGGGACCCTGGCTCCTTGAGGCCCCACCCCATGGCTGACACCAGCGCCCGGTTCGACCTGGGCTCCCTGCGCAGTTTCACGATCGCCGAGGGCATCTTGATGCTGGTACTCGGGGCCCTGGCCCTGCTGTTCCCGATCATTGCCTCGGCCGGAATCACAGTGATCGTGGCGATCGCCTTCCTGGTGGGCGGCATTGTCGGCTGGATCAACAACCTCAACCGCTCCCGCCGGCTCGGCCGCTGGCATTGCTTCTGGCGCCTGGTGGTCTCGACCCTGTTCCTGGTGATCGGGGCCTGGATCCTGCAGCAATTCCAATCGGGCCTCGTGCCGGCAGCCGCCCAGGTGGCCGCCCTGGCCACGGCAATCGGCATCGTCTTCCTAGTGGAAGGACTGGTGGCGGCACTCGTGTCCCTCTCCCATACCCGCCATGCGGGCTGGGTTTGGGGTCTGGCCAACGGCATCGTCACCCTGGTGCTCGGCCTGCTGATCCTGTCGATGAAACCAGCCGGTCTGCTCTCAGTGATCGGCATCCTGGTGGGAATCAGCTTCCTGTTCAGCGGCGTCGACCTACTGGTGTTCAGTGCCGGCTTCCATGGCCCCAAGGACAACGCCTTGGAAGGCCCGTCCTCCTGAACTTTTTTCCGGTGAACATTGATCCGGTGAACATTGATCGGGTGAACATTGATCCGGTCAACAGTGGTCGGGTCAACGGTGTTCCCGCAAATCCCTTAGGCGAATGATCTATGCGAATCGCTTAGCCGAACAGCTTCTCGGAAACGCTTTGGCTTCAGTGCCCAGCGTCGTTGAAGGGTTGCTGGCAATCCCGCTTGAAATTGGGTCCTCAACAAGGGCCCGATTTGGCTGGTCTAGCCTCAGGCTTCCTCGCCCGGGCCCTCCTCGTCGCCTGCATCGGCCTTGAGGGCCTCGGCGGTGGCGGCATCGATGGGCAGCAACCAGATCGCGCCCGTTTCCTGGTGGATTTCGATGCGGAATTCGGCGCCGGGTTCCAAACCCATGCGCCGGGTGTAGGCATGGCCGATCAGCAGGTTGCCATTGCCATGGACGCGGGTGCGGAACTCGGCCTGGCGCCCCTTGGTGCCCGATCCCGACTTGCCACCCCCACTGGCCTGGGACGGCAGGGCATAGCCCTTGGCCACCACGAGGGCCCGGTAAAAGCTTTTCTTGAGCAGGCGTCCGCTGGGCCCCACATAGCCACAGGCCCGGGCAATCTGATCTTCGGGCCGATTGCTCAAGGAGCGGGCCTTTTCAAGCAAGGCCTTGCCTTCGAGCATCGTGCTTCCAGGAACATGCTGGGGTTCAGCCATCAGCCGTGGATCGCGTCAAGTCTTTGGGCGATTCTGCGTCTGCTGCGGGGAAGCGGCAAGTGCATCGAGGCTGCTGAAAGGAAATCGGGATGAATCGCCTCAGAGCAGATAGAGAATTCCGTAGAGCAGCACCCAGATCCCATCAACGAAATGCCAGTAGAGCTCGGTGGCCTCCAGGGGGAACAGGTTGGTCCGATTGACGCGGCCCCCTTGGCGGCTCTGCCACCAGATGATCAGGATCATCAGGCCCCCCAGGGTCACGTGCAGGCCGTGGAAGCCGGTGATCGCGTAGAAGGTGCTGGCGAACAGGTTGTCGGTGAGGCCAAAGGGCAGGCTGAAGTACTCCACCATCTGGCCGCCCAGGAAGGTGAAGCCCAGGGCCGCGGTCACCAATAACCAATTGCGACAGGCTTCGGTCCGGTCCTGGTGGATCGCCTTGGCGGCCCGGTGGAAGGTGAGGCTGCTGAGCAGCAGCAGGATCGTGTTGAGGGTGGGCAGGGCCAGCTCCAGCTCGTAATTGCCCCCTTCAGCCAGGGGATTCACGGCCCGGAAGGTGAGATAGGCAGCAAAAAAGCCGGCGAAGGTCATGCCATCGGCCACCAGGAAGGTGGCCAGGCCAAACAGGCGGAAATCACCATGGCCCTCCCCAGCACCATGGCCGGCCTCGGCGTGATGACTGGCCGCCGTGTCCTGGCTGGACCCAGCCCCAGGCAGGGCCATGGCAACCCCCCCGGCCCCGGCAGCAGCGAGAGGCAGGCCAGTCGCCAGGGCAGGAGACGCGGCGCTGCCGCTGATGGGGCTTGGGGCGGAGGAGCTGGTCATGGCAGGGGCATGGAACGGATGGTCAACGAAGCGGGGCGGCAAGCGGGGCCTTGGCCCGCTTTCAGGGGGAGCTGGCGCTGACGACCTGGGGCTCGGGAGCCGCTCCGTAGCCGTAGGGATGGGTCACCAGGGGGGCTGGACCCTTCCAGTTCTCCACCGGCGGCGGCGAGCTGGTCAGCCATTCCGGGGTGAGGGCCCGCCAGGGGTTGTCACCGGCCTTCTCGCCGGCGAAGGCGGAATAGACCATGTTGATCAGAAAGGGCAGGGTGCTGATCGCCATCAACAGGGCCCCGACGCTGCTCACCTGGTTAATGAAGGTGAACTGGGGGTCGTATTCGGCCACCCGGCGCGGCATGCCGTTGAGACCAAGCCAGTGCTGGGGGGCAAAGCAGAGGTTGAAGCCGATGAAGGTGAGCACGAAATGGAGCCGGCCTAGGGTTTCATTGGCTAGGCGCCCGGTGAACTTGGGATACCAGTGGTACACCGAGCCGAAGATCACAAACACCGTGCCGCCGTAAACGATGTAGTGGAAGTGGGCGACCACGAAGTAGGTGTCGTGGACGTGGATGTCAAAGGGAACCTGGGCCAGGGCAACGCCGGTGATACCGCCGAACACGAAATTGACGATGAAGCCGCAGGAGAACAGCATCGCCGTGTTGAGGGCAATCTTGCCGCCCCACAGGGTCGCCAGCCAGTTGAAGAATTTGATGCCGGTCGGCACGGCAATCAAGGAGGTAGCGATCGTGAAGAACAGGCGCATCCAGGGGGGCGTGCCACTGGTGAACATGTGGTGGGCCCACACCACAAGCCCCAACACCACGATCGCCAGGATCGAATACACCATGGTGATGTAGCCGAACAGGGGCTTGCGGGCATGCACCGGCAGGATCTCGCTGACCAGACCAAAGGCCGGCAGCACCATGATGTACACCGCCGGGTGGGAATAGAACCAGAAGAGGTGTTGATACACCACGGCGTTACCGCCCAGGGCCGGGTTGAAGAAGCCGGTGTGGGCAATGATGTCGAAGCTGAGCAATACCAGGGTTCCGGCCAGCACCGGCGTAGACAGCACCACCAAGATGCTGGTGCCCAGCAAGGCCCAACAGAACATCGGCAGTTGCAGCATCTTCAGGCCAGGACGGCGCAGCTTCAGGATCGTGGCGATGAAATTGATGCCCCCAAAAATCGAGCTGCCGCCCAGCAGCAACACACTCAGGATCCAGATCACCTGGCCCGTGGCCGGCGTGGTGAGGCTCAAAGGTGGATAGGCGGTCCAGCCCGATTGGGAGGCGCTGCCGATGAAGTAGCTGCTGATCAGCAGCAAGCCCGCCGGGGGAATCAACCAGAAGGCCACGGCATTGAGCCTGGGGAAGGCCATGTCCCGGGCCCCCACATAAAAGGGAATGAGATAATTGCCAAAAGCCCCATTCACCACCGGCACAATCCAGAGGAAAATCATCACCGTGCCGTGGAGGGTGAGCACCTCGTTGTAGGTTTCACGCGGCATGAAATCCGACAGGGGCGTGAGCAGCTCCGTGCGGATCATGCCGGCGAGAGCCCCACCAATCAGATAGAAAATAAAGCCACAAACCAGGTATTGCAGACCGATAACCTTGTGGTCAACACTGAAACTGAAATAGCGGAGCCAGCCCTGGGGCTGCAGGGGGGCCTGGGGCTCTGGGGTTGCCGTGGGCGGTGAAAGGGTCAGGGTCATGACTGGAGCGGTGCCGAAGGGGCGGAAGAAACGCTGACGGGCAAGGGTGCTGGGCTGTTCTTGGTCACCCAGGCGGAATAGGCGTCTGGATTTTCAACAACTACGGTGGAGCGCATGCCGCCGTGATACGGACCACAGAGCTCGGCGCAGATGATCGGATAACGCCCTTCCTTAGTGGCCGTGAAACTGAGCAAGGTTGGCTGGCCCGGAATCACATCCTGCTTGAGCCGGAACTGGGGGACCCAGAAGGCGTGGATCACATCATTAGCCTTCATATTGAGGGCCACGGCCTGGCCTACCGGCACATGCAACTCGCCGCTGATGATGCCGCTATCTGGATAACGAAAAATAAAGGCAAATTGCATGGCGGTGACATCTACTGACACCGCAGCGGTCCCAGCTCCCGTGGGGCTGATGCCACCCCAAATCCGGGCCGGACTGGCTGAGCTGTCGCCCGCCTCCATGGCCATCCCTGCGGGCATAGATGGGTCGGAGGACGCCTGCATCACATGAACGCTGTGGTCGTTGAGGGGGGCCATGCCACCCATGCGTTCGTAGATGTCGTAGCTGTAGATGCCAATGAACAGGACAACGATTGCCGGCACCGCGGTCCAAAAAACTTCCAGGGGCAGGTTGCCTTCGATCGCCAGGCCGTCGCCCGTGTCACCAGCGACACGGCGGTAGCGAATCAGGCTATAGATCAGCAGGCCGACTATGCCGAGCAGCAGGCTGGTGCCAATGCTGAAGAGCACCTGGAACAGTTCGTCGTACACCGGCGCATTGGCACTGGCATCGATGGGCAGAAGGTTCACGTTCTGGCCGACCCACAGGCCAATGAGAA
>CAINZT010000071.1 GCA_903855705.1 uncultured Synechococcus sp.
CCCACCAGCGTCTGCAGTGTTTCGCCAGAGGCGCCAAGTTTGCAAAGCGACCTCAGTAGCCCCCTCAAGGTCCGTGGTGCCTGTGCTTTTGGTGGCGTAGCGCCGCTCTCCAGGTACGTACAGGCGCACGTAGTAGACGGGCTTCCCCGCGTACTGAACCACCTCCACCTCGCCACCCAACAGCGGGTGGCGCTCCAAGACTCTCGGCAAGGGACCAACACCGGCAACCTGCCGGCCACCAGGAGAAGCTCAACTTACCTGGTTTCGTTGGTCTTTTGTTGGTCTTAGCGCCGAAAAGAACCAAAAAGCCTTGGTACCACTAGCTCTTTTTAAGGGTTGCACTTCTGTCCTGGAAATGCATGGGGCGATCTGGGAGGGGCGGTCCGGGCGACGGCGAGTCCAACAGGCTGGCGGGCCTGGGCTGGGCTGGACTGGGCCATTGTGACCTGGAGCCTCAGGCCCCCGGCGGCTGGAAGCGATGCCAGGTCCACCACTCGCCTGGGGGCAAGGCCTGGGCCGGGCCCGCGCCCAGCTGCACCTGGACCAGTTCCGGCCGGCCGGCCTTGAGGCTCAGCCCGGTCCCGAGGCGGAAGCGTTTGCGGCCCTCCAGTAAGTCCGCGTAGACCGTTCGCCCCTGGGCATCGCGCAGCTCAATCCAGCTGGAGCCCCTGGCGATCACCTGCAGCTCCATGACGCGAGCTGGCCCGACTGGTTGGGCGGTGGAGCCCGGCACGGAGCCATGGCTGGGGACGGCTGAGGCTGGTGCTTGGCGAGATCCCTGGGTTGACCTCTGGGCAGCGGCGGTTCGCTGGGAATTTCCGGGTACCAGCTGCCGCTGGAGGAGGCCAAAGGCGCCTAGGGCAGCAACCGTGGCCACCAGGGCCAGCCGGTAACGCGGTTGCTGTCGCCCTGGTTCCTGGCCAAGTCCTGAAGCAGCACTTCCCTGCCCCGGACCCGCTGGGCCCGGCGGCTCGGGAGCCCTTGGCGAGGCCCCTGGGGCGGTTGGGGGCGTTCGGCTAGGGAGGCTGGGGGTTGGGCCGGCTGGGGTTGGGCTGGGGGCTGCAGAGGGCCAGTCCCCACTCCTGGCCCTAGGGCGGCACCCTCCTGGCCAGGGGTGGCCGGAGCCTGGGTAGGAGGGGCCGGCGCCTGGACTGGCGCCGGAGCCAGCAGCAGCTGGGAGGCCGTCCCCGGCAAGGCCCGTTGCAGCTGGTCCCGCAGCAGCAGGTTCTGTTGGAGCAGAAGCCGTTCTTGCTCCAAGAGGGGTTGGAGCTGCTGCTCGAACTTGCGCTCGTAGATCTCGGGCAGGTCGCTGATCAGGGCTTCCAGCTCGGCAATGTGCTGGCGGGTATCCGCCAGCTGCCTCTGGATCGCCTCCAGCTCCCGGTGGTCCCCTTGGGCTTGATCGCTCATGGCATGGCCGGCGGGCCCCGGAGCAGCGGGCACAGGCGTTCAGCTTGGCAGCCCTGGCCAGGCCGCCGCGAGCCAGACCCCCCCTAGGCCTGCGCGGGGCTCGCTCAGATCGCCCCCGGCTGCAGCTCCCGCCCCGGCGGCTGGGGCCCTGTCGCTCAGGCCACCAGCTCCAGTAACCCCATCTGGCCGCCGGCCAGGGGACGGTGATGGCCGCGGGCAAAGGCCGCTTGTCGGGCCAGGGCTTCCTGCTCGAGGCCCGTGGGGAAGCGGGCCAGGCTCTCTTCCAAGTAGGCGTAATGGGCTTCGAGATCGGCCTGGCGGGCCAGGGGCACCACCAACTGGCGCAGGTAGAAGCGCTGGAAGCGGGCCACCAGGCCGGCGGAATCCTCGGGGCGGTTGAAATCGAGCACGGCGGCGCGGCCGCCCGGGCGCAGCAGGCGCCGCAATTCCCTTAGGCCCGCCAAGGGATCGGCCAGGTTACGCAAGCCGTAGGCGATCACGGCCCCATCGGCCCAACCATCGGGCAGGCCCGTGGCTAGGGCATCACCCAGACGCCAGTCCAGGGGCAGCCAGGGCTGTTGGGCGGCCCTGCCCCGGGCCAGCTCCAGGGGCGCCTCGGCCGCATCGAGGCCCAACACCTGGCCACCCGGACGCACCTTCTCGGCGAGGATCAGGGCCAGATCACCCGTGCCGCAGCAGAGGTCGAGCAGGCGCTGGCCAGGCCTGGGCGCCAGGTAGGCCAGGGCCTGGCGCTTCCAGAGGCGATGCAGGCCGAGGCTGAGGGTGTCGTTGAGGCGGTCGTAGCTGGGCGCGATCTGTTCAAACAGCTGGCGCACGGCATCCGGATCACCGGGTTGCATGGAGTTCTAGGGGGCCATCCCAGGGAAGGGAGATGGCATCCAAGCTGATCCCCGCCTCCCAGCCGTAGGCATCGGCGTCGGCCGGGGCCAGCAGGCCGCGGGCTTCAAGCCGATCGGGACTGGTCAGGGTGAGCACCATCACCGTGGCCAGGCCCACCGCCGCCGAGCAGACCATGCAGCCGGCCAACATCAGGGAAAACTCTTTGCGCTGATTGGCCGCCTCCATCAGCTGCAGGGCCCAACCCACCAGGGCGACCACCACTACCACCATCAGCACTCCGAGGGCCGTCGCAAGGGTGGGGAGGGACGGAAACACGGCGAGCGGGGCTGGGATTTGGAAACGGGCAGAGCGAGCGGAAGTGGGAAACAGCTGTCCGCAAAACCAGCTTTGGATTGAAATCCTGAGGCTTTCTTCAAGCCAATGTAACTAGTGATTAAGGGCGGTGCGATCGCTGGCTGTCGGGCCCGGGGGCATTGGGTTGCCCCTGGGCTTCAGGGTTGCGCTCCTCACGCGGCTGGGGCTTGCTCCAGGGGCCGCAGGTTGACACCCTTCGACAGCAGTTCGGTCTTGATCTGCTCCACGGTCAGCACCCCGTCGTGGAGCAGGGAGGCGAGCAGGGCCGCCGCGGCCTTGCCTTCCGCCAGGGCCGCGCCGATATGGGCGATGCTGCCGGCCCCGCCGGAGGCGATCACGGGCACGGCCACCGCCTCGGCCACGGCCCGGGTCAGGGCCAGGTCGTAGCCGGCCTGGGTGCCATCGCCATCCATGGAGGTGAGCAGGATTTCACCGGCGCCGAGGGCTACCACCTGCTGGGCCCAGGCCACCGCATCGAGGCCCGTGTTCTCGCGGCCGCCTTTCACGAACACATCCCAGCCCCCGTCTGGGCCTGCCAGGGGGCGGCCGGAGGGGTCGCGCCGGGCCCGGGCATCGATCGCCACGACGATGCATTGGCAGCCAAAGCGCCCGGCCCCTTCGGCCACCAGGTTGGGATCGGCCACGGCCGAGGAATTGAGGCTGATCTTGTCGGCGCCGGCCCGCAGCAGCTCGGTGATGCCCTCCACCGAGCGGATGCCGCCGCCGACGGTGAAGGGGATCGTCACCGCCTCGGCGGTGCGGCGCACCAGCTCCACCAGGGTGCTGCGGCCCTGGTGGCTGGCGGCGATGTCGAGGAAGACCAACTCATCGGCGCCGGAGGCGCTGTAGCGGCAGGCCAGTTCCACCGGATCACCGGCGTCGCGCAGGCCAACGAAATTGACCCCCTTGACCACCCGGCCATCGGCCACATCCAGACAGGGAATGATCCGTTTGGCGACCATGGCGAGGCGGCGGGGAGGCGCTGGTAAGGTTGCGCAACTTTTCCGTTACGCCGGTTATGTCCCAGGCTGCCATCACCATCGGCTCGAAGGTGCGGGTCACCCGGGTTCGTGACCGTATCCCCGCAGGCCTAGTCGCCACCCTCCAGGCCGATGCCACCGGCACCGTGAAGGATTTCAAGCTCACCGATGGCAAGGGCATCGGCGTGGTGGTGGAACTGAGCGGCGGCGGCACCACCTGGTTCTTCGACGACGAAATCACCCCCGCCTGAGGCCAGACAGCCCGTGAGCGATAGCCCCGACCAAGCCAGAGCCAACCCCGCCCCAACCCCGCCTGGGGACCAGGGTCCCGGCGGCGGGGCCCGCCAGCTACTAGGCATGAAAGGTGCCAGTGGCACCTCCAATATCTGGAAGATCCGGCTCCAGCTGATGAAGCCGGTCACCTGGATTCCCCTGATCTGGGGTGTGCTCTGTGGTGCCGCCGCCTCGGGTCGCTTCCACTGGACCCTGCCGGAGGTGACCGCCTCCTTTGCCTGCATGGTGATGAGCGGGCCCCTGCTGGCTGGCTACACCCAAACGATCAACGACTACTACGACCGCGAGATCGACGCGATCAACGAGCCCTACCGGCCGATTCCCTCGGGTGCCATTCCCTTGGGCCAGGTGAAGGCCCAGATCTGGATCCTGCTGCTGGCGGGTCTGGGGGTGGCCTACGGCCTCGACCTCTGGGCCGGACATGCCACACCGGTGGTGTTCCTGCTGGCTTTGGGGGGCTCGTTTGTGAGCTTCATCTATTCAGCGCCGCCCCTGAAGCTCAAGCAGAACGGCTGGCTGGGCAACTACGCCCTCGGCGCCAGCTACATCGCCCTGCCCTGGTGGGCCGGTCAGGCCCTGTTTGGCCAGCTCACCTGGACCACAGCCCTGCTCACCCTGGCCTACAGCCTGGCGGGCCTGGGCATTGCCGTGGTCAACGACTTCAAGAGCATCGAAGGCGACCGGGCCCTGGGCCTCCAATCCCTGCCAGTGGTGTTTGGCGCTAAGCGGGCCAGCTGGATCAGCGCCGCCATGATCAACCTTTTCCAGCTGGCCATGGTGGGCGTGTTGATTGCCATCGGCCAACACTTCTCGGCCGTGTTGCTGGTGCTGTTGATCGTGCCCCAAATGACCTTCCAGGACATCTGGCTACTGCGCGATCCGGTGGCCTTTGATGTCAAATACCAGGCCAGTGCCCAGCCGTTTTTGGTGATCGGCATGCTTGTCACGGCCCTGGCGATTGGGCACAGCTCCCTCACAGCGGGCCTGGCGCCGGTGGTGGGCATGTGAACGGGCGCCGGCGCCAGCTCCTGGTCGCCGGCCTCTGGGCCGCCGGCATCGGTGGTGCTGTGGCCGTGGGGCAGTCCCTTCTGGTGCAGGGCCTCGACAAGCTCTTGCCCGATGTGCGCCATATCAACACCTTCAACAGGCCTGGCACGGTCACGGTGTTGTCGGCCGATGGCCAGGTGATCCAAAAACTGGGGCCCGCCACCCGCGACAAGGTGGCCAGTGGCCAGATGCCGGAGCTGGTCAAACGGGCCTTCATCGCCGCCGAAGATCGGCGCTTCTATCAACACGACGGCATCGACATGGTCGGCATCAGCCGGGCGGTGCTGCGCAACCTCACCCGCGGCTCCTTTGAAGAGGGGGCAAGCACCATCACCCAGCAACTGGCCCGCACCGTCTTCCTCAGCCAGGACCGCACGATCACCCGCAAGCTTGAAGAAGCGGCCCTGGCCGGCAAACTCGAGCGCCAGCTCAACAAGGAGCAGATCCTTGAGCAATATCTCAACTATGTGTATCTGGGCTCCGGCGCCTACGGCGTAGCCGATGCGGCCTGGATCTACTTCTCGAAAACCCCAGCAGAATTAACCCTGCCCGAGGCCGCCCTGATCGCCGGCCTGCCGCCCGCCCCCTCGGTCTATTCGCCCCTGGTCAATCCCGATCTGGCCCTGCAACGGCGCCGGATCGTGCTGCGTCGCATGAGAGAGGCAGGCTTCATTGATGATCGCCAGCAGGCCGAGGCCGGGGCCACGCCCCTGAAACTCAAGCCAGCTGTGCCCAAGTACTGGGATAGCCGGGCGCCTTACTTCACCAGCTGGGTGGCCCAGGAGTTGCCCAAGGTGCTCACCCCCGAGCAACTGGAGGTGGGCGGCCTGACGATCCGCAGCAGCCTCAATTTGGCCTGGCAAGACCACGCCCAGAAAATCATCGATCACAACACTCCCGGCGCCATGCAGGGGGCCCTGATCTCGATGGAACCCGGCACCGGCCTGGTGCGGGCCCTAGTGGGCGGCAAGGATTACAACAAGAGCCAGTTCAACCGGGCCGTCCAGGCCCTGCGCTCCCCTGGCTCCACCTTCAAGCTGTTTGTCTATCTCACAGCCCTCAAACAGGGCATGAAGCCCGAGGACATCGTGGTCGATGAACCCCGTTGTTTTGGCGGCTATTGCCCGAAAAACTTCAGCCACCGCTACATGGGCCGCATCCCGATGTGGGTGGCGATGCAGAACTCCCTCAACGTGGTTGCGGTGGAGCTGCTGAAGAAGGTGGGCTTTGACCCGGTGATCGCCACGGCCCGCAGCCTGGGCATCACCCGGCCCCTGGGGCGCTTCTATCCGATGGCGATCGGCGCCTACGAACAGACCGTGCTCGACATGACGGCCGCCTACGCAGCGATCGCCAACCGGGGCGTTTACGTGGCGCCGACCCCGTTTGAAGAAATCCTTGGCCCCAACGGCGACCTGCTCTGGAGCCGCCGCGTCGATGGCGACCGGGGTCGCCGGGCCGTGGCCAGCCCCCTGGCCGACGCCATGCTCTGGATGCAGCAGCAGGTGGTCAAGGGGGGCACCGGCGGCGGTGCCGCCTTGAAAGATCGCCCCGTGGCCGGCAAAACCGGCACCTCCGAATCCGGCCGCGACCTTTGGTTCATCGGCTCGATCCCCCAGCTCACCACCGCCGTCTGGCTCGGCTACGACGACAGCCGCGAGACCCACAGCACCAGCGTGCTCGCCACCTTTGCCTGGCACGACTACATGGCGCCGATCGTCAAGGACCTGCCGGTGCGCCAGTTCCCGCCCAAACCCGTGCTCACCAGCAGCTTCCAGCCGCCGGCCAAGCCCAAGCCCGTGGCCCGTCCCCAGGAGTTCAGCCCCTCGGGCCTGCTCCCCGGAGAGCGCCCCGATCCCGCCGTCCCTACCGATGGCGGCCCGGGCGGCCTGCCGCTCCCCACCCTGGCCCCCAGCCAGGGGCCAGCAACCGGCGGCCGTGGTCCAACTGGCGGCACCACGGCAGCCCCCAGTGGCGGCTCCGGCTCCACCCGCTCGCTGCCGAACCCCGGGCCCAGCCGCCTGCCGCCGCTGCCGCCCAGCCTGCCGAGCCCCAGCCGCGGGCCCCTAACGGCCCCGCCTCCCCTCTCCAGCCCATCGGCCGCCCCGACGGCGCCGCCGCCCCTGCCTTGATCGCGGCGCCATTTGGCGGAGTGGTGGTTGAGGGGCAAGCCTGCGGGGCCTAGTCCCGTCGGTCAACCAGGCCAGCCCCTCAACCGGGCGCCTGGAGGGCCGCAGCAAAGAAGCCATCACCCCCTGAGCCAGGGCCGTCACCCGCCGGGCTAGGGCTGGTGCCGTCCATCGCACTGCCGGCTTCAGCCGTTCCCCCCTCGATACCGCCCCCAAAACCTCCCTCGATGGCGCCGCCAGGGCCTTGGCCCGGCCAGAGCTGCCAGCTCTCCAGCAGGCGCCAGTCGGGATGGGCGCCCAGGAAGGCGGCGATCAGTTCACCGTTTTCGCGCGGATGCACGGTGCAGGTGGCATACACCAGCCGACCGCCCGGCCGCAGCAGGGGCGCCAGGCCCTCCAGCAGCTGGCGTTGCAACGGCACCAGCTCGTCGATCGCGGCGGGCCCAATTCGCCAGCGGGCATCGGCGTGGCGGGCCAGGGTGCCTAGGCCCGAGCAGGGGGCATCCACCAGGATCCGGTCAAACCCGCCGTGCCACCAGGCGCCATCGCCGGCTTCAGGCAGCGTGGCGCTGGCTCCAGGCTCGGCCGCCCTTTGGCCCTGGTCTGGCTCGGGATCGGGCGGGGTTGGCTCGGGCCGGCCGCCCAGGGTGGTGGCATCGCCGACGCGGGTCTGGATGCAGCCCAGGCCCAGGCGCTCCAGGTTGCGGCCGACCCGCTGCAGGCGGGCGGCGCTGCGATCGAGGGCCACCACCTCGCCAAGGTCGCCCATCAGCTCGGCCAGGTGGGTGCTCTTGCCCCCGGGGGCGGCACAGGCATCGAGGATGCGCTCGCCCGGCTGGGGATCGAGCAGGGGGGCGATGCGCTGGGCCGAGCGGTCTTGCACGCACCAGCGGCCCTCGGCGTAGCCGGGCAACTGGCGCAAATCACCGCTGCGCCCCCCCAGCACCAGGCCCTGGGGCACACCGGCCAAGGGCTCGGCCGCCACGCCAGCGGCCCGCAGGTCGGCCAGCAGCTGCTCGCGGCTGCCCCGCAGGGGATTGCAGCGCAGATCGAGGCTGGGGGCCTGGTTGCAGGCCACGGCAAAGGCCTCGGCCTGGGGGGCCGGCAGCCAGTCCAGCAGGGCCTGGGCCAGCCAATCCGGCAGCGACTGGCGCTGGGCGAGGGCCAGGGCCGGATCGGCGGGCAGCACCAGGCTCCCGCCCGCCTCCTGCTGGCGCAGAAAAGAGCGCAGCAGGCCATTCACCACCGGAGCCAGGCGGACCAGGCCGCCCCGCTTGGCCAGCTCCACGCTGGTGCTCACCGCCGCCGAAGCCGGCACCCGGTCGCTGGCCAGGAGTTGATAAAGGCCCAAATGCAACAGCCAGCGCAACTTGGGTGGCTGGCGCTCTGCTGGCACCTTGCCGAGCTGGTCAAGCCAGGCATCGAGCAGGCGCCGCTGGCGAATCGCCCCATAGGCCAGCTCCGTGGCCAGGGCCCGGTCCTGACCCGTCAAGGGTTGGCGTTGCAGCTCCCGCTCCAGGGCGCCATCGGCATAGGCCCCCGCCGCTACGGCCTGCAACACCTGCCAGGCCACCTGCCGGGGTGCCAGACCAATCGCGCCGCCGCCTTGCTCCTGCTGCTGCTGGGGGGAGCCCGGCGCCTTAACGGGTTTGGGCCTGGGGGCGAAAGGGCTCAAAGGGTCTGGGGTGGGACTGCCTCCACAGCTAGCGCCCCAGGGGCCGTGCGAGGGGGACGAGATCGACAGGCTGCCAGCGATGGGCCGCCAGGGGCAGCCGTCCATCGGCCGCCACGGCAATGCCTTCGGCCAGCAGCAGCTCCCGCTGGATCCAGTCCGAGCCCTGGCGTGAGGGATCCATGCTGATGCGGCCCTGGGCGTTCACGACCCGTTGCCAGGGCACGGTTGAGGGCAGGGGCAGGCGCCGCAAAGCCCAGCCCACCTGGCGGGCAGCGCCGTAGACGCCAAGCAACTCGGCAATCTGGCCGTAGGTGGCGAGCCGCCCCGCCGGGATCAGGGTCACCAACGCGTAAACCCGCTGATCAAACGAAACGGACTGGGCTGGCTGGGGCGCTTCGCTCTCGATCGGCTCCTGGCTAGCGCCGATGGCCCCAGGTCCTCCGCCTAGTTGGGGTTGGACCTCGCCTGGGCTGCCGTTTGCAAGCGGGTCAACCATGGCCGAGCAAGCCAGGCAGAACCAGGGCAGAAAGGGCCCTGGCAGATCCAGGGGCAGGATGCAGCACGCAAGGCCCGCTGCCACCGATCCCCCCATGCCCCTGCTGCCGAGACGCTACGAGCGGCTGCGCTCCGTGCTCAACCGCCGCATGGGCGATCTCACCGTGCTGCTCGAGCAGGTGGATAAGCCCCACAACCTTTCGGCGATCCTGCGCACC
>CAINZT010000072.1 GCA_903855705.1 uncultured Synechococcus sp.
ACCCCGAAACGGTTCCAGTTGCAGGGTGCTATGGGCAATGCCCAGTTCGGCCAGCCGCTGTTTGGCCTGGTGGAGCAACTGCATGTCGTCGGTGCTGCCGAGGCGGCGGCTGAGGTGGGCGGTGAGGGCGTTCTGGGAGGTGCTCATCGCCCAGACATGCAAGTGATGGACCTCCACCACCCCCGGCAATTCGATCAAGGCCTGGCTGACCTCCTCGAGGTTGAGACCCAGGGGCACCGCATCGAGGGCGACGGTCAAGGCTTCGCGCAACAACTGCCAACCGCTCCAGGCCACGGCCAGGCCCACGGCCATGGCAGTGAGGCCATCAAGCCGGTTCCAGCCGGTAACTCCAACCACTAGGGCACTGAGCAGAACGGCGGCAGACACCGCCGCATCAGTGAGGAGGTGCAGCACCGCCGCGCGTCGGTTGAGGTCGTGCTGGTGGGGGTCACCAAACAGGCGGGCCGAGAGCAGGTTGACCACCACGCCAGCGGCTGCCGCCCAAGCCACCGGGGCGCTTTGGAGGATCACCGGTGCCAGCAGTCGCTGGAGCCCTTCAACAAACACCACACTGGCGGCCATCAGGATCAGCACCGCATTCAGCAGGGAGGCCAGCTGGGTGCTCCGGCCAAAGCCGTAGGTGAAGCGCTGATCGGGCGGGCGACTGCTGAGCCGTTCGGCCCCCCAGCCCAGCAGCAGGCCCGCCACATCACCCAGGTTGTGGACGGCATCGCCGACCAGGGCCATGGAGCCAAAGCCAAAGCCGATCACCAATTGCAGGCCCGAAAGGCCGCTATTGAGAATCACGCTCCAGCGAAAAGCGGTGGCGGGGCCGAAGCGATGGACGTGCTGGCTGGGATGGGGCAGCCGTTGGATCACCACAGCCGGATGGCAGGTCTGGCGGCCGCAGGGGTGGTGATGGGCTCCCATGGGGGTGGCAGCGGCAAGGGGGTGGCGTGATCGGTGACAGGATGGCTGGACCGATGGAGCTGACCCAGGGAGCTGGGCGGACCAAGGGGACAACGAACGCGATTGAATCCATCGAGGACGGAAAATCGCGAAGGCCACACAAGGCCTGGCCCAACTGTGGCAACTCTGGCGGCCCATTGACGAGGGTCCTGGCCAGGGGTGGGCGGCTCAGCAGCTCGTCCCGCCAGGAGTGTCAGCCCCAGGCCTCAACTGGACCACCAGCACTGATGGGTCCAACAGCTCAGCTGACCTGGCGAGCCTTGGGAGCCCGGAATAACAGAACCAGGGGGATGGCCGCCAGGAACAGAATCGCTAGCAAGTGGAAGATGTCGGCGTAGGCCAATAGGGAGGCCTGCAGGTCAACCTGGTGATCGACCAGCTCGAGGGCGCGGCGGTGGGCCAACTGGGGGTCGACTCCGCGGGCGTGCAGCATTTGCTCCATCTGAAACAGGCGCATCCGCAACTGCAGGGAGAGGGCCCCAGCCGATTCGGTCAGGTAGGCCCGGTGGTGATCGCGGCCATGGGACAGCAGGGAGGTGAGCATGGCAATGCCGAAGCTGCCCCCCAGTTGGCGGGTGAGGTTGTAGAAAGCACTGCCGCCATTGATCTCCTGGGGGGAGAGGTCCCCTAGGGCAGCCAAGCTCAGGGGCAAGAACATCAAGACCGTGCCCACCCCTCGAAAGATAAGGGGCCAGAAGAGGGCATCCTCGCCGGTATTGGGGTTGATCCCGGCCAGGGAAAACATCACCAACGCAGTACAAATACTGCCAGCCGTAATTACACGGCGGGGATCCAATTGCTGCACTTTTTTGCTGAGCACAAGCATGGTGGCGCCAGAGGCAAGGGCCCCGGGGAGCATCAGCAAACCAGTCTGGATGGCCGTGAATTGCAATACCCCTTGGGCAAAGATTGGGATCAGAAAGACCGTGCCGTAGAGGCCGATCCCCACGATCATCGAGAGGATGCTGCCGGCGGCCAGGCTGCGGTGGCGCAACACCCGCAGCTGCACGGCCGGGTTGGGATGGCGCAGCTCCCACCAGATAAAGGCCGGACAACTCAAGGCTGCCGTAAGACTGAGGGCAACAATTCCTCGGTCGTCAAACCAGGCATATTGCTCCCCTTGCTCGAGCACAATCTGCAGCGAACCCAGCCAGAAGATCAGCAGGAGAATCCCTAGCCAGTCAACTGAGGCCAGGGATGGAGCAGGCTTCTTCTGATCGGGCGGTAGGGCCCGCAGGGCCATCATCACGGCAAAGATGCCGAAGGGCAAGTTAATCAAAAAGATCCAACGCCAGCTCAACAGATCGGTGAGATAGCCCCCCACGGTGGGGCCTAGGGCCGGTCCGGAGATGATGCCCAGGCCGAACACAGCCTGGGCAAAGCCCTGGCGATCCTTGGGGATTGTTTCAAATAGAATCGCCTGGGATTTGGCCAGCAGCCCCCCTCCCAGCAAGCCCTGGATAATGCGAGCGGTGACGAGCAAGGGCAGGTTGGGGGCCATGCCACAAACCACCGAAGCGATCGTGAATCCTGCCAAGGAGAACACAAAATAGCCTCGGCGTCCAAAGCCATTGCCCAACCAGGCGGTGAGCGGCAGGATTACCACATTGGCCATGGCATAGCCGGTAACGACCCAGCCCACCTCCGCCAGGGTGGCGCCGAGATGGGCCTGGATGCTGGTGAGCGCCACGTTAACGATGCTTGTATCGAGCACCTCGAGAAAGCCCCCCAGGGAGGCCGTGAAGATGATGGCCCAATGGGCTGGTGTCAGGGGTGTGCGGGCCGTGGCTGGCGCCGTCGCTGCTGGAGGACTACTCACCTCAGGTGTGCACCGAGGTCATCACCGAGAGCCCTGGCTTGAGCCGGCCTTTCCAGGGGGCGATGCTGCTGGGGTCGAAATCGATGCGCACGGTCACCCGTTGCACCACCTTGGTGAAATTGCCAGTGGCGTTATCAGGGGGCAGCAGGGCAAAGCGGGCGCCAGAGGCTGGGGAAAGGCTGGTGACATGGCCATGGAACCCAACCCCCGGCACGCCATCGAGGTGCAGGTCAGCCCGGTTGCCGACGCGCATGCGGCTCACCTGGGTTTCCTTGAAATTGGCCTCCACCCAGACATCGCGCCCCACCAGGGTGAGCAGGCCCTGGCTGGGTTGGACGCCCTGGCCCGCCTCCACCTGGCGTTGGCCGACCACGGCGGCGGCAGGGGCCCGCAGGGTGGTGTAACTGAGCTGGAGCTTGGCGGTTGCCAGGGCTGCCTGGGCCTGGAGCACGCCCGCCAGGGCGGCGGCGGCCTTGCTGGCATCCACCTGGATATGGGCCTGGCGGGAGCGAGCCGTGGCCTGGCTTCCCTTGCTGCGGCTGAGCCGACCAAGGGATTGCTGATACTGGCTCTTGGCCAGATCTACCTGCTGCTGGGTCGCGGCGCCCTGGCGATGGAGGCTTTGATACCGCTTCAAATCGGCTGCCGTGCGCACCACCTCGGCGCGGGCATCGAGCTGGTCGCCATGGGCCTGGGATTCGCCGGCACTGGCGTCACTGCGATCGGCACCGACGGTGACATTGGCGGCATCGGCCTGGCGCCGGGCACTGATCAGGTCGGCTTCGGCCCGAAGCACCTGCATGCGCTGGTCACCGGAATCAAGCAGGACCAAGGGCTGGTCAGGCTGAACCGGATCATTGGCATCGACTAACACCTTGTCGACGATGCCGGGAATCCGGCTGGAGACTTGATAAATGTGGGACTGGAGCTGGGCGTCATCCGTCTGCTCAATTCCCCAGTTGGCCGCAATCCAGACGGACCCAGCCCCGGTGAGAACCACTGCCAGGGCAATGCCGATCTTGCGTTTGGTCACACAGGTAGGCAGGTAAGTGATCCCATCGTCGCAAGCGACCGAACGGGTCGCGAGCCAGGGGAGCAGAGCGACCGGTCCACCAGGAGTTGAACCAGCAAGGTACGAGCGTCTGATCACGGTGCCTCTCCTCGGCCCAGGCAAATCTGTAACGAGCAAACCAGAACCCAAACCCAGGGCGAGACTTGCACGGAGTAGCTGGTCAAAGGGGGTTTGCCATGTCTGTGCCCCAGCTCAGGCGCCTCAGGCATCGACTTCATAGCTTGTGGAGCTGGCTCCAAAGGGCCTCAGCCAACCCAGTCGGCAAGCACAACCCCCGGTCCCGCCCAACGTCGTCGATCGGGGGGGGCGCGCCTGGCGACAACCATCTGGGGGCGATTGGCCAGCAGGCTCCCGAGCGGGTGCTGGCCCAGCTGGAAAGCACGGGGGAGGGCCTCAGCGAGCTGGAGGCTGACCGGCGCCGTTCCGAGTACGGCGCCAATGAGATTCCCCGGCAAGGAACGCCCAGCTGGCCAGTGCAATTGCTGACAAGTGTGAGCAATCCGCTGGTGTTGCTCCTAACAGCCCTAGCCGCCATTTCCCTGGTGAGCGGGGAAGGGGAATCGGCCCTGATCATTCTCACGATTGTGATCTTCAGCGTGATCCTGCGCTTTTCCCAGGAGTATCGCTCCAGCCGGGCCGTCGATGCCCTACGCGATCTGGTGCATACCACCGCGACCGTGAGCCGACCGTTTCGGCAGGTGAAACAAGCTGGCGGCGAGTCCAGGAGCATGGTCCCGGAATTAAACAGGACCCCGGAGTTAAACAGGGCCCCGTTAAACATGATCCCGGCCCTGGAGCTGGGGTTAGACCTGGTTCAGAGGTTGGAACAGGGCCAGCGGCAGGAAGTACCGATTCGGGATCTGGTGCCCGGCGATGTGATTCACCTAGCGGCTGGGGACATGGTGCCAGCGGATGTCCGCCTGCTCCATTCCAAGGATTTGTATGTCAGCCAGGCCACCTTGACCGGTGAATCTATGCCGGTGGAAAAACATGTCAACGGGGGAGCGATGGATTCTGCCCACAGCAGTCCCCTGGAACTGGAGAGTCTCTGTTTTCTGGGAACGGCCGTGGTCAGTGGCGCGGCCAGCGCGGTGGTGGTTCAAACCGGCGCCCACACAATCCTGGGGTCCATCGCCGAAGGGGTGATGGCGCCCAAGTCCAGCACAGGCTTTGACAAGGGTGTCAATGATGTCAGCGGCCTGCTGCTGCGCTTCATGCTGGCGATGGCGCCCACTGTGTTCCTGATTAATGGCCTACTTAAGGGCAACTGGGGCGAGGCCTTTTTCTTCGCCCTCTCGGTGGCGGTGGGCCTAACCCCAGAAATGCTGCCGATGATCGTGACCGCCAACCTGGCCAGGGGCGCGATCGCCATGTCCAAACAGCAGGTGATTGTCAAAAATATCAATTCAATCCAGAGCTTCGGCGCCATGGAGATCCTCTGTACCGATAAAACCGGCACGCTCACCCAAGACCATATTGTCTTAAAACTTCCCCTCGATATCTTCGGACGTGAGCGCGAAGAGGTTTTGGAGTTTGCCTACCTGAACAGCCGCTATCAAAGCGGTCTTAAAAATCTGTTGGATGTGGCGATCCTTGAGCACAGTGACTTGGAGACGAAACTGAACTTGGATCAGCGTTACCATAAAATAGACGAAATCCCCTTTGACTTTGTGCGCAGGCGCATGTCCGTTGTGGTTGATGAGGATGGCCACCACCATGAACTCATCTGCAAAGGAGCCGTTGAGGAGATCGCCCAGATTTGTGAACGGGTCCGAATTGATGGCCAGTCGGTGGCCTTCGATGTGTCTCTGCGCAAGCAGTTGCAGCAACTCAACCACGACCTCAACGATGACGGCCTGCGGGTGATTGCCGTGGCCTACAAGGAGTTACCTCCGGAGCAGGACACCTATGGGGTAGAAGATGAACGGGCCCTTATCCTAATTGGCCTAATCGCCTTTTTGGATCCCCCCAAGGACTCGGCCCACCAAGCCATCGCCGCCCTAGCCAACAGTGGCGTGCAAGTGAAAGTTCTCACCGGCGATAATGCCGTGATCACCCAGAAAACCTGCAAGGATGTGGGCCTAGCCGTCGGCGGAATCCTGCTGGGCGATGGGGTCGAAAGCCTCAGCGATCGGGAGCTAATGGCGGCGGCGGCCCACACCACAATCTTTGCCAAACTGACACCTCTGCAAAAGTCACGGATTATTCGTGTGTTGCGCAGCCAGGGCGCGATTGTGGGCTTCATGGGCGATGGCATTAATGATGCGGCGGCGCTGCGTGAGGCCGATGTGGGCATCTCGGTCGATACGGCTGTTGATATCGCCAAGGAGGCTGCCGATATTATTTTACTGGAGAAGAATCTGATGGTCTTGCAGGCCGGGATCCTGGAGGGTCGGCGCACCTTTGGCAATATCGTAAAATACATTAAAATGGGCACTAGTTCCAACTTCGGCAATATGTTTAGCATGTTGGGAGCCAGCGCCCTTTTGCCCTTCCTGCCGATGTTGCCAGTGCAGATTTTAGTTAATAATCTGCTCTACGACCTCTCCCAAACCGGCATTCCCTTTGATCGGGTCGATCGTGATTACCTGGCTAAACCACGCCAATGGCTGGTGGGGGACATCCAACGGTTCATGCTTTGGATCGGCCCAATCAGTTCCCTCTTCGACTATCTCACCTTTGGCCTGATGTGGTTTGTGTTCCAGGCCAACACGCCAGCCCAACATGCCCTCTTTCAGACCGGCTGGTTTGTGGAAAGCTTGATGACCCAGGTATTGATCGTGCACATCATCCGTACCCCCAAAATCCCTTTCTTCCAGAGTCGGGCCTCCTGGCCCCTGGTGGGGATCAGCGCCACGGTGATGGCCCTGGCGATCGCCCTACCCTTCACGCCTGCCGGCCCGGGCCTGGGGTTGGTGCCCTTACCAGCCGCCTACTTCGGCTGGCTTGGGCTGATCCTGGCGGGCTATTGCCTGCTCACCCAGCGGGTCAAAACCTGGTTCATCCAGCGCTACGGCTACAACTGAGCCACGCCCTCCTCCTCGGCCTCGAGGGCATCGCCAGCCCGGAAACGATCCTGCTCGCGGCTGTAGCGGAATAGGCCACAGGCCCGGATCCAGCTCACCAGGGTTTCGAACATGGCCTCGGCCTCTGGCTGGGTGAACTGCTCACTGAGAAGGTCAAGCACGAAGTCGCCATCCACCTCCGCCTTGGCGCTGGCCTCCAGGGCCTCCTGCAGGCGGCGCACCAGGGGCACATGCAGCAGCATTTGGCTGCGCAGCAGGCGCTGTTGCTCCTCCTCGCTGGCCTCGGCCAGGGCTCGGCCCACGGGGCTCAAGCCCAACCGGGCCCCATCGACGGCCATCAACTCCAGCAGTTCGCCGGCATCGAGGATTGGCAGCAGGTCATCGAGTTCCAGCACCAGCTCATCGGCCAGTTCGGCCACGCTGATGCCCTCCTGCTCCGGCACCAAGGTGAGCAGGTCGACCACGGCGCCCAGGGAAGCGGGCGGCAGGGCCAGGGCGTCCTGGCTGGTGGTCTGCTCCACCGCCATGGGGCTGGTTCCGACAGGCTTATCCGGATCGGTCATGTAGCTGTAAAGGGTATCGACTAGGGCTCGGAATGCCGGGGCCGTGTCGTCGCGGGGCCGGGGCAGGGGATTGGGCACCACGCCGCGAATGCGGCCGGGGTTGGCACTGAGCAGCACGACCCGATCACTGAGCAACACCGCTTCCTCAATGCTGTGGGTGACGATCACGATCGAGCCAGCCGGAAAGGTGCCGCCAGCCCAGAGTTCATCGATGTCGCGGCGAAGGTTTTCGGCCGTGAGCACATCGAGGGCACTGAAGGGTTCATCCATCAGCAGCAGGGCCGGCTCCATCACGAAGGCCCGGGCAAAGCCCACCCGCTGGCGCATGCCACCCGAGAGTTCGCGGGGATAGGCCTCGGCGCTGCCCTCCAAGCCCACCATGGCCAGGGCCCGCAGGGCCCGACGCCGCACCTCCTTCTCTCCGAGGCCACGGGCCTCTAGGCCCACGGCCGTGTTTTCCAGCACCGTGAGCCAGGGCAACAGGGCAAAGCTCTGGAACACGATCGCCACATCCCGGTTCACGCCCCGGAGCGGTTGGCCATCGCGCTCGATCCGGCCTTCACTGGGGGCGATCAGCCCTGCCATCAGCCTTAGCAGGGTGCTCTTGCCACTGCCACTGCGGCCCAGCAGGGCCACAACCTCACCGGGCTGGATGTCGAGGTCGATGTCATCAAGCACCGCCACCCGGCTGCTGCCATCGGCGCTACGAAACAGCTTGGCGACGTGGCGCACCTTGAGCAGGGGCTGGGATGTCACCTGTTGGGACCCAAGCAAAGCATCAGTTTCCATAGCGTTCCTCGGCGAAGCGATAGAGGGGCCGCCAGACCAGCCGGTTGGTGCCCACCACGAAGAGGGCCATCACCACCAGGCCCAAGAACAGCCGGGGTTGGTCACCTTGGGCCGTGGCTTCAGCGATATAGGAGCCAATGCCAGGGGTCTTCAGGGTGTGGCTGCCCCAGGTCACCAGCTCGGCCACGATCGAAGCATTCCAGGCGGCGCCACTGGCGGTGACGGCCCCAGTGATCCAGGCGCTGAACATGGCCGGCAGCAGGAAACGACGCCAGCGCTGGCGGCCCTTGAGCTGGAACACCTGGCTCATCTCACGCAGGTCATTGGGGATGGCACTGGCACCGGCCGTGACATTAAAAAGCACATACCACTGGGCCCCCATGGCCATCAGAACGACGCAGCCATAAAACAGGGGCATCCCAAAGAACAGGAACACCACCGTAAAAAAAGGAAAGAGCAAATTAGCCGGGATGCTGGCGAGCATTAACATCACCGGCTGAAGAACGGCTGCCCAACGGGGCCGCAGGCCAATCACCACGGCCAAGGGCAAGAAGATCAACGTGCTGCCGCCAACCACGGCCAGCACCCGGCCAAAGGTCAGGAGGCCTTGGCCAAAGGCGTTGATGGTTTCGCCTGGGCCCACCTGTTGGATGCTGTGGTGAAAGGCCACAACCATGGCCACGGCACCGGCCAGCAAGACTAGGTTGTCGAGCCAGCGAGGATCCTGCTTTTGCAAGGGGGCCGGGCCATCGCGGCCGCGGCTGCGGGTCCAGCGGTTGAGCGAAGCGCCCAAGGGCATCAGGCTCGCGCCTAGCCAATGGCCCAGCTGGCGCAGCAGATCCGATTGCTGCAACATCTCCAATAACCAGGACTGACTTGGCGCTGCAGCCGAATTGGTATCCAAGCGAAACTGCTCGCTCCAAGTGACAATTGGTCGCCAAAACAGCTGGTCGGTAATGACAATCAACACCAACATCATCAAGAGGGCCCAAAGCACGTAATCGAGCCTTTGGCGAGCAATCGCAGCAGCCACATAGGATCCCAGGCCCGGCAATGTGTAATTGGAATTATTGACGCTGATTGCTTCACTCTGGGTGGCAAAAAACCAGCCACCGGCAAAACTCATCATGCCGTTCCAGACCATCGGAATGGCGCTAGCCGGTAGCTCCAGGCGCACCATCTGCTGCCACCCGGTGAAGCCATAGACCCTAGAAGCCTCGCGCAATTCGGCTGGAATCGTACGCAGGGATTGGTGATAACAGAAGATCAGGTTCCACACCTGGCCGGTGACGATCGCAAACAGGGCCGCCGATTCCAGGCCCAACAGACTGCCGGGGAACAGGCCAATAAAAAAGGGCACAATCACCGCCAGGAAGCCCAGCACCGGCACGGACTGGAGCACATCCACCAGGGGCAACACCAGCCGTTCAGCCACCGCCGAGCGGGCCGTGAGCGAGCCCACCGCCACGGCAATCGTGAGCGAGATGGCTAGGGCAATAAACATCCGCAGGGAGGAGCGGGCGGCGTAATAGGGGAGTAGCAGGGGGTTGAGATCGACCCCCGTGAGCTGGGCCTGGGGATGGAAGCTGACGGCCATCTGGCTGCTGAGGCTGCCAATCCCCACCACCACGGTGAGACCGAGCAACAGCAGGGCGAAATCGAGCAGCATCGTGCGCGTCCGATCCGGCCGTTCCGCCGAGGCCGAGCTGGGCCTGGCTGCGGATCCGGCCAGTTCAAAGCGGGGAACCCTCCCGGCCTCCAGTGCCATTGGCCCCCACACAAGCTCTGCTCACTCTGTCACCGCAGGGTTGCGGATCAGCTGTGCCGCAGCGCACCTGGTGGGGGCTTCTCCTTGCCGTTTCCTTTACCCAGACCAGCAAGAATGGCTCAATGACGACCCGCGACCGCCGCCGCCTGCCCCTGCTTGTGCTGCTAGGCAGCCTGCTTGTGGTCCTTCTCGGAGGACTGGGTTTGGGGGGTGGCAGCAAGCTGCTGGCCATGGGTTCGGCGGGCCCAAAAGCAACGGCTGGAAGTGATCCGCTGGGCAATTTGGTGGTGCTGGCCTATCACGACATTGCCGAACAGGATCAGGCTCTGATGCCTGATTTCGCCGTGACACCGGCCCATTTTCAGGATCAAATCGCCTGGTTGAAGGAGCACGGCAGACATTTCGTCTCCGTCGATCAGGTGATCGCTGCCCGGGCCGGCAGGGCTCCCCTGCCCAGCAATCCTGTGCTGGTCAGCTTTGATGACGGCTTCCGCAGTGTGTACACCACGGCCTTCCCGGTGTTGAAGCGCTACAAGGTTCCGGCTGTTCTGGGCCTGGTGGGCAGCTGGTTGACTCCGGAGTCGGGCCCAGTCCATTTTGGCGATGACCTGGTGGCCCGGGAGCGGTTCCTCAGCTGGGAGCAACTGAGAACCCTGATGGCCAGTGGTCTGATCGAGCCCGCCAGCCACACCTACGACCTCCATAAGGGCATCAACGGCAACCCCCAGGGCAATTCCGAGCCAGCCGTTACCACCCGCCTTTATCAGGCCGATCGGGGCTACGAAAGCGAATCGGCCTACCGCCAACGGCTACGGGCCGACCTGGCCCTGAACAGCAGCACCCTGGAGCGCCAGCTCGGCCGCCGCCCCCGGGTCGTGATCTGGCCCTACGGCCGCTACAACCAGACTTCTGCTGCCGTGGCCAGCGAACTGGGCATGCCGGTGGGCCTCAGCCTCGACGACGGAACCAATGGCAGCAAGGTGCCCCTCACCGCCCTGCGCCGCATCCTGATGACCCAGGAGATGGGGGCCACCGCAGGCCTGGCGAAGGAACTGGAATTTCGCCGCCGCGATCTCGGCGACACGGCCCGGGCCGTCAAGGTGATGCACGTGGATCTAGACACGATCCATGATCCCGACCCCAAGCAAACTGAACGCAACTTGAAGTTGCTGCTCGAACGCATCAATGCGATGGGGGTCAACACCGTGTATCTCCAGGCCTTCGCCGATCCCCAGGGGCGCGGCTCAGCGGAGGCCCTCTATTTCCCTAACCGGCACATGCCGGTCAAGGAGGACCTTTTCAACCATGTGGCCTGGGAGATTCGCACCCGCACCCGGGTTCGCCGCCTCTATGCCTGGATGCCGGTACTGGCCTTCGAACTACCGGCCACCGAGCCAACGGCCAACCTCACTGTGGAGACCCAACCCAGCCACAACGGCCACCTGGCCATGGGGTATCACCGCCTCTCTCCCTTTGCCCCCAAGGCCATGCAGGTGGTCTCGGAGATCTATGAGGATCTCTCACGCCGAGCCACCTTCGATGGGTTGATCTTCCACGACGACGCCACCCTGTCCGATTACGAGGACGCCAGCCCCGGGGCCCAGGCCCAGTACCGCGCCTGGGGGCTGCCCACGGACCTGGCAGCAATTCGCGCCAGTGACCAACTGCTGGGGCGCTGGACCACCCTCAAAACCGAAGCGCTGCAACAGCTCACCTTGGACCTGGCGCGGAAGGTTGTTCCCAACCAGCCCCAGCTGCGCACGGCCCGTAACCTCTATGCCCAGGTTGTGCTCAATCCCCATGCCGAGGCTTGGTTTAGCCAGTCCCTCGACTACGCCCTGCGCGACTACGACTTCACGGCCGTGGAGGCCATGCCTTACATGGAGCAGGCCAACGATGCCCATGCCTTTTTCCTTGAGATGGTGAAGATGGTGAAGGAGAAACCCAAGGGCCTCAGCAAGGTGGTGTTTGAACTGCAAAGCACCGATTGGCGTACCCACCAGGACATCCCCACTGCCCAGCTTGCCGGCCAGTTTGAGACCCTTTATCAACTTGGAGCCCAGCACGTGGGGTATTACCCCGACAGCCCCTTTCGGAATAATCCTGTGCCAGCCACTTTGAAACCCGTCTTTGACGCCCATTCCAGTGAACCGCTGCTGAAACCCTCCTGATGGCAGCAGCCCTCGGGCTCTTTGTGGTGGGCTATCCACTCATGATGGCCCTAGCTTGGATTGGCTTAGCCGTGGCCTACACCATCACCCGGGAATGGCCGGAGCGCTGGTTAGCCAGACCACCGCAACTACCTGGAGCCCGTTCCCCCAGCGCGATTCCGGTGAGTGTGCTGATCCCCTGCTTCAACGAGGGGGACACCCTGGCCGAAACGATTGCTAGTGCCTGCAGGCTTGATTGGCCCGAATGGGAGGTGATCGCCATCAATGACGGCAGCAGCGATGACACCGGCTCCCAGCTGGAGGCCTTGACCGACCTGCAGCCGAGGCTGCGGGTGGTCCATCTGGCCAGCAACCAGGGCAAGGCCCTAGCCCTGCGGGCTGGGGCCCTCCTGGCCCGCCATGAGTTCTTGCTCTGCATCGATGCCGATGCCCTACTCGACCCCCAGGCCCTGGCCTGGATGGTGCGCCATCTGGAGGCCAATCCCCACATCGGCGCCGTCACCGGCAACCCCCGCATCCGCAACCGCACCAGCCTGTTTGGTCGGCTCCAGGTGGGCGAATTCTCGATGATCATCGGCTTGATTAAACGGGCCCAATCCATGCTTGGGGGCCTGTTCTGCGTGTCTGGGGTGATTGGCCTGTTTCGGCGCAGTGCCCTCAGCAGCGTTGACTTCTGGAGCGCCGATTGCCTGACCGAGGACATCGACATCACCTGGAAACTGCAACGGTCCGGCTGGCAGGTGGCCTACGAACCCCATGCCCTGATCTGGATCCTGATGCCCGAAACCCTCGTCGGGCTCTGGAAACAACGGTTGCGCTGGGCCCAAGGGGGGCAGCAGGTGTTAGTCGCCAATGCCGATTTGCTGTTCAGGCCCCGCCAATGGCAGTTGCTGCCCTTACTGATTGAACCGCTGCTCAGCCTGATCTGGGCCTATGCCCTGATCGCGGCGATCCTGCTCAGCCTGGCCGGCGGCTTAGGCAGTTTCGGCTCGGCCCTCAGTCCCCATGGACTGGCCCTGGTGCTGCTCTCGGTGTCTGCCCTTCAGTTCACGGTCAGCTTTTGGCTAGATCGCCCCTATGACCGGGGCCTGGGTCGCAACAGCGTCTGGATGATCTGGTATCCATTCGCCTTCTGGCTGCTCTGTTTTTTTGCCTCGGTGGTGGCCCTACCCAGGGTGATCTGGGGACTGGTCCAGCAGCGTCGTAAGCCCGGCGCCGTCAGCGATCGGGCCCGCTGGGTGAGTCCCGACCGGGGCCGGCGCATTTAAGTCGATCTCTTACCGAAAACTTCACAGTTGTCCGTAACGATGGTGACAACCTTCGCGTTCTCCACCTACCGTGAGCGCCCTTTCACCGATAAAGGCCCTGCCAGCGCTGCGGTTGCCCCTGGGCAGCGATGGCCGACCCACGGTTGAACCGATCATTGACCTGCGTCCAAGCCTGGGCTGGACAACCCGGCTACCGGCCCAGCTGCTCACGGTTGGCCTGTGGGGTGTGGGTCTCTACCTTGCGGCCGTGCCCCTAAGTCGGGTGCCAGCAACCCTGGCCACCGCTGCCGCCCTTACCGGCGTATCGGGCCTCCCCCTGGTGGGCCTGGTGGCCCTGCGCAGCGGTCGCACCAGTCAGCGAAGCGAGTCCAGGCAGTTGGTTGATGCAGCCAGGCAGCCCCTGCCCATTGCAGTGCATCGCGATCCGCCCCGTCAGGAGCTGGCGGCCTTGGTGGGCATTGATGAAGCCAGTCTGTTTCGTGGTCGCCATGCCCGGATTTGCACGGTGCACCACAACAGCGCTGGGGAGTTGGAAGCGATTCACGCCTGCCAACCGATGATCGGCTTTCGACTCGCCAGCCGTGATGCGCATCCTGTTGGCTGAGGACGACATTCGCTTGGCCGAACCGCTGAGTGAATTTCTGACTCGGGAACACCACAGCGTCACCTGGTTGAGCGATGGCCAGCAAGCCCTCGATAGCCTGCTGGACGGCGGCTATCAACTGGCCCTACTCGACTGGATGCTGCCCAGCCGCGATGGCCTCTCGATCGTGCGTGAAATGCGTCGGCGCGGCGACACCACGTTGGTGTTGATGCTGACGGCCCGCGATGGCCTCAACGACATGGTGGAGGGTCTCCAGGCTGGGGCCGATGACTATCTGGTCAAACCCTTTCGCATGGGGGAACTGGCCGCCCGGATCCGTTCCCTAGAGCGCCGCAGCGACCGCCCCTACCAACCGAGTCAACTGGTCTGGAACGACCTGGAACTGGACAGCCAGGCGGGCCAGCTCTGGTGCCAGGGCAAGGCCATCCCCCTGACCAGCAAGGAACTGCAACTGCTGGAGTGGTTTCTGCGCCATCCCGGCCAGCTGTTCAGCCGTAGCCAGCTGCTGGATCGGTTGTGGACTTTGGATGCTTCCGCTGGCGAGGACACGGTCAAAACCCACCTCAATAACTTGCGGCGCAAATTGCGAAGCAGCAGCGGCGTCGACCCGATCGAAACGGTGCACGGCCTCGGCTATCGGCTGCGGAGCTCCCAAGCATGATCGATCCCTTCCATCCCCAAGGCCCCACGGCTCGCCCTGCCACGCCATTGCGGCGCCAGCAGCGCGAGCTAATGCTCCTCTACTTAGGCAGCCTGGCAGGCCTGCTTTTGATTGTGGCTGCCGTCGTTCGCGGCGTCTACCGGGCTGGCGAATTGACCGACATGCGCAGCCGCCTGGTGGTAATCGCCGAAAGCATCGCCGACTTTCCCCTGCCGGCTTCGGGCTCAGAAGCCAATCTGCAGGAAGCCCGCAAGGATTTCGCCTCAACCCATCAACAACTGGAGTGGTTTTCCGGGAGACATCACCGCCCCCTGGCGCGCTTGGGGGAATTGCGCAACCTGGGCCCCCTGCCGAAACCCAATCTCCATAAAAAGATCTACTGGCAGCAAGGGAGCGATTGGCTGGCGGTGGTGCGTCCCGTGGATGCGGCTGGCAGCGAGTTCGATGGCACCCCCCGGATCTGGTTGCGGGTGAGTGAAAGCCTCGAACCCACCGAAGCCCGCTTACACCAACTGGATCTGGCCCTAGCCCTGGCCGTGATCCTGGCCTTTGCCCTTAGCGCTGCTGCCTCCCTATTGCTCACCCGCAAGGCCGTCCAACCGTTGGAGATGAGCCTGAGGCGGCTACGCCAATTCAGCCTTGATGCCTCCCATGAACTGCGAGGCCCCTTGGCCGCCCTGGCCGCCAATGCCGAGATGGGGCTGCTGGATGGGGGGGCTGAACCCTTTCAACAACGCAAACGCTTTGAGGCAATCGCCAGTGCCACAGGCCAGATGGAATACCTGGTGGAGGATTTATTGTTACTGGCTCGCCAAGATGAGGGTCGCCTCGACCACCCCAGATCCCTGGATCTTGCACAGCTATTAGAAGAACAATTAGACCTGCACCGCGATAGTTTTTCCTTAGGCCAGCAACAGCTGGACGTAGAGATTGAACCCCAACTCATGCTGCAGGGTCAGGTAACGCTGCTGCAACGGTTGCTTCGCAACCTGCTCGATAATGCCCAGCGTTATACCCCAGCCGGAGGGACTGTGACCGTGCAAGCCAGGCGTAGGGGGTCGTTGATCACGATCTCAATTGCCGACACTGGCATCGGCCTCAGCCCAGAAGAACTGCCCCGGGTGTTTGATCGCTTCTGGCGGGCCAGCGCGGACCGCAGCCAGGGAGGCTCAGGCTTGGGCCTGGCCATCGCCAATCGCATCTGCATCGCCCATGGTGGTTCGATCCGGGTCACGAGCCAACAGGGCAAGGGCAGTTGCTTTTTGGTGGAACTGCCGGCTTTGCCGATGGCGGCGGGACGCTCGAAATCCTCTTGATTCCTTCAAGAAGCTAATAAAGGGACACACCTGAGTGAACAATCCAGCTGATTGGCGCAGGGCACCTGGCCAGTTGATCGTTAAATCGCTGCGACAGGAGCTGGCATGGGGCCATGGCCATCCCTAGGGTGCCAGCAGCTACCGCTCCCCTGGCATTCGTTGCATGGCCGCGATTTTCAGCGATAACAGCCTCACCATTGGTCACACCCCCCTGGTGCAACTCAACCGGGTCGTCGGCCCTGGCGGTGCCCGGGTGCTCGCCAAGATTGAGGGACGCAATCCGGCCTATTCGGTGAAGTGCCGCATTGGTGCCGCCATGATCGCCCAGGCCGAAAAGGACGGGCTGCTGGGTCCTGGCAAGGAACTGATCGAGCCCACCAGCGGCAACACGGGCATCGCCCTGGCGTTTGTGGCGGCCTCAAAAGGGATCCCGCTCACCTTGACCATGCCCGAGACCATGAGCCTGGAGCGGCGCAAGCTGCTCACCGCGTATGGCGCCAAACTCGAACTGACGGAGGGTCGTCTGGGCATGACCGGGGCCGTCAACCGGGCCAAGGAGATCGCCGCCTCGGCCCCCGATCGCTACGTGCTGCTGCAGCAATTCATCAATCCGGCCAATCCCCAGATCCACCACGACACCACCGGACCGGAAATCTGGGCGGATACCGATGGCGAGGTGGACGTGCTCGTGGCTGGGGTTGGTACCGGCGGCACGATCACGGGGGTGAGCCGCTACATCAAGCAGACCCTGGGCAAGCCCCTGGTGTCAGTGGCGGTGGAACCAAGAACCAGCCCGGTGATCAGCCAACTGATGGCGGGCGAAGCACTCCAGCCCGGACCCCACAAGATTCAGGGCATCGGTGCTGGCTTCGTGCCCGGCAACCTGGAGGTGGCCCTAGTGGATCGGGTCGAACGGGTCAGTGACGAGGAGGCGGTGACCATGGCCCGACGCCTCATGCGCGAAGAAGGCATCTTGGCCGGGATCAGCTGTGGCGCCGCCACTGTGGTGGCGGTGCGCCTGGCCCAGGAGCCGCAGTTTGCCGGCAGCACCATCGTGGTGGTGTTACCCGATTCCGGCGAGCGCTACCTCAGCTCCGTGCTGTTCGAAGGGGTATTCAACGAAAAAGGCCTGGCGCCAGAGCGCCAGGCCTAAGGGACTGGCTGGCCCCCAAGAGAAGTCCAACCGAGCCATCTCGATCAAGCTTCGTCGGGTCGATCAGTCCGGCAGGGCGTCAACCGACTGCAGGCGCTCGTTCAGCTGCATGGCCATGGTCTGCCGACCGACGGCCAGCACCTTGAGGGTGTCTTCGTGAAGACGCAGTTGGGCGTCAGCCACTTGCATGCCCCGAACCAGTTCTTTCAGCTCTTCAGGCAGGGTATTGAGGTCATAGCGCTTGCCCTCAAAGGTGAGGATCGGCTGTTGGGTCTCGTCAGTCACGCGTAGGCAAGAGGGGGCGATCCAGATTAGGGATCAACAGGCGCTTTCGGCAGGGATGGTTGCCCAGCCTCCTGGGCGGATTCCCGGATAGGCCGTTTGAAGAAAAACATCAACAGCGGTCCTACTTGGCCGGTCTCGACCAACTCCCAACCGTCCTTTCCCAGCAGATTGAGGAAATACTGCAGCTGTTCTGCCGGGTGGCGAGGCAGGGGGGCTGCCTTGTATTGCTCGGGAAACTCCCGGGCAATGAATTCGGGGCTGAGCACTCCCCCAAGGCGTTCGCTGGCCACCTGGGGATTGGGCGCCTGGGGGGGGGTGCCGCTCTCCAGGTTGATATGGATGACGCGGTAGTCCCACTGGAGCATGGATCAAACAGCTGACAGCCGTTCCCCAACCTAGATCGACTTCCGAACAGGAAACCTGCCCTGGCCAAGGCGTTTGGCACCGAGATCAGGATCGAGCGACGGGCCCAAAGCAAACACGATCGATCGGCCTGGCCAACCAACCTCCCAGCTAAGGACACTCAATTGTTGCTCTGATAACGTTCAGCGACTGCCACCGCCGCGGATCAACTGACGTTCGCAGAGATCCCTGTAGCGGCCGGGCCTACCGATCAGCTGGTCGTGGGTGCCCTGGTCGATCAGGCGGCCGCCATCGAGCACCAGGATCCGATCGGCCTCCTGGACCGTGGCCAGCCGGTGGGCGATCACCAGCACCGTGCGGCCGGCCATGGCCTGCTCCAGGCCCTGCTGCACCGCCGCTTCGGACTCGGCATCGAGGGCGCTGGTGGCCTCATCGAGGAGCAAGACAGCCGGATCGCCAAGCACGGCCCGGGCAATCGCCAGGCGCTGCAGCTGGCCGCCGGAGAAGTTGCTGCCCCGCTCCTCCACCCGGGCCTGGTAGCCCCCCGGCAGGGACTCGATGAAGCCATCGGCATTGGCCAGTCGGGCCGCCCGGCGGATCTGGTCCAGGCTCACGTCCCGGCCAAAGGCAATCGCCTCAGCCACCGTGCCGGAGAAAACATTGCTCTGCTGGGGCACCAGGGCGATCGCCCGGCGCAGGTCTGCGGCCCGCAGCTCCACCAGGTCCTGGCCATCGAGTAAGACCCGGCCCTGTTGGGCGATGTTGAAGCGGAGCAATAGGGAAAACAGGGTGCTTTTGCCCGCACCAGAGGGACCCACAAGAGCCACGACCTGGCCGGGCTGAATGCGCAGGTTGAGCCCGTGCAGCACCGGGTTCTGGGGGTCGTAGCCGTAGACCACCTGATCGAGAACCAGTTCCCCTTGAACGGCTCCCAGGGCGCGGGCCCCAGGCTGATCCGGTGGTTCGATCGGCTCGGCCTCAATCGCCCGCAAGCGCCTCAGGGACGCCTGACCCTGCTGGAACTCGTTGAAGTTGGTGGTGAGGTGCGAGATCGGATCAATCAGCATCAGCAGGGCTGCCACGTAGCTACTGAAACCGGCGGAATTGAGGTCGTTGCTTTGAATCCGGGCCGCCCCCATCAGCAACACCGCCAAGATGCCGGCCGCCTCGATGAAACCCACCACGGGATATTGGAGGGCCAGCAGGCGCTGGGTACGGAAACGGGCCTGGCGGTGCAGGTCGATTTCGGTCTCAAAGCGGGCCTGCAGCCAGGGTTCGGCGGCAAAGGCCCGCACCAAAGGCAGGCCGGCGATCGCTTCGCCCAGTAGGGCCGCCAACTCGCTCACCTGCTTCTGGCTGCGTTCAGCGGCGCCCATCACCCGGGCGCCAAACAAGCTCACCAGCACGGCCACCAGGGGCGCCAACACCATGGTGCCGAGCGAAAGGCGCCAGTCGAGCCACACCATGTAGCCGAACACGGCCACCAGTTGCAACAGGCAGGGGGTGCTGTCCTGAATCGTTTTGTAGATCACCTCACCGACCCGGTCGGCGTCTTCGGTGAGGCGGTAGGTGAGGTCTCCGGCGGAGAGTTTTTCCAGGGCCCCGAATTCAAGCCGCTGCAGGCGGGCAAACAGCTGGCGACGCAGGTCCTGGCTCACCTGCAGGGCCGGGCCGGCTAGCAGGGTGTCCTGGCCGAACTGGGCAATTTTCTGCAGCATGAACACGGCGAGGGCCAAACCCACCACCTGCAACACCTTGGCCACGTCCCCAGCGCCAATTGCCGGGATCAACTGCCCCGCCAGCCAGGCCAGTAGGGGCCAGCAAGCGACGAACACCAGCATGCAGGCCCCACCGGCCCACAGCTGGCGTCGATAGGGCTTCAGCAGGGGCAGAAGGCGCCGGAAGCCGGCCGGGGAAGGTGCGAGCATCAAGGAAAGCTATCAGCGTTGTGTTGTCCTTCCCCTCCGCCCCAGGCCCGAACGGGGAACGTAGCGGGGACGCCGACAGGAACGCAGCCGGCCCCTCGGAGCCGCCCACGACTGCGCCTAGGGACTGGCAGCCGCTAGCGACCGGTTCGGCGGGCTTAGATCAGCCGAGCGAGCTTCGCCTCGACCAATTCCTCAAATGGCAGGGCCTGGTAGGCACGGGTGGTGAGGCCAAATTCCGGATCCAACAGGGCGACGTGCGCGTCAATGGCGAGCTGGAGCAACGGCGCGGCCGCAAATTGCAGCCCGGCGATCGGGTCACGCTGGCCGGCCAGGAGCTGGTGGTGCCTCCCTTTCAGGCCCGCCAATGAAGCCCCTGCCAGGGCAGAGGCCAGCAAGCTTCGATCAAGACTGGCGATCAAGGCTTGCAATCAAGGCTTGCAATCAAGGGTTGCAATCAAAGCTGCCGATCAAGGCAGCTGATCAAGACCGCTGATCAGGACAGCGGCTCAGGGCCATCGATCAAGACCAAAGATCGAGCGGACTTGGGGCGGAAGGACACTGCGCCTTAGCCAGGGCAGGGGTCGCTGCCGATGGACCCTTAGGTTGGGATTTCATCACTCGGGAAGGCTGTGGGCAAGTCGGTGATCGCAGGCAACTGGAAAATGCACATGACCTGCGCTGGGGCCCAGGCCTTTGCGAGCGCCTTCCTGCCCCTGGTCGCCAGCTTGCCAAGCGACCGGGAGGTGCTGCTGGCACCACCGTTTACGGCGATCGCCACCCTGGCCCAGGCCTTGGCGGGCAGTGGTATCAAGATCGGCGGGCAGAACGTCCATTGGGACCAATCCGGGGCCTACACCGGCATGATCTCGGCGTCGATGCTTCAGGAGCATGGCGTTACTCACGCCATCGTGGGCCACAGCGAACCGCGCAAGTACTACAGCGAGACTGACGAGCAGATAAACCTTCGGGCCCGCACCGCTCAAAAAGCGGGCCTGATCCCGATCCTGTGTGTGGGCGAAAGCGACTCCCAGCGCGAAGGCGGCGAGGCCGAACGGGTGATCCGCCGCCAAGTGGAGCAGGGCATCGACGGGTTGGATCCGGCCAGGCTGGTGGTGGCCTACGAACCGATCTGGGCGATCGGCACCGGCAAAACCTGCGGCGCGGCGGAAGCCAACCGCATCTGCGGGCTGATCCGCACCTGGGTCGGCTACCCCGAGGTGGTGGTGCAATACGGCGGCTCGGTCAAAGCCGACAACATCGACCAATTGATGGCCCAGTCGGACATCAATGGCGTGTTGGTAGGAGGGGCGTCCCTCGATCCGGAGGGCTTCGCTCGGATCGCCAACTACCAGGTGCCCGTGGCTGCCTAGGAGGCAGCTCTGGACATGGCAGCTCAACCCTTTGAACGCCTAGGCCTGGCCTTTGGGGAGCGAACCCATGTGATGGGGGTGATCAACCTCACCCCCGATTCCTTCAGCGACGGGGGTCAAATCAAGGGCGCTGACCAGGCCTTGGCAGTAGCCCGGCGCATGGTCGCCCAGGGGGCAGCGGTGCTGGATCTGGGTGCCCAAAGCACCCGGCCTGGTGCCGAGGACATTGGCGTAGACGCTGAATTGGCCCGGCTCCTGCCGGCCTTGCGGCTGATCCGCTCGGCCCTGCCCCAGGTGCTCCTTTCGATCGACACCTTCAGGGCCCCCGTGGCGGCCGCCGCCCTGGAGGCTGGAGCCGATTGGCTCAACGATGTCAGTGCCGGCCGCATGGATCCGGACCTGCTTGGGGTGGCGGCCGCCTGGGGCTGCCCGCTGGTGTTAATGCACAGCCGCGGCGACAGCCGCAGCATGGATGCCCTCACGGCCTATGGCGACCTGGTGGATGAAGTGGTCGGCGAACTCCAGGAGGCGAGCAGCCGGGCCCGGGGGGCCGGCGTGACCGCCAGCCAACTGATCTGGGATCCGGGCCTGGGATTTGCCAAAAGCGAAGCCCAATGCCTGAGCCTGCTCGATGGCCTCGGGCGCTTGCGGGCCCAGGGCTATCCCCTGCTGGTGGGCCCCTCGCGTAAGCGCTTCATCGGTGCGGTACTGAACGAGCCCCGGCCGAGGGCACGGCTCTGGGGCACGGCTGCGGTGGTCTGTAAGGCGATTGCCGCCGGGGCCGATCTGGTGCGAGTCCACGATGTGGGTCCGATTGTCCAAACCGCCCGCATGGCCGATGCCCTCTGGCGCAGACCGGTTGGTTCCCCAAGCTGACTCTCCTTCGATTCGATCCAGCTGGCAGCCCCGATCAAGTGAGGCCTCATCCAGTTATTGCAGGCCGCAGCCGGTTATCGGGGTAAGGGCAAGGGGCCGGCCTAATTACAGCTCCGCAGTAGCCGCCCGCCTGTTAGGAGTCTGGACAACGCCGTAGCCGAGCCGGCCCAACAGGGGCCCGGTCATCACGGTGGTGGCTAGGGCCATCAACACGCCAATGGTGAACAGTTCCGTGCTGATGACGCCCTGGGCCAAGCCCACATTCAGCACCACCAACTCGGTGAGGCCACGGGTGTTCATCAACCAGCCCAGGGCCTGGGCCTCGCGGCTCTCAACACCACTGAGCCGGGCCGTGGCCCAGGTTCCCAGAAACTTGCCACAGACCGCCACTAGCAACACGGCCAGCAAGGCCAACCACAGGGCCGGACTGTTGAGGCTGCCGATGCGGGTGTTCAAGCCACTAATCGCAAAAAAGAGTGGCAACAGCAGCCTCAACACAACCGTTTCCAATTGCTGCTCCAACTTGCGCCGGAGTGGCGCGTAGCGAGGCATGGCCAGCCCCCAGAGAAAGGCCCCAAAGATCAGGTGAACCCCTAACCATTCGGTCACAACCCCACTGAAGAGGGCGCCACTAAACAGCACCGATTGCAGCAGGGGGCCCAGATCGCGGCCCTGTTTGTAGTGCTGTTCCAACCAGCGCCGTAGGGGCCTGGTTCCGACCAGCACCACCAGGGCCCAGGCAGCCGTGCCGAGAAAGGAGCCCAATGCTCCCCAGGCGGAAGAGGAGCGGGAAAGGGCCACTACGGCAGCCAGCAGGATCCAGGCGAGGGCGTCATCGATGGCGGCGGTCGTGATCGCCAGGGCCCCCACGGGCTGGTGCTGGAGGCCCCGGTCCCGCAGGATCCGCGCTAACACCGGGAAGGCAGTGATTGCCATGGCGGTGCCCATGAACAGCGCCCCGGAGAGCAGGTGATGGCCAGGGAGTAGGTCGGGAAGCCAGGTTTCAAACACTCCAGCCAGGCCAACCCCCAGGGTCAAAGGGAGGAGCACGCCAACGGCGGTGATGCGACTGGCCAAGGGCAGGCGACCAATCAACAGGTTGGGGTTGAGCTCAAGCCCCACCAAAAACATGAAGAGCACCAACCCCAACTGGCCGAGCAGGTTGAGCTGCCCACGAACCCCAGTGGTGAACAGATGGGTTTCCAGGGCAGGCGCCAAGGCCCCAAGCAGGCTGGGGCCAAGAACAATGCCGCCCACAATTTCGCCGACGACCCGGGGCTGGTGACACCGCTGGGCCAGGGCACCAAACAGTTGGGCGGTGACCGTAATCACCGCCACCGCCAGCATCGGCGTTGCCAGATCGACAGGGGCTGCCATGGTGATTACTCGATAGGGTTAAGACCGAAGCCGATTATGCCTGGGGATTACTGACACCTTCAATACGGTCTTCGATCTCCTGATAGATCTCCTGAAGCTGGGAAATATTCTCATCGCTGGTCTCCCAGTAGCCACGGCCATTCACTTCCAACAGGGTGCCTACAATGCGGCGGAAACTGTGGGGGTTGAGCTCCAACAGCCGCTTGCGCATCTCCGGGTCGTTAATGAAGGTGTCGTTGGCCTCTTCATAGACGAAATTGTCAACGGCGCCGCTGGTGGCACTCCAGCCCAGGGTGAAGTTGAGGCGCTTGGCCACCTCTCGCACACCCTCATAGCCTGAATCGAGCATGCCCTCATACCACTTGGGATTGAGCAGCTTGGTGCGGGAATCGAGCCGAATCGTTTCACTGAGGGAACGCACCTGGGCGTTGGCCGTTGTCGTGTCGGCGATGTAGCTGGCTGGGGCCTTACCATCGTCGCGCAGGCCAGCGATCAACTTGGTGGGATCGGAGTCGAAGTAGTGACTCACATCAGTGAGTGAAATCTCAGCTGAATCAAGGTTCTGGAAGGTGACATCAGCCGTTTTCATCGCCGACTCAAAAACTTCGCGGTTTTGATTCATCTCGCCGGGATTATCGGCGTTGAAAGCGAAGGTTTTGCGGGACAGATACATTTCCTGCAATTCGTTCTCCTCTTCCCAGGTGCTGTTCTCCACTGCCAGGTTCACGTTGGAGGAGTAGCTGCCGCTGGCATTGGAAAACACCCGGGTGGCGGCATCCCGCAAGGAAATGCCTTGGGCCGTGGCCTGCTCCTGGGCGTGGCGGCGCAAGAAATTCATCTCCAGGGGCTCATCAGCCTCCGCCGCCATCTTGACGCCCTGGTCGATCAGGGCCATCTGGTTGATGAACAGGTCGCGGAACACGCCGGAGCAATTGACCACCACATCAATGCGGGGGCGGCCCAGCTCTTCGAGGGAAATCAACTCCAATTTGTTGACGCGGCCGAGGGAATCGGCCACCGGGCGCACGCCGATGAACCAGAGGATCTGGGCCAGGGATTCGCCGTAGGTCTTGATGTTGTCGGTACCCCAGAGCACACAGGCGATCGTTTCGGGCCAGGCACCCTGTTCGGCCTTTTGGCGTTCGATCAGCCGATCCACCACCACCTTCGCCGCCGCAATCGCGGCACGGGTAGGAATGGACTGGGGATCGAGGGCGTGAATGTTCTTGCCACTGGGCAGTACGCCTGGATTACGAATCGGATCGCCGCCGGGACCGGGCAGCACGTATTCACCATCAAGGGCCCGCAACAGGCTCTCCATCTCCATATCGGCGCAGATCTGCTGCAGGCAGAAGCTCAGGTAGGTGAAGAGCTTGTCCAGCTCGGCCTGATCGACGGTGGCAAAGCCTGCGGATTTGCAGGCCGAGAGCCAGGGGCTTGGGAACTGGACGCCAAAACGTTCGAGCAGGGCAAAGAACCAGCCAAAGTTCTGGCGCAGGGTGACGCGGCCATCGGCGCCGGTGACCTGGCGGACCATGGCGCCAACAGCTGCCCGGGAAGCTTCGGTGATGGTGCGGTTGAGCTCGACATCCGCCAGTACCCCCTGGTCGTTGCCCCGGTAGATCTCGTCGATCGTGCGACCCAAACTCTCGGCCAGGAGCGCTGGTAAGGAGCGCAGGCCATCATCGGTCCGCTCTAGGGCGGCGATGCTCACCAAGGTGGCAATGGCCTCCTCGGCGGTGGGCGGCTTACCAATCGTGTGCAAGCCACAAGGCAGCAGGCGGCTTTCGATCTCCATCAACTGGCGATAGACCGCCCCAACGACACCATCGCGGCCGCCGAGATCAAGCTCGGAGGCGTCAGCGTCTGGGAATTGAATGTCCTTATCGAGGTTGCATTGGCGTGCCGTTTCCACGATCGCATTGACGATCTGCACACCACGGGAGCTCTCGCGCAGTTGCTGGTAGGAGCCAACCAATTCGCCCAACTCCTTGAGACCCTTGTAAAGCCCAGCATTTTCAGCAGGCGGGGTCAGGTAACTGATCGTGGAGGCATAGCCCCGGCGCTTGGCAATCGTGGCTTCTGAAGGATTATTGGCGGCGTAGTAATAAAGATTCGGCAGGGCGCCGATCAGGGAATCGGGGTAGCAGGTTTCACTCATACCCATTTGCTTACCGGGCATGAATTCGAGCGAACCATGGGTGCCGAAATGGAGCACAGCATCGGCGTGCCACACCTTTTCCAAATAGGTGTAGTAGGCAGCAAAGCCATGGTGGGGGCTAGCGCTGCGTGAATAGAGCAGGCGCATTGGATCGCCTTCGTAGCCGAAGGTGGGCTGCACCCCCACGAACACGTTGCCGAAATGGCGGCCGTAGATCAGCAAATTGGTGCCGTCGGAATTGAGATTGCCGGGGGGCTTGCCCCAGTTCTCCTCGAGCCGCTGGGAATAGGGGGTGAGGCGCTCGTATTCCTCCACGCTCATGCGGTGGGCGATCGCCAGCTCGGGCGAACCGGCCAGGGCCTCAGGATCACTAAGCACCGCCTCCATCAAGGCCTTGGGACTGGACGGCATCGCTTGCACGTCGTAGCCCTTGGCCTTCATTTCTTCGAGCACCCGATAGATCGAGCCGAAGACATCGAGGTAGGCGGCTGTACCCACGTTGCCCTTATCGGGGGGGAAGCTGAACACCGTGATCGCGAGTTTCTTCTCGGCGCGGGGCTTAATCCGCAGCGACGCCCAGCGGATCGCCCGCTCGGCAATCGCCTCAACCCGATCCTGGAGGGTGTGGGCCTTGCCAGTGGCATCATCACGGCCCGAAAGCACGATCGGCTCAATGGCGCCATCGAGTTCTGGGATGGCGATCTGCAGGGCCACCTGCACTGGGTGGAGGCCCAAATCGCTCTCCTCCCATTCTTGGGTGGTCTGGAATACCAGGGGCAGGGCCACCATGTAGGGGCGGTTCAGGCTTTTGAGCACCTCAATCGCCTTGGGGTGGTCTTGGCGGGCCGGGCCACCCACTAGGGCAAAGCCGGTGAGGCTGACCACCCCATCAACCAGGGCTTGATCCGGATTGAGGGGATCGCGGAAGAAGGCATTCACTGGCTTGGTGAAATCCAAGCCACCGCAGAAAACGGGAATCACGGTGGCGCCGCGATACTCCAACTCCTGGATCACGGCCACGTAGTGGGCTTCATCGCCGGTAACGATATGGCTGCGCTGCAACACCAAGCCAATTACCGGACCCTTGCGGGCCTTCTCCGTGAGATCGCTGCGGCTGGCACTCCAGTTGAGGTATTCCTTGAGATCCTCAAACATGCCTGGGGCTAGGGGATGCCAGATGCCCAGGTCCGGGAAGACAACCGGCTCAGCGACGGTGAATTCAGCGCGACCTGAGTCGCCGCGGGGCAACACGTATTTGTCCGCCAGCATCAACAGGAAGTTACGCAGGTTCTCGGGCGTGCCGCCGAGCCAATACTGAAAGCTGAGCATGAAGGAGCGGGCGTCCTGGGCCTTCTCCACCGGCAGATACTTCAATACCGTGGGCAGGGTATTAAGCAGCTTGAGCATGGCGTCCTGGAAGCCGGCGCCGCCCGCCTCCTTGCGCTTTTTCATGAAGCTGGCGATGGCGCTCTTGCTCTGGCCCAGCTGGGCCATCGAAAAACTCCCCAGCTTGTTAAGCCGCATCACCTCGGGCATGGAGGGGAAAACGACCACGGCCTTGAGATGATCGCGGTGGGGTGCCACGGCATCCACCACCTTCTGGGCCAGATCTTCGATGAAGATCAGCGAGGCGATGAAGACATCGGCCTCGGCCACATCGGCACAAAAGGAGGCGTAGTTCTCGCTTTGGCGTAATTCCTCGATCAGGTAGCCGCTCAGCTCGATCGCCAGGGGACCATTCTGGTCGTTCAGGGAGGTGGCGGCCTGGGTGAGAGCGTTTTGGTATTGGGGCTCCAACACCACATACACCACCTTCATCACGGCGCGACCGTTCACGGCTTCGGGGGTGACCCTGCGGCTGGCGGAGCGGACCTGCGTGAACATCTGGACGGATTGAGCAATGTGAAGCAGCCTACGAACCACCATGGCGAAGCGTGGGCTAGTGCTTCACAGCGTTACGAGCCCGACAGGGGCGCCCAGAACCGAGCCGAGCCGAGACCCCAGCCTGAGCGATACCAATGCCTCTCCTAACCCTCGATCTCCTGCGTTCCTGGGCCCCAAGGTTCGGGAAAGCTGGCTCCTGGGCCCCTGGCGTCTGGGGGCTGCGGCGTCCCCGCTCCTTTCAGGTCACTGTGGTGATGCTGATCCTGCCCCTGATCCTGGGCACGGGCCTGTTGCGCTCGCTGATCTTCGCCGACCACGCCAAACGGCTGATCACCCGCGCCAATGACCAGCTCCTGGAGGCCATCGCAGGCGAGTTAGCCGCGTCCATGGGCCTGGCCCTCAACCCGGCCTTGACCAAGGCCCAGCTCGATCGGGTGGCCAGCCTGGCCCCCGCCGGGGCCATCGATGCGGCCATGGGCCAGTTGCCGGCCTTCCTCGAAACCCTGGAGCAGGCCCCCAATCTCACGGCCCTCTTTATCGCCAACGGCTATGGCGAAATGCTGCTGGTCTTCAGGGATTCAGCGGCATCGCCCGGCCAAGCAAGGGCGCCGGAGGCCAGCTGGACTGTGGCCAGCCTTCGCCAGCAAGGCAAAAAGCTCCAGGCCCGGGAGTGGCGACTCGGCCCTAACCAGCGGCCCCTGGCCGCTCACCAGCTCAAGCCAGTACTGCCGTCGGGCTTCGATCCACGCTTAAGGCCCTGGTACCAGTTGGCTCTTCGGGAGGGTCACCTGGTGATGGCCCCGGAGAGCGGCTTGGCCATTGGGGGACGGCCGGGGCTCACCCTCTCCCAACCCCTGGCGCACGGCAAAGGGGTGGTGGGTGCCGCCATCGATGCCGGCAACCTGGCTGCCGCCCTGGCCCACCACCGGCTACCGGCCGCCGCGGAGCTCGCGATTGTGGATCGCCAGGGGCTGGTGCTAGCCACCAGCCCCAACTTGACCAGTCCAGGGGGGAGCCCCCAAGGCCTCCCCCAGCTGGGCCAAGTGGCCAACCCGGCCCTGGCCCAGTTGGCCGCTGACCTGCCCCGGGAAGCCCGCCAAGGCTTTCACGCCGGCCAATTTGCTGGCCAAAACTGGTTTCAGAAGGTGGTGCCGCTGCAACTACCCCTAACCAACCAATCCCTTTATCTGGCCATGGCCGTGGCCGAGGCCGACCTGATGGCCGAGGCCCGTCAACAGCGTTGGCAAATCTTCTCGGCCACCTTTTTGTTGGTGGTCGTCACCATTTGGTTGTTGTTGAAGTTTGCCGGACTCCTGTCGCGGGATCTCAAACGCCTCACCCAGGAGGCGACGGCCATACGCGGCTTCCAATTTGAAACGGGTCCACGCCTGCACTCGATGGTTCGGGAGGTGGACGACCTTTCTTTGACCCTCGATGGGATGCGGCGCACGATCGGCCACTTCCTCGAGATTTCGGCCTCGTTAGGAGCCGAAAGCAATGTTGATGATCTGTTGAGCTGCTTGCTCAAGGAATCGATCGGTGCCTCGGCCGCCAGTGCCGGTGCCCTTTACCTCGCCCAGGCCCCAGGCCAAGCTCCCAGCCCAGCTGCCGCCCTCTTTCAACCGACCCTGCTGATGGTGGGCGAACACCAGGGTGATTCCCAGGCCCTATGCCCCCTCGTCGAAGCGGACTTGGCCTCAATGCTGCACCGGGGACGCTGCGATCAGCTCGTGGGCGCCCTCGGCCCGGAGGCCCAGGCCTGCATCCCCCTGCCCCTGCGGCAACGGGATGGGTCGGTCCTAGGGGTGCTGGTGCTTTGGTTCCAGAACGATCCCGATACCAACCAGATCGCCTTCAGCAAGGCCCTTTCAGGTAACGCGGAAGTAGCCCTACAAACCCGCCAGTTAATCGCGGACCAAAAGCGCCTGTTTGAAGCCTTCATCCAGGTCATTGCCGATGCCATTGACGCCAAGAGTCCCTACACAGGCGGCCACTGCGCCAGGGTTCCGGAGATCGCCAAGTTGCTGGCCACCGCCGCCTGTGAGGCCGGGGACGGCCCCTTTGCCGGCTTCCAACTTGATGCGGACCAATGGGAGGCCCTGCATGTGGCCGCCTGGCTCCACGATTGCGGCAAGGTCACCACCCCGGACCATGTGGTTGATAAGGCCACCAAATTGGAAACGGTGCACGACCGGATCCATGAGATCCGCATGCGCTTTGAACTGCTCAAAAGTGAGGCGGAAACCGAGCACTGGCGGCGGATCGCTAGCGGCGCCGCCCCGGAGACCAGCCAGCAGAGCCTCGACGCAAGCTGGAGCCGCCTTGATGACGACTTTGCCTTTGTAGCCACCTGCAACTTGGGTGGAGAGCGAATGGCACCGGAGCGGATCGGGCGACTCCGGGCTATCGCCAGCCGCACCTGGCGCCGCAGCCTGGATGATCGGTTGGGGGTGGGGCCGGAGGAATTGCGGCGTCGCCAACGGCAACCAGCCCCGGCCTTACCCGTGCGGGAACCCTTGCTGGCCGACCGAGCGGATCAGCTGATCGAGCGGCCAGAGCGGGATCGGTTCGCGGATGACAACCCCTGGGGCTTCGAGATGGAGGTTCCAGAGCACCTCTACAACCGGGGGGAACTCCATAACCTCACGGTCGAGCGGGGCACCCTCAGTAGCGAAGAGCGCTTCAAGATCAACGAGCACATGGTCCAGACGATCCGCATGCTCTCGGCCCTGCCGTTCCCTCGCCACTTGGCGGCAGTGCCCGAGATCGCCGGCGCTCACCACGAAACCCTCGATGGGCGCGGCTATCCCCGCCGTCTGCGCGGCGAGCAGATGGGGGTGCTGGCCAGGGTGATGGCAATCGCTGACATTTTTGAAGCCCTCACGGCTGCCGACCGTCCCTACAAAAGGGGGCTGAAGCTGTCTGAAGCCCTGGCGATCATGGCTCGCATGGTCACCGACCGGCACATCGATGCTGAGCTCTTCAGCCTGTTCCTGCGCTCCCAGGTGTTTCTGATCTATGCCGAACGCCACATGGACCCAGCCCAGATTGATGCGGTTGATCTTGAAGGCCTGCTCGAAACCGCCCTTGTGGCAACCCCTGAGCGGGAAGGCTGACCCCATAGGCTCGGCCAGAGCTGAGCTGAGCGCCCCGAGCCATGAATAGCGCCCCACCCGAGATGCCCCTGGCCGGTTCCAATCAGGAGGCGACGCCGACTTCGCCAGTGGCGGCGCCGATTCCGGTGGTGGTGGCTGGCGCCCTGGGCCGCATGGGTGCCGAAGTGATCAAGGCGGTGCTGGCGGCGGCGGACACGACCCTGGTGGCCGCCATCGACACCACCCCTGGCAAGGAAGGGGCTGATGTGGGTTTGGAGTTGGGCCTGGGGGAACTGGAGGTGGCGATCACGTCCGACTTCGAGGGGGCCCTCTGTGCCAGCAGCCAGGCGGTGCGCCAGGCCGGCCCGGGCGCCGGGGCGGTGCTAGTGGATTTCACCCATCCCAGCGTGGTGTACGAGCACACCCGCGCCGCCATCGCCTACGGAGTCCATCCGGTGATCGGCACCACCGGCCTATCGCCCCAACAACTGGCCGAATTGGCCGTGTTTGCTGAAAAGGCCTCCATGGGGGGCGCCGTGATCCCCAATTTCTCCGTGGGCATGGTGTTGCTGCAACAGGCGGCGGCGGCGGCGGCCCGCTTCTACGACTTCGCCGAACTGACTGAACTGCACCACAACCGCAAGGCCGATGCCCCCAGCGGCACCTGCATCAAAACCGCCGAACTGATCGAAGAGCTGGGCAAGGACTTCAACCCCCTGCAGGTGGAGGAGCATGAAACCCTGGCCGGCTGCCGCGGGGGCCAGCGCCCCAGCGGGCTGAGGCTCCATTCGATCCGTTTGCCGGGGCTAGTGGCCCACCAGGAGGTGATGTTTGGTTCCGAGGGAGAGACCTACACCCTGCGTCACGACACGATTGATCGTTCCGCCTACATGCCCGGGGTGTTGCTGACCCTGCGGCGGGTGCGCCAGCTCACCGGGCTGGTCTATGGCCTGGAGCGACTGCTTTGATCGGCGCCAGCATGGGGGCCTGAGCGAGGAGCCATGCTTCTTCCCCTTAAAGACGGCGAACTTTCGCGGTTGATCCCGGCAATTGCCACTGGACCCCAGTTCAACGCCAGCAGTGGCACCCCCCAACAGGTGCTTCAGCGGGTGCTGATCGCGGTGATTGGCGGGGTGCTAGCGCTGCTGATCAGCCAAAGCCAGTTCTCCACCCAATGGGGTGGGGTGTTCATGGTGGTGGGATTCGTCTTTTTCTTCTACCTGCTCTGGGGACCAATCCTGGCGGCGGGGCAGCGCAACAGCGCCCTGCGCCGCTATCCGGCGGCGGCGATCTTTGAGGGCCGCATCGCCGACCTGTTTACCCGCGAACGGCTGGAGGGGCGCCAGGAGCAGACCGATAAGAGTGGTCGCCTGGAGCTGGTGGAGAACCGCCGCACCTGGCTCTGCCTGGAACTGGAGGACGAGGACGGCTACCTGGGCCAAATCCGCTTCCCGTACGACAAGAAGCACAAGCCGATCCGGCCGGGCATGGTGATTCGCTGCCTGGTCTTGAGCGAGCGCAAGGACTTTTCCCGCATCAGCGCCCTCAGCGATGGCTGGATTCCCCAGCTGAAGCTCTGGGTGGGCGAGTACCCCTACCTGTTGCGTCCCGCCTTTGAGGAGCTCTGCCTCAGGCGCCTGCGCTGAGTGCGTCTCCCCCAGCCCCACCTGCGGAGCCGAATGGATCCCTGGGAGCCAATCGGGCACGGACCCGTTACATGGCGCAATATTGCGTTACAATTCGTTCACACCACCCGAGGCACCCCATGGCCCAAGCCACCGCCACCGCACCCGCCGTCATCCGCGGCGCCACCGTCACCACCGAAGACGGCGGTCGCCTCAACGCCTTCGCCACCGAGCCCCGCATGGAAGTGGTGAGCGTCGAGAGCAGCTGGGGCTTCCACAAGCGCGCCGAACTGCTGAACGGCCGCATGGCCATGCTCGGCTTCATCGCCCTGCTGGCCACCGAATTCGCCTTGGGCGGCGAATCTTTCACCCGCGGCCTGCTCGGCATCGGTTGAGGCCATACAGCTCACCCCCCATAGTTTCCCTTCGATCGGATCCTGAGTAAAGGTTGAAAAAACGTTCAATCCTTATCAAGGAAAGTTCTTTCTCTTCACAACCGCGGTACCGTCTGGGCCGCGGTTTTTTCTTGTCCACCGGAGGGATCCCGCGAGTGCGCGGCAACCAAGCACAATCTTGAAATCAACATTGATCTCGACATTGATCTCGACATTGGCCACGACCCGTCATCGGCCAGCCAATCCCATCACCATCACCACCCAAGGGCCGTGCCCATGAGCCATGCCCGCGTACATGGGGCCGGTCCAACCGGCTGCCTGGCGGCCCTGGCCCTGGCCCAAGTGGGCTGGCAGGTGCACCTTTGCGACCCCCTAGACGCCCCCGGACTCCTGGGGCGCCAGCGGGCCTACGCCCTCACCCACTCCAGTTTTGCCCTGCTGGATCGCCTGGGTCTATGGCAGGCCCTGGAGCCCCAGCTGGTGCCCTTTGCAAGCCTGGAACTGTGGGACCAGGCCACGGGTCGCCAAAGCCACTTCACTGCCGCTGACCTGGGGCGAGGCCGGCGCCGTCAACCCGGGCCCTTCGGGGCTCAAGATGCCGCTGCCGCCGATGGAGCAAGGGGCCCAGGGTCTGGCGCATCCGGAACAACCGGACCCAGATCCGGGGATAGGGGCGAAGCCGTCGGTTGGATCGTGCAACACGGGCCCCTGATGGAGCTGTTGTTACACCAACTGCAGGCCCACCCCCAGGTGATCCTCCAGTTGGGCCGGCCTGGTCCGGGCGCCGGCTCAGCCCCAGCGGCCGGTCCAGCTGCCGACCCAGTTGTGGATTTGGTGGTGGGTGCGGACGGCAGCCAATCCCCGTGCCGCCAGGCCGCAGGCCTGGCCTGGTTTGAGCGGACCTACGGCCAGGCCTGCTTAACCGTGCAGGTTCGGCTCAGAGGTGGCAGGCCCGATCAGGCCTGGGAACTGCTGCGGCCCGAAGGGCCCTTCGCCGTGCTGCCCCTAGGCGGCGATGCATTCCAACTCGTCTGGAGTGCGCCGGCGCGGCGGTTGCGCCGGCTGGAGAGCCTCGATGGTGCCGCCTTCCTCGACCAGCTGGCCGGCGCCCTGCCAGACCAGCTCCAACCGGAAGCGCTGCTGGACCAACCGCGGGCCTATCCAGTGGCCCTAGCCCTGGCCTGGCCGTTGGCAAAGGCCCCCCTGGTGTTGGTGGGGGACAGCGCCCACCGCTGCCATCCCGTCGGCGGCCAGGGACTCAACCTGGGCTGGCGCGATGTGGACTGCCTGCAACGGCTGGCTGCCCGTGTCAGCTCAGGACGCCTAGGGCCGGAACGGCTGGCGGCGGCCTATCGCTGGCGGCGCTGGCCCGACCTGCTCGCCACCCTGCTGGTTACCGACCTGCTGGTGCGTTTGTTTTCCAACCGCAACCGACTGCTGTTGCCCCTGCGCCGCCTAGCCCTCGACCTGCTGAATGGCTGGCCCCTGCTAAGGCGCCTCAGCCTGGCCGCCATGACCGATGGCCCTTGTCAGCCTGGGCGGCGCTGATCAGCATGGCGCCATGGTGATCCCAACCTCCCCCCAGCCCTTGCCAGCAGCCGAGCTCCTGGGCTATCTGCGCCAAGACTTGGGCCTGAGCGAAAACGCCCTCAGCCTTGGTCTCAAACAGGCCCAGCTGGAACAGGCTCCCCTGCCCGTGGTGCTCTGGCGCTTTGGCTTGATCAGCCTGGAGCAGCTCGATCAGGTGCTGGCCTGGCAGGACAACCAACCCTGAACGATCGGCCCTCCAAGCCCCCCATCGAGTCGTTGGGCGCTGCAGTGATCCTTTTGGCGGGTGGTTTCGAGCGGCCTGTCTTTTGACTGCAATCAGGAATAGATAATCAGGGACTCCACTGGCACATCACCCGGCAACTTGCTGCGGCCGCCGAGGTCAGCCAGCTCGGCTACGAAGGCAAAGCCGCAGAGGGCGCCACCCACCTTTTGCACCAGCTGGGAGCAGGCGCTGGCAGTGCCACCAGTGGCCAGCAGGTCATCAACGATGAGCACCCTGGGCCCCGTTTCAAAGCCATCGGCCAGGATCTCGAGCCGATCGGTGCCGTATTCAAGGCTGTAATCGATGCCGTGGACCTCGCCAGGCAATTTTCCCGGTTTGCGCACTGGGGTAAAGCCCAGCCGCCGATCCGTTGCCAGGGCCGTGCCGACGATGAAGCCCCGAGATTCAATCCCCACGATTAAGTCGGGCTGCAAGCGATCGCAGATGACCGCGAGCTGGCGGACCACTTCCTGCCAGGCACTGGCCTGGCGCATCAAGGGGGTGAGGTCGCGGAAGAGAATCCCCGGCTTGGGAAAGTCAGGAACATCCCGCACCAACAGGCGCAGATCGATAGCAGACATGGGGGAAAGATGGTCGTCAGGGGCCCTGGGCTGGTCGTGGCAGCGACCCCCCCGGATGACGAAGTGGCTCGGGCACTGGCAGTATCGCAGCCATGCCTAACGTTTCTCCTGCCTTGAGCCGTGCCACCCCTTTGCCAAGGAGGGGGCTGGAGCGCCTCGATCTGATGTTGCTGTGCGCTGAGGCCCTCGACCTCAACGGCGGCGAGGCCATGGTCTGGATGAGTGAGCAGCTGGGCTACCAGAGCCTGTTTCCCAACCGGGTGGAACTGTGGAAGCGCCGTTGTCACAACCCCCTGCGCCGCAACACCCGCCGGGGCCAGCTCCAGGTGGAGGACACCGATGCCCTGATCCGCATCCTCACCGCCATGGCCGAGCGGCTCTATCCGATGCTGCGCCAGCTGCTGTCGGCCGCCGAGCCAGCTGCCGTGAGCGAACAGCGTTGGGCCCTGTTCCGCTCCCGGCTGCAGGAGCTAATCCAGGAACGGTTGAACCTGCGCCGGGTCGGCGTGCGCAAACTGCTCGATCCGATCGAAGGGCCCCAGCTTTGTCACCAGATGATCTTGAGCCTGGCCCTTAGTGCCGGCACCGGCGGCGGCGATCGGCTCAAGGCCAGCCTGCTGGATCCCGAAGCCTGACCCCAAAGGCCCTGGCAGCACCGCCAGCGCACCAAGCCCCGATCCGCCCAGACCCATCCCCCAGCAGCCCTCCCCCTGTAGTCCGCCGTGAACAAGATCAGCCTCCGCTACGAACAGATCAGCTGTCGCCTGACGGTGGAAGGGTTACCCGATGTGTCCACCGGCCAGGGCGGCCAGGCGATCGGCATCCTCACGGGCTGGGGCCTGGCCCTGGCTGGTCACACGGAACTGGAGGGCAAACGGGAGCATCTTGAAGCCCTTCTGCAGGTGGTGGTTCCCTACGCCCGCCACCTGATCAGTGGAGCCCCCAGGCCCTTTGGCGATCTCGACAACCCCGTGGCCATCCATCCCGATGGCCCCAGCCACCGGTTGGAGCTGCGCAGCAGCCAGCCCAACACCCCGCCCCTGACCCTCCAGCTCGACGACGCCGAACTCGCCGACCTGGTGCGCTGCCTCGACCAACTGCGACTCGATTCGCGCCTGCAGCTGCCCCTACAAACGCCCCCACCCCAACCGCTGAAGCGCAGTGAACTGCGCCGGAGGGTGCCCCTGGGCCGGCGGGTCGCGGCGCCCCTCTGTGGCTTAGCTGCCCTGGGGCTGGCCGGTGCCGTCTCCTGGATGGTGCCTACCCCCAAACCGGGTAGCTTCAGCCCCTCCCAGGGCCAACGCAAGGGCGCTGATGCGGCCCTAGGCAAAGCCGCGGCAACCAAACCCCCAGCCAACCCGGCACCATCCGGCCAAGCCTCCGCCAACCCGGCCAACGCAACCAGCGCCAACGCAACCAGCGGCTCAGCCCAGGCCCAACGGGGCCAATCCCCAACGCCAGCACCGGGCGGAACGCCCCGTTGACGCCCTGGCTGCAATGGCCACACTGGAGCGACCGGTCCAGCTCCCCAGCGACGCCTGACTCCCATCCCCCGGCCAGGCCCCCGACTCCAGCAGGACTCAGCCTGGACTCCCCCATCCTGGGCCCCCTGGCCCGCCCCTGCCCTTCGGCCCGAAAGCGATGACCATCCCGTTGAGCTGGCCTGAATTGCGTCGCCGCGTCACGCGCCTGGGGGCCTCCCTCGATGTGCTGGTGCGCAGTGATCCAGAGGTCTGTGGCCTCAGTGGCGACTCCTTTCGGTTGTCGTTGCACCACGGCGGCCATGGGGATTGCACCGTGGGGGACCTTTCCCTGGTGGATTGCCCCAATGAACTGGTGCTGATTGAGTTCGAGCGCTGGATGCGCGGCGCCGGGTACAGCATCAGCCCATGAGCCGCGCCCCGAAACGATTGACCCTGGCCAGGTCAGGCCGCCTGGGCCGGATCGCCCGTCCGGGCTCCAGGCCCAAACGCCCCCCAGGCCGGATTCGTCAGCTGGCCGAGGCCGTGTTGCTCCTGGCTGGCGGGGTGGGTCTGCTGCTGGCCCTGATGCGACTGCCTGGCCGGCTCGACACCCTGCTGCTGGTCAGTAATGCCATTGCCAACCTGATCGCTGGCCTGTCAAAGCTCGGGCTGGGGCTGTTGCAGTTGCTGGGGGTGCTGTTGCTCGTTGGCGTGGTGCTGGTCGCCCTGGCCTTCCTGGCGGGGGGCCTGATCCGCCTGACTAGGGCCCTACTCAGGCCCCGCCCCCGCACAGCCCCGCCCCAACAAAAAACCAAGCCCCTGCAAGCCAAATCCTGAGAGCCGGGCCTTCAAACCAACGCAAACGGTGCGCTGCCCCATGAAGCTATGGGCCAATCCCACTCTCCAGCAGGACATTCGGCTTAAAACGAACTGACGTCTTCCAGCCCGTGGGGCCAGGAGTGAGCCATGGCCAAAAACCATCGCAAGCCCAAGGACATCAACCAGACCACCGAGGCGAAGCGGCCCCGGGGCCAGGTCATCAGCGATCGTTACTTTCCCTCGGCCCAGCTCGATGATCTAGCCACTACCCAGGATCCTGCCCTGCTGGACAAGGGCGATCCACTCTCCAGCCTGGGCCGACTGGATCGACCAGTTTACGAAAAGGAATTAATGCATCTCCAGCAGGAACTGGTGAAGATGCAGTACTGGGTGAAGGCGGAAGGATTTCGCTTGATTGTGCTGTTTGAAGGCCGTGATGCGGCGGGCAAAGGTGGAACGATTAAGCGGATCACAGAACCGATGAATCCACGGGGCTGCCGCGTTGTGGCCCTAGGCAAGCCCTCCGACCAACAGCGCTCGCAATGGTATTTCCAGCGCTATGTAGAACATTTTCCAACAGCTGGTGAAATCGTGATCTTTGATCGCAGCTGGTATAACAGGGCCGGCGTGGAGCGGGTGATGGGTTTCTGTACGCCAGAGGAGCTAGAGGAATTCCAGCAATCCTGCCCGGAGTTTGAAAGAATGTTGGTGCGCAGCGGCATCATGCTGCTGAAATACTGGTTTTCCGTAAGTGATGAGGAGCAAGAAGCACGCTTTAAAGCCCGAATCAACGATGGCACCAGACGCTGGAAATTGAGCGAGATGGATCTCGAATCAAGGGATCGCTGGGAGGATTTTTCCCAAGCCAAGGATGAAATGTTCGCCCACACGAATATCCCCGAGGCCCCCTGGTTCACCGTAGAAGCGGATGACAAGCGTCGGGCGCGCCTGAACTGCATCCGTCACCTGCTCAGCAAGATCCCGTATCACGACATGACCCCGCCAGCCCTGAAACTGTCGCCGCGCAAACCGGCAAAGCACTACAAGCGCCCCCCCTTCTACGAACAGTTTTTTGTGCCCAATGCCTACCCCTAGGCGGGATCAGGCTGAGAAAATGCGTGGCCTTCTGGGCCTGACCTGAGCCTGGGCCCTTGGCCTGAGCCCCTGGCCTGAGCCTTCCCCCTGGCCTGAGCCTTGGCACCTTCCCCGAGCCTTGGCCCATAGACCCTGGCTGAGCTGGTTAGTGGTGCAGTTGCTGAAACCAGAAGCCTGCCAGTTGCCAGCTACTGAACAGGAAGATCCCCAGAAAGAGCCAGTTCAGCCAGGGGGGCCTTTGGTTGTTATCGAAGTTCATGGGCAGAGATTAGAACGCCAGGGATCCGGCCAACGAGACCAACAGGGAGAGGTTGATCGAAACGATCACGCCGATGCAGAGCCAACTGACCAATTGCAAGACCACAGGCGAGCGCAGGTTGCCCATGGACTTGGCCTGGCCGCAGAACCAGACCAGGGGGATGGCCGCAAAGGGCAGCTGCAGGCTAAGCACCACCTGGGAGAGCACCAGCAGGCGATTGGTGGCCCCGTCACCGAGAAGCAGCACCGTGGCCAGGGCGGGGATCAGGGCCAGGCCGCGGGTCAGCAGGCGCCGTTGCCAGAGGGGCAGGCGCAGATCAAGGAACCCCTCCATCACCACCTGACCCGCCAGGGTGCCCGTGATCGTGGAGCTCTGACCGGCCGCCAGTAGGGCAACCCCGAAAACCAGGCTGGCAAGGGAAGTGCCCAGCATGGGAGTGAGCAGCCGATAGGCCTGGCCCAGGTCGGTGACCACCGGCAGACCACGGCCATGGAAGGCCCCGCCCGCCAACACCAGGATCGCCGCATTGACCAGAAAGGCCATGGCCAGGGCAATCGCCATGTCGGCAGTGGCCAGGCGCAGGGCCCAGTGGCGGGCCTTGGGGTGGTCCGGCCACTGGCGGGTCTGCACCAGGGAGGAATGGAGATAAAGGTTGTGGGGCATCACCGTGGCGCCGAGGATTCCCGCCGCCAAGAGCAGCTGGTGGTGGTTGCCCATGGCCAGGGGATTGGGCACAAAGCCATGGGCCACGGCCCACCAATCAGGCTTCAGCAACACCAGCTCCACCAGGAAGCAGGCACCGATCAAAGCCACCAGGGCGATCACCAGGGCTTCAAGGCGGCGCAGGCCTTGCTGCTGCAGGACCAGGAGCAGCAGGGTGTCGGCAGCGGTGAGGGCCACCCCCCAGGCCAGGGGCAGGCCAAACAGAAATTGGAGGGCGATGGCACTGCCCACCAGTTCGGCTAGGTCGCAAGCGATGATCGCCAGTTCGGCCAGCAGCCAGAGGGGCAGGTGAAAGGCGGGTGGTAGAAGCTGGCGACAGGCCTGGGCCAGGTCCAAGCCAGTAGCAATGCCCAAGCGGCAACAAAGGGACTGCAGCACCATCGCCATGGCACTGGAGAGGGCCACCACCCACAGCAGGGCATAGCCGCTGCTCGATCCCGCCGCCAGATCCGTGGCCCAGTTTCCCGGGTCCATGTAACCCACGGCTACCAGGTAGGCGGGCCCCAGAACCTTGAGAAAGGTTGCCAGCCCTGGCCGACCAGGGGGGACTCGTACTGACGCCCCCATCCCCAGCCGCGGATCTGGGGCCATCCTGGCAGCCGCTCCCATCAGTGCAGGGCTGGTGCGCGACTCAAACAAGGATCGGCCTGGTCAGCGCCCTCCAACTGCCGAATCCACCAACGCCAGGGAAGGGCTACCAATGGACCGATCCCTTGGTTAAGCCGGAACGGAAAATCATGGCCCAGGCCGATCATGCTCTGGGGCTGCTCCGCAGCGACAGAGAGTTCAGCCAGACAACCTGGTTCAGCGCAGGGCGGGTTGCGCCAGGGGGGTGGCGGGCCGATGGGTGCGGCGCAGGTCGTGGAGGCCTTCGAGCTGGTTGTAAACAGCCACCAGTTGGCGGCGGATGTGATCCGTGTTTTCAAGCCGATCAAGGTTGAGCAACACGGCCTCGATCTGGGCCTTGCTGTCAATCAGCAAACGGCACTCACTGGATCCGGGTTCATAGCCCATGGGGTGCTGCTCAAGAGCATTGGTGACTCCCCCATCAAAGGGCCGCCCGGCCGGATTTGTGGTCAGAACCGATGCAGTTTTGGGGGACTGTCCCAAATGGGTGCCAGGGCTACCGCAGGGAAACCCCAGCAAACGGTTAGAGGCGCTGGCTGGGAAGGGGAAAGGCCCTTGGCGTGGGGCTGGTTCGGAGGTGGGTGGGTTGGCCGGATCCAGGGGGGGATCTGGATTGTTCAGGGTGGGGGAAGCTCCTTGATGGGAGCGGCGACCAGCTTGCCGTCTTTTCGAACCAGTTGCCGAAGGGCCTCTTTGAGGTTGCGCTGCATCACAAAGGTGTGGCCATCTGTGACCACCACCCGCACCAAAGTTGGCAGTTCACTGTTTTTGGATTGCAAATAGATTGGTTCAACATAGAGAAGTCCCTCGCCAACCGGTAATACCAGCATGTTGCCATGCACCACCTTCGAGCCTTCGCGGCTCCAGAGACCGAATTGATAGCTGATCGCCGGATCCTGCTCAATCAGGGCTGAGACCTGCTGGGGACCAAGCAGCAGGCGTTGCTGGGGAAAACGCACCAACAGCTGTTCGCCGTAATTGGGCGGATCGTTGCGGGCCGCCAGCCAGCCCACCAAGTTGGAGCGCTTGGAGGGGGTGAAGGGAACAAGTAAGACAAATTCAGGCTTCTTTTCACCAGGCAACTGCAAGGTGGCGTGATAGGGCTTCACCTTGACATTGGTGGAACCATAGATTTCCAACGGCAGGGACCAGGCATCATCACCATCATAGAAGCTGCGCACGCTTTTGACGTGGTATTGAAGCAACCTTTCGGCTTGGATCTCAAACTGATGCTGGGGCACCTGAATATGACTCAACAAGGCCTTTGGCATGGCCGAAAGGGGGTTGAAGAGCTCCGGGAAAACCCGCTGCCATGTTCGCAGTATGGGGTCATTTGGATCACTCACATAAAGCCAAATTCTGCCATTATAGGCATCAACAACAGCTTTTACCGGATTGCGAAAATAGCGAATCCCAGCTGGATTAGCATCAGAATAGGGATAGCTACGGCTACTAGTATAGCCATCTAAAAACCAGTATTGATGCTGCTCTTCCCGATAGCCATTGCCATCCTCAACCCTGGCTGTCACTAAATAAGGCTGGCTTTCAAAGTGCAAAAAGGGGGCAAGGGCTGTTAGACGTTGGTTCACCTGGCGCCGAATCAGCAACTTTGATTCAGGCTTCAAGGTGGAGAGGAATAGCAGCCTGGGATCGCCGAGGTAGATGGCGGCCATCAACCGATTGAGAGGCCGATAGAGATTGATGCCATTTCGACGCACGTAATTAGTATGAATGCGACCCAGCTCGGCATCGGGATAGTCAAATTCCTTGACCAGGCTTGGGGCAATGGCGAAGGGCTCATTTGTAGTGCCAAAATAGAAGCGTGGTTGCCCCACAGGAAAGGCCCTTTGCACCGAAGCAGTGTCAATTCCTAACTTGGCTATGCCCTCCACCTTGGCGCTGCGGCCAATGTCCTTAACGAAATAGAGGGGCAAGCCATCGACACCAGCCGCGTTGACGGGCGAGACCGTGAAGCCGTAGCCATGGGTGAACACCATGTGGCGATTTAGCCAGGAGCGGGATTTCTTCGGCAAGCTGGCCGTATCCAATTCCCGGGCCGCAATCAGCACCTGTTGGGATCCCCATTTGGCGAGATCAGCCGCAAGCGGATAGCGATCCACCGCCGCCGAAGGGAAGCGGTAGTAAAGGCGTAATTGCTGCAATTCACGGTTGGTGCTGAGCAGGGGTTTGCTGTCCCAGAGGCGGATGTTGGCCAGGGTGCCTGGATCCTCGGCCAGATCGGCGGCGGAGAGGTGCTGCTTCGGTTGCAGGGTGCGCTCATGCACCGCTTCAAGCCCAAAGGCCGATCGGGTGGCCCGAATACTGCGGGCCAGGTAGGGCGTTTCCACCGCCAGTTCCCG
>CAINZT010000073.1 GCA_903855705.1 uncultured Synechococcus sp.
CCCGCTCGTGCTGGAGGTAACGGCCATCGCTGTCACCGCCGGGGGACCCTGGCGGGTGGCCTCGGCAGCGCCCCTGGAGGCGGCCAGTGGCGCCGGCCTCGATCGCCTGCGGCTGGAGCAGCAGCTGGGCCGGCTGGGGGGCACCCCCTGGAAGCTCGGGCGGCTGGACATCGACCTGGCCGCGGGGTTGTTCCTGCCCGTGGCCCAGCTCAACGCCCTGCGGCGCCAGCTGGTGGAGTGTCTGGCTGGGGCCAATCGCCCGCCTGAAAAGGCCCCAGGCGCTAACTCCTTGGCCGAGGACCCGCCTCCAAGCGCGGAGGCTAGACAGGCTCCTGGGGAACGAGACCGGCGCCAGCAGATCGCCACGGCCCTGGAGGCGCTCTTGCCGCAAGCCATGGGGCCACGTCCCCAGCCCGCTGCCGGGCCCACCCTCGAGCCCCCTAGCGAGCCCCTGGCCGAGCCAACCCTCACGGTGCTTGTGCGCAGCCTGGAGCAGCTCGAAGCCCTGCTGGAGCACCCGATCCACCGGGTGGTGGTGGACATCGAACACCCGGCCCAACTGCGCCAGGCCATGGCCCTGGGGCGGGGCCGCTGGCCCGGGGGCCTGTGGCTGGCGGGCCAACGCATCTGCCGGCCCGACGAACGCTGGAGCCTGGAGCCTTTGCTGCGGGCCCAGCCCGATGGCTACCTGGTGCGCAACGCCGACCAGCTGGAGCGCCTGAGCCTCGAGGCCCCCTGCATTGGCGATTTCAGCCTGAATGTGGCCAACCCGCTTTCGGCCGCCTGGTTGCTGGAGCGCTGGGGCCTGGAGCGGATTACCGCCAGCTACGACCTGGCCCTCGACCAGCTGCTGGAGCTGGTGGCGGGCTGCCCGGCGGGGCGGGTGGAACTGACCCTGCACCAGCACATGCCCCTATTCCACATGGAGCATTGCCTGTTTTGCGCCTTCCTCTCCGATGGCCACGACCACAGCGATTGCGGCCGTCCCTGCGAGCAACACCAGGTGCTGCTGCGCGACCGCAGTGGCACCGAACACCCGCTGAGGGCTGACCTGGGCTGCCGCAACACCTTGTTCAACGGCAAGGCCCAGACCGGGGCCGAGGCCATTCCCCAGTTGCTGCGGGCCGGGCTCCGCCACTACCGGGTCGAACTGCTTCAGGACAGCGGCGCCGATGCCAAACGGCGCGTCGAGCTCTATCGCCAGGCCTTAGCCGGCCAGCGCTCAGGCCGGCAGGTGTGGCAGCAGGAGCAGCTCGACAGTCGCCTGGGGGTCACCCGGGGCAGCTTGAACCGGCGGAGCGGTTAGAGCACTGAGATAGCATGGATTGATCAGACCAGCAGCCAAGGGGTTGTCTGATCGGCCGGCTCCGGCCCTTCCCCAGCGACGCTTCCCGTCGCAGCTCGAGCCCCCAGCTCGGGTGTTGCCGTTCCGATCCCAGACCACCGACAACACCCCACCCGGGTTTCGTCAGATTCCATCAAGCCTTACCGAGAGATCCACCATGAGCGGCGAACACAAGGGCGCCCCGATTCGCAACATTGCGATCATTGCCCACGTTGACCACGGCAAAACCACCCTGGTCGATGCCCTGCTGAGCCAGTCCGGCATTTTCCGCGATGGTGAGGCCGTGCCCACCTGCGTGATGGATTCCAACGACCTGGAGCGTGAGCGTGGCATCACGATCCTCTCTAAGAATACGGCGGTTGATTACAACGGCATCCGTATCAATATTGTTGATACTCCTGGCCACTCCGATTTCGGTGGTGAAGTGGAGCGGGTGCTCGGCATGGTGGATGGCTGCCTGCTGATCGTGGATGCCAACGAAGGGCCCATGCCCCAGACCCGTTTCGTGCTCAAGAAGGCCCTGGAAAAGGGTTTGAGGCCGATCGTGTTCGTCAATAAAATCGACCGGGCCCGGGTCGATCCCGAGCAGGCCGTTGACAAGGTGCTTGACCTCTTCTTGGAACTGGGCGCCGACGACGACCAATGCGACTTCACCTATCTGTTTGGTAGCGGCATGGCCGGCTATGCCAAGCCGACCATGGCGATCGAGAGCGACAACATGAAGCCGCTCTTTGACGCGATCCTGCGCCATGTGCCTGCCCCCATCGGCGATCCGGAGAAGCCCCTGCAGATGCAGGTGACAACCCTCGATTATTCCGATTTCCTGGGCCGGATCATGATCGGCAAGATCCACAACGGCACGATCCGGAATGGCCAGACCGTCGCCCTGATCCGGGATGACGGCAGTATCAAACGGGGCCGCGTCAGCAAGTTGCTCGGCTTCAAGGGGCTCTCTCGCATCGAAATCGACGAGGCCCGGGCCGGCGATCTGGTGGCCGTATCTGGCTTTGATGAGGTGAATATCGGTGAAACGATCGCCTGCCCGGACCACCCCGAGGCCCTGCCCCTGATCAAGGTGGATGAACCCACCTTGCAGATGACCTTCGTCGTCAACGATTCCCCCTTTGCGGGCAAGGAAGGCAAGTTCGTCACCACGCGCCAATTGCGTGATCGCCTGCAGCGGGAACTGCTCACCAACGTGGCCCTACGGGTTGAGGACACCGATTCCCCTGACCGCTTCTCTGTGAGTGGCCGGGGCGAACTGCACCTGGGCATCCTGATTGAAACGATGCGCCGCGAGGGCTACGAGTTCCAGGTCTCCCAGCCCCAGGTGATCTTCCGCACGATCGATGGCACCCCCAGCGAGCCCTTCGAAATGCTGGTGATGGATGTGCCCGAAGAATCAGTGGGCGGCTGCATCGAGAAACTCGGCATCCGCAAGGGCGAGATGCAGAACATGGAAACCACCAGCGATAACCGCACCCTGCTCGAATTCGTGGTGCCCTCCCGGGGCCTGATCGGCTTCCGTGGTGAGTTTATTCGCGCTACCCGCGGCGAAGGGATTATGAGCCATTCCTTCCTCGACTATCGCCGCATGCAGGGGGATCTCGAATCCCGTCGCAATGGCGTGCTGATCTCGTTTGAAGAAGGAACAGCCACCTTCTATGCCCTCAAGGGCTCCGAAGATCGCGGCCAGTTCTTCATCACCCCGGGCACCAAGGTCTACAAGGGCATGATCGTGGGCGAGCACAACCGCCCACCCGATCTCGAACTCAATGTCTGCAAGATGAAGCAGGTCACCAACATCCGCTCGGCCGGCGCTGAGGTGCTCGACACCCTGCAGGCCCCCATGCAGATGACCCTGGAGCGGGCCCTCGAATACATCGGCCCCGACGAAATGCTCGAGGTCACCCCCGAGTCGATCCGCCTGCGCAAGCTGCCCGCCAAAAAGGTCGCCAAGCGCTGATCCAAGGGGCGCTGGGCTTCCAGACCCCAAACCATCAGTACAACGCCTGTCCGGGGTAAGTCTGGCCAGGCGTTGTTTTGTGTGAAGGGTGGATATCAGGCGCAGGCTTATGAATGGCAGGTTTATCAAACGACGGCCGGCCAGCCGATCAGGCGAAGTGCTCCATGCCGAAGGTATCTCTGCCCAAGACAGACGAGCCGAAGGCCTCTCAGCCGAAGGCGTCTCTGCCCGAGACTTCTCAACCAAAAACTTAGTAGCCGCAGACTTGTCAGCCGAAAACGTGTCAGCCGCAAACGTGTCAGCCGAAAACCTTCCAAGTACAAGCCTCCAGGGCGACGGCGACCTGGAGGCCGACCCCCAGCTGGCCGAGGCCATTGCCCTGTTCAACCGGGGCGAGTGGTATGCCTGCCATGACCGGCTCGAAGACCTCTGGCACCAGTGCCAGGGCCCCGAGCGCCAGGCCCTCCAGGGCCTGCTGCAGATCGCCGTGGCCCAGCTGCACCTGCAGCGGGACAACCGGCGCGGCGCCACCGTGTTACTCGGCGAGGGCCTGGGCCGGCTCAAGCCCTATGGCAGCGAAGCCCTGGGCCTGGACCTGGGCCCCCTGCTGGACGCCGTCAGCCTGCGGCTCCAGGCCCTGCAACAGGAGCTTGAGCCCAGCGATGGCCCCTTGCCCCAGCTAGGGGCGGCCCAGGGCTGACACCTAGATTGGCCGCCATGGCGGCGATGGCTCTCGGGTTGAACGCAGTATTGGCCGCAGCCCCGGGCTGGCGGCGTCCCTTGTCCTGGTTGGTTGTCGCCCTTGGCACGGGTGCCCTGGCCCTGGCGCAGCCGCACCAGGCCCGGGCCCTGCCGGCCCAAAACGACACTCCCAGTGCCAACGCCCCCAGCACCCCCGGCGGCCCCAGCCAGGCCCCCACTCGCCAATCGATCCCCACGGGTCTGGTCAGCATCGAATCGGACATCCAGCGGGCCGACCAGGCCACAGGCGTGATCACAGCCACGGGCAATGTGCGCATCCTCTATCCCGATAAGGGCGTGATGGCGACGGCCCGCCAGGCCCAATACTTCACGCGGGAAGGCCGGGTGGTGCTCAGTGGCGATGTCGATGTGGTTCAGCAGAATGGCAACCTGCTGCGGGCCGAGCAGGTCACCTATCTGGTGCGCTCCGAACGGATCACGGCCCTGCCCGCCGCCCAGCAGCAGGTGTTCAGCCGCCTGCGCCTGACCACCACCCCGGCAACGGCTCCCCCTGGGACTGCTGCTGGCGCGGCGCCAAACCGGCCAGCGCCCCCGGCGGTGGCCCCATGAGCCTGTCCCTGCAACAGGTGACCCTCACCATCGCCGGCAGGCCGTTGGTGAAGGGCGTCAGCCTCGATCTCAAGGCTGGAGAAGTGGTGGGGCTGCTGGGCCCCAACGGCGCCGGCAAGACCACCACCTTCAACCTGGTCACGGGCCTGCTGCGTCCCGATGCCGGCGCCGTACTGCTCGATGGCCTACCGGTCCAGACCCTGCCGATGCCCCAGCGGGCCCGGCTAGGCATCGGCTACCTACCCCAGGAAGCCAGCGTCTTTCGCCAGCTGAGCGTTCGCGACAACCTCAGCCTGGCCCTGCAGCAGAGCGGCGTCGGCCAGAGCCAGCGCCGCATCCGGCTGGAGCAGCTGGTGGACGAGTTCCAGCTAGGGGCTTTCCTGCACCGCCTCGGCTACCAGCTCTCCGGCGGCGAGCGGCGCCGCTGCGAGGTGGCCCGCGCCCTGGCCGTGGGGGTTCAGGGTCCCCGCTATCTCCTTTTGGATGAACCCTTTGCCGGGGTCGATCCCCTGGCCGTGTCCGACCTGCAGGAGCTGATCGGAACCCTGCGCCAACGGGGCATGGGCGTGTTCATCACCGACCACAACGTGCGCGAAACCCTGGCGATCACCGATCGGGCCTACATCCTCACCGACGGCAGCATCCTGGCCGCCGGCAGCTCCGAACAGCTCGCCAGCGATCCAATGGTGCGCCGCCACTACCTCGGCGAGGGCTTCCGGCTATGACCCGAGCCGCCGCAAGTGCCAACAGCCGCCAGGACGGGGGCCAATCCGATCCCCCAGCCGGCAACGCTGCAACCACAAACCCAGCCAAGGCGAACCAAGCCAGTCCAAACCCAGCCCAGCTTGGACGCCTCCTGCCCCACTCCCCCAAACCTCAGCAGCCCTTGGCAGCCTTGGAGTCCATGATCGAGGCGCTGCGGCGACTACCGGGCCAGGCCCAGCGCCAGTGGACCCGGCTGCCGCTGATGGATCGCTGGCTCGCCGGCGAGTTACTCGGTCCCCTGCTGTTTGGCGTGGCCGCCTTCACCACCGTCTCCCTGTCGGTGGGGGTGGTGTTCGAGCTGGTACGCCGGGTCTCGGAATCGGGCCTGCCCGTTACGGCGGCCTTTCAGGTGCTGATCCTGCGGCTGCCGAGCTTCCTGGTGCTGTCCTTCCCGATGGCCACCTTGATGGCCACCCTGCTGGCCTACAGCCGGCTCTCGAGCACCAGCGAACTCACGGCCCTGCGCAGCATCGGCGTGGCCACCTGGCGGATGGTGGTGCCGGCCCTAGTGGTGGCGGGCCTGATGAGTGGTCTCACCTTTGTGTTCAACGATGTGATCGTGCCCCGGGCCAACCTGGCCGCCTCGATCACCTTCGATCGGGCCCTGGGGCGGGCCCTGTCCTCGGAACGGGGCAAGGATGTGGTGTATTCCCGCTTTGGTTCGATCCAATCCAACGATCCAGGGGCACCAACCAAAGAGGGCCTAGCCCAACTCTTTTACGCCCAGGAATTTCGCGACGGGGTGATGCTGGATGTCACGGTGCTGGATTTTTCCCACCAGGGCCAGCAGCAAATCATGACAGCCCAGAAAGGAATCTGGAATGAGAAACGCAGCCTCTGGGAATTTCTCAATGGACGCATTGTCAATATCAACCCCGGCGATAACACCACCACCTCAGCCCAGTTTGATCGCTACTTCTATCCCTTCACTTCCGCGCCGATCCAGGTGGCCAAGTTGCCCACCAACGCCGAAGAAATGACGGCGGCCCAGGCGATCAGGGCCGAGCAGTTGCTGGAGGAGGCCGGCGATGGCAAGGAGGCCCGGCGCCTGCGGGTGCGCATTCAGGAGAAATTCGCCTTCCCCTTCATCAGCCTGGTGTTTGGCCTGATTGGCAGCAGCCTGGGGGTCAGACCCAATTCGCGCACCAGCCGCAGCCAGGGGTTTGGCATCAGTGTGCTGCTCATTTTTGGCTACTACCTGATGTCGTTCATCTTCAGTTCCCTGGGGGTCAAGGGCACCCTTTATCCGATCCTGGCGGCCTGGATGCCGGTGTGGATCGGCCTGGGCGGCGGCCTACTGCTGTTACGCCAGGCCAGCCGTTAAGCCTGGTCTGCCCCTCAGCCAGGCCATGGCTTGCCAGACTGGCCGCCAGTGACCTTGCGCTCGAGCGTTGCCCGTTTCCCTGACCGACCCGGTGCTTGGCCTGGGCCTGGCCGCCTTTGCCCTGCTGCTCCTAGCCCTGCCCCTGGCCTTCTGGGGCCTAAGCACCTCGCTAGCCCAAACAGATGGCCTGAGCCAGCCAACTGGCTTGCCTCAGCAATCTGGCTTGCCTCAACAAACAGGCAACAGCGGCCTGGTTCGCGTGCTGGTGGCCAGCGCCAACCTGGCCCTCACAGCCCAGCTGGTGTTGCGCTGGTGGCAGTCGGGCCATTTTCCGATCAGCAACCTCTACGAGTCGTTGTGTTTTCTCGCCTGGGCCTGCACCTTGACCCAACTGCTGGTGGAGCGCTCCTGGCCCTCGGCCCTGGTGCCGGCTTCGGCCACCCCCATGGGCCTGGGCTGCGTGGCCTTTGCCAGCTTCGCCCTGCCCGACCAGCTCCAGGCCGCCTCGCCGCTGGTGCCGGCCCTGCGCTCCAGCTGGCTGGTAATGCACGTCAGCGTGATCATGGTGAGTTACGCCGCCCTGCTGGTGGGCTCCTTGCTCTCGATGGCGGTGTTGTTTACCGAGCGGGGCAAGGCCCTTGAGGTGCGCAGCAGCTCAATCGGCAGCGGCGGCTTTCGCCAGGGCGTGATGGCCGCCAGTGCTGCTGGGGGACCTAGCCCGGCCCTGAGCCTGCAGAGCGCCGCCATGGGCGTCAGCGAGCAGCTCGACAGCCTCAGCTATCGCACGATCACCGTGGGCTTCCTGCTGTTGTCGGTGGGGATCGTGAGCGGCGCCGTTTGGGCGAATGAGGCCTGGGGCAGCTGGTGGAGCTGGGATCCCAAGGAAACCTGGGCCCTGATCTGCTGGCTGGTCTATGCCGCCTACCTGCACACCCGCCTCAGCCGCGGCTGGCAGGGCCGCCGCCCAGCCCTGGTGGCGGTGGCTGGCCTGGTGGTGATCTGCGTCTGCTACATCGGCGTCAACTTGCTGGGAATCGGCCTGCACAGCTATGGCTGGTTCTTCGATAGCTGAGGCCTTTGCATCTCGGCGATGGCCTGGGGCGGACCGATCCCCGACTCTGCCTTGAGCCAGCAGCAGCGGGCCCACCCAGCAAAAAGCCCCGGCAGCCCTTCTGGGTCGCCGGGGCTTTCGGTTAGGGGCTCTGGGCTGGGCCCAAGCTGGATTCGTCCCAATCCGGTGCCCAGCCGAGGAGGCTCAAGCGGCCACGGCCACGGGGCGGCGGCTGTTGCGGATGCCGGTAATGGCCTCGGCGTAGCTGGGCTGGTTAAACACTCCCGAACCCGACACGATCGCATTGGCGCCGGCCTCGATCACCTGCCAGGCATTGCTGCCCTTGATGCCGCCGTCGACTTCGATCCAGGGATCGAGGCCGCGCTCATCGCACATGCGGCGCAGGGCCGCGATCTTCTGCACCTGGGAGGGGATGAAGCTCTGGCCGCCAAAGCCGGGGTTGACGCTCATGATCAGCACCAGATCACAGAGCTCGAGGCAGTACTCCAGGGTGTCGAGGGGTGTGCCGGGGTTGAGCACGGCGCCGGCCAGCTTGCCCAGGTCTTTGATTTGGGCCAGGTTGCGATGCAGGTGCGTGCAGGCCTCCACCTGGACGCTGATGATGTCGGCGCCGGCCTTGGCGAAGTCGGCCACATAGCGCTCCGGCTCGACGATCATCAGGTGCACGTCCAGGGGCTTGGTCGTGACCGGGCGCAGGGCCTCGACGATCAGGGGACCGATCGTGATGTTGGGCACGAAGCGGCCATCCATCACATCCACATGGATCCAGTCAGCGCCGGCCTCGTCAACGGCACGCACGTCCTCGCCAAGGCGGGAGAAATCGGCCGAAAGGATCGACGGGGAGATCACCAGGGGCTTGGTGCTCATGGAGGGGCCACCGGGGCACAGGGGATTTAATTGTAGGAATCGGCCCGGCCCGGTTTCGGTTGGGAGCCACTGATACAGTGAGCGGCGCTAAAAGCCCGAGAGGCCCTGCGGCTGCTGGAAGCTGCGCCGAAACTGTCCAAGCTTGCAAGCCGGTGCTGCCGTCGGCCCTGTCAGCCCAACCAGCCCAGCGCCTTCTGGCGGCGCGGCAATGCCGCTCCAACTGCCAAAGCCCCCCACCCCCGCCGGACTGCTGTGGATCGCACCCTTATCCAGGAAATTCTCGAGGTCGTTGAGCAGGCCGCCATCGCGTCCGCCAAGCTCACCGGCCTCGGCCAAAAAGACGAGGCGGATGCCGCCGCCGTCGAAGCGATGCGCACCCGCATGGGCGCCATCCAAATGAAAGGCCGCATCGTGATCGGCGAGGGCGAACGGGACGAAGCACCGATGCTCTACATCGGCGAGGAAGTCGGTAGTGGCACGGGCCCCGGCGTTGATTTCGCCGTGGATCCCTGCGAAGGCACCAACCTCTGCGCCAACAACCAGGACGGCTCGATGGCCGTGCTGGCTGCCTCCGACCGCGGTGGCCTGTTCAACGCCCCCGACTTCTATATGAAGAAGCTGGCCGCGCCCCCGGCCGCCAAAGGCAAGGTGGACATCCGCAAATCGGCTACCGAAAACATCGCCATCCTCAGCGAGTGCCTGGGTCTGGCCGCCAGCGAGCTGGTGATCGTGGTCATGGACCGCGCCCGCCACAAGGACCTGATCGCCGAGATCCGCGCCACCGGCGCCCGGGTCAAGCCGATCTCCGACGGCGACGTGCAAGCCGCCATTGCCTGTGGTTTCGCCGGCAGCGGCACCCATTGCCTGATGGGCATTGGAGCGGCTCCCGAAGGCGTGATTTCCGCCGCCGCCATGCGTGCCCTTGGGGGCCACTTCCAGGGCCAACTGGTCTATGACCCTGCCGTGGCTCAAACCTCCGAGTGGGCCGACTACACGGTGGAAGGCAACATCGCTCGTCTCAATGAGATGGGCATCACCGACATCGACAAGGTGTATGAAGCCGAAGAACTGGCATCCGGTGAGAACGTGGTGTTTGCCGGCAGCGGCATCACCGACGGCCTGCTCTTCCACGGTGTGAAGTTCGAGAAGGACTGCACCCGCACCAGCAGCCTGATCATCAGTACGCTCGACAACACCGCCCGGTTCACCAACACGGTGCACATCAAGGACGGCGCTAAGAGCATCGCCCTGCGCTGACGCAGATCCCACCCAAGCGCCAGCGAGGTTCGCCCTTCATGCACATCACGGTCGTCGGCCTCAGCCACAACACCGCTCCGGTGGAAATCCGCGAGCGGCTCAGCATCGCTGAGCAGACCATGGAGGACTCCCTCCAGCGGCTGAGGGCTGACGACCAGGTGCTGGAGGCCTCGATCCTCAGCACTTGCAACCGGCTGGAGATTTACACCCTGCTGCGCCATCCCGAGCAGGGTGTGACGGCCGTGGGCACCTTTTTGAGCGAGCAATCGGGCCTCGATCTGGTGGAGCTCACTCCCCACCTCTTCACCTATCACCATGAAGAGGCGGTCGCCCACCTGCTGCGGGTGGCCGCAGGCCTGGACAGCCTGGTGCTGGGCGAGGGCCAAATCCTCTCCCAGGTGAAAAAGATGTTCCGGCTCGGCCAGGAACATCGCTCAATTGGCCCGATTCTCAACCGCTTGCTCAACCAGGCGGTGAGCACCGGCAAACGGGTGCGCACCGAGACCAACCTGGGCACCGGGGCGGTGTCGATCAGTTCGGCGGCCGTGGAGCTGGCCCAGCTCAAGGTGGGCCAGGGCCGCGGTCTCGATGAGTTGGTCTCCCTTGATCAGGAGCAGGTGGCCGTGGTGGGGGCCGGACGGATGTCGCGGCTGCTGCTGCAACACCTGGGCTCCAAGGGTTGCCGCGGCGTGGTGCTGCTCAACCGCACGGTGGAGCGGGCCGAACTGCTGGCGGCCGATTTCCCCGACCTACCGGTCCAATGTCGCCCCCTCAACGACCTGGACCACTGCCTGAGCACCTGTTCCCTGGTGTTCACCAGCACGGCCGCCGAAGATCCGATCATTGATGCCGAGCGGCTCAACCGCCTCAATCGGCGCTCCTCCCTGCTGCTGATCGATATCGGCGTGCCCCGCAACATCAGCTCTGATGTGCAGGGCATCGAGGGCGTGGGTGCCTTTGACGTGGACGACCTCCAGGAGGTGGTGGCCCGCAACCAGGAGGCCCGCCGCGAGATCGCCGCCGAGGCCGAGGGACTGCTCGAAGAGGAAGCCCGCCTGTTTTTGGAATGGTGGGATGGCCTTGAAGCGGTGCCGGTGGTCAACCGCATGCGCCGCCAACTGGAAGACATTCGCGAACAGGAATTACAGAAGGCCCTGAGCCGCATGGGACCCGACCTCTCCTCCCGTGATCGCAAGGTGATGGAGGCCCTCAGTAAGGGCATCATCAATAAGATTCTCCATACCCCCGTGACCAATTTGCGGGCGCCCCAGCCCCGTCAGCAGCGCCACGTGGCCATGGGCGTGCTGGAGCGCCTGTTTGAGCTGCGCGAGGAGAATCCAGACAGCTGATCTGCCCGAAATTGCCCGCTCAGCAGCCAGTTCCATCAATGTGCGGTGCCATGCCTTCCGCCGGCCAGCCGATCGCCTACCGTTGCCAAACCCTGACAGTGCAAAGGGGAGAACGCTGATGAAACGAGTCCTGGCCATCATCCTTGGCGGCGGAGCAGGGACCCGTCTTTTCCCCCTTACCCAGACGCGGGCAAAGCCGGCCGTGCCCTTGGCAGGCAAGTATCGGTTGATTGATATTCCGATCAGCAACTGCATCAACTCCGGCATCAACAAGATGTACGTGTTGACGCAATTCAATAGCGCTTCGCTGAACCGTCACCTCAGCCAGAGTTACAACCTCTCCTCCGGCTTTGGCCAGGGTTTTGTCGAGGTGCTGGCGGCCCAACAGACCCCCTCTAGCCCCAGCTGGTTTGAAGGCACGGCCGATGCGGTGCGCAAATACCAGTGGCTGTTCCAGGAATGGGACGTGGATCAGTACCTGATCCTCTCCGGCGACCAGCTCTATCGGATGGATTACAGCCTGTTCATCGAACACCACATCCAAACCGGAGCCGACCTCACCGTCGGGGCCCTGCCCGTGGATGCGGCCCAGGCCGAGTCCTTTGGCCTGATGCACACAGACGACGACGGCCGCATTCGCGAATTCCGCGAAAAGCCCAAGGGCAAAGCCCTAGAGACCATGAAGGTGGACACCTCCCTGATGGGCCTCTCAGCGGAAGAGGCTGAGCGCCGGCCCTACCTGGCCTCCATGGGCATCTATGTATTCAGCCGCGACACCCTCTTCGACCTGCTGAGCAAGAACCCCAACTTCACCGATTTCGGCAAAGAGATCATTCCCGCCGCCCTGGAGCGGGGCGACCGCCTGCAGACCTACCTGTTTGACGACTACTGGGAGGACATCGGCACGATCGGGGCCTTCTATGAGGCCAACATGGCCCTCACCGACCAGCCCAACCCCGCCTTCTCCTTCTACGACGAGAAGTTTCCGATCTACACCAGGCCCCGCTATCTGCCCCCGAGCAAGCTGCTCGACACCCAGGTCACCCAGTCGATCATCGGCGAGGGCTCGATGCTGCGGGCCTGCAGCATCCACCACTGTGTGCTCGGGGTGCGGACCCGGGTCGAGGACGAGGTGGTGCTCCAGGACACCCTGGTGATGGGGGCCGACTACTTCGAGTCCGGCGAAGAGCGGGCCGTGCTGCGGGAGCGCGGCGGCACGCCGATCGGTGTGGGCCAGGGCTCCACGGTGCGCCGCGCCATCATCGACAAGAACGTGCGCATTGGCCGCAACGTCACGATCGTCAACAAGGACCACGTTGAAGAGGCAGATCGGCCCGAGCTGGGCTTCTACATCCGCAATGGCATCGTTGTGGTGGCCAAGAACGTGACGATCACCGACGGCACCGTGATCTGAGACCGGCCTCTGGGCTTGGGATGTCTGCCCGTGATCTGGGCCTTGGATCTGAGCCCGTGGGCTCCAGACCTCGCCCCCAGCTCCGGGAGCCGCTCCAATCAAGGATCCCCAATCGAGCCGCTGCGGCCCCCGATCTGGAGGCAGCGGCGGCTTTGCTGTTGGAGAACCCCAGCGGGGGCTGCCCCTTTCGGTGCGCTGTCCCTCACAGATGCGGGGGGCTTGGTTCCGCCCAACGGTGCCCGTCGCCACACTGACGGAATCCGCACCAGGACAGGATCACAATGCAGAAAGCCCACTTCGGTCTGATTGGCCTAGGGGTGATGGGGGAAAACCTGGTGCTCAACGCCGAGCGCAACGGGTTTTCCTGTGTCGTCTACAACCGCACCTACGCCAAGACCGAGGAGTTTCTGGCCGGTCGGGGCGCGGGCAAGGCGATCATCGGCTCCACCTCCCTCCAGGACTTTGTCGACAAGCTGGAGAAACCGCGCCGCATCTTGATGATGATCAAGGCCGGCCAGGCCATTGATGACACCATCGCCACCATTTCCCCCTATCTCGAAGAGGGTGATCTGCTGATTGATGGCGGCAATTCCCTCTACACCGACACCGACCGCCGCGTCGCCGAGCTGGAAAGCAAGAGCTTCGGCTTCATCGGCATGGGCGTCTCCGGCGGCGCCAAGGGGGCCCTGGAGGGCCCGAGCATGATGCCCGGCGGCACCCGCAGTGCCTACGACGCGATCGAAAGCCTGGTGCGCAAGATGGCCGCCCAGGTTAACGATGGCCCCTGCGTCACCTACATCGGCCCCGGGGGCGCCGGCCACTTCGTCAAGACCGTGCACAACGGCATCGAATACGGCATCGAGCAGATCCTGGCCGAGGCCTACGACCTGATGAAGCGCTCCGCCGGCCTGGGCGGCATCGCCATGGCCGACGTGCTGGCCGCCTGGAACGACACCGAAGAACTGTCCTCCTTCCTGGTGGAGATCACCGAGGTGTGTCTGCGCACCCGCGATCCCCAGGACGGCTCCGACTTGGTTGAAAAGATCGTCGACGCCGCCGGCCAGAAAGGCACGGGCCTCTGGACCGTGGTGAGCGCATTGGAGATGGGCATCTCCGTGCCAACCATCTATGCGGCCCTCAATGCCCGGGTGATGAGCTCCCTGCGCAGCGAGCGGCTCGAGGCCGAATCCGTGCTGGCGGCGCCCGCCCCGGTGGCGATCAACCTGGGCAGCCCGGCCGATGCCATGGCGCCCCTCCAGGACGCCTGCATCCTGGCCTGCATCGCTAGCTACGCCCAGGGCATGGCCCTGATGGTGGAGGCCTCCAACCTGCACAACTACAACCTGGACCTCTCGGCCATCGCCCAGATCTGGAAGGGCGGCTGCATCATCCGCGCCCGCCTGCTGCAACGCATCCAGGACGCCTTCACCGCCAACACCTCCCTGCCCAACCTGATGGTGGACCCCTGGTTCGCCGAGCAGATCAACCGCCGGCTGCCCGGCCTGCGCCAGGTGGTGGCCGGCGCCGCCCTGGCCGGCATCCCCGTGCCCTGCCTGAGCAGCAGCCTCGATTACATCGACAGCTACCGCTCCGGCCGCCTGCCCCAAAACCTGGTGCAGGCCATGCGCGACTGCTTTGGCGCCCACACCTATGAGCGGGTTGACCAGGCCGGCAGCTTCCACACCGAGTGGCTCGATTGAGCGGGGCTGGAATGGGTCCCCTTGGCGTGGTTTACCAACTCGAGATCAGCCCGAGCCAGGACCAGCTCGCCGGCCGGGCCGCCGAAGTCCTGGCCAGCCAGCTCAAGCTAGCCCTGGCCGAGCGCGAAAGGGTCCTGCTGGCCCTCGCCGGCGGCACCACCCCGGCGGCGGCCTACCGCCTGCTGGGCCAGGAACAACTGGCCTGGGACCGGGTCGATGTGCTTCTCGGCGATGAACGCTGGGTGGGGCCCGAGGATCCGGCCAGCAATGCCCGCATGCTCCACGAGACCCTGCTGGCCCTGGGCCCGGCCCGGGAGGCCCATTTCCATCCGGTGCCCACCGAGCGGGACACCCCCCTGGCCTCAGCTGAGGCCTTCGAGCAAACCCTGCGCCAGCTCTGCGGTGATCCCCCCGTGCTGGATCTGATCCTGCTGGGCCTGGGTGATGACGGCCACACGGCCTCCCTGTTTCCCGGCAGCGCTGCCGCCGGTGTGACCGATCGGGCCGTCGCCGTAGGCGAAGGCAAGGGCCTCGAGCGCATCACCCTCACGGCGCCGGTGCTCAGCGCCGCCCGCCAGGTGATCATCCTGGTGAGTGGCGCGGCCAAGCAGGAGGCCCTAAGGCGCTTGCTCGATCCAGCCGAATCCCCCCTGCGCACCCCCGCCAAGCTGGTGCAACCGCGCCAGCCCGTGTTGGTGCTGGCCGATGCCGCCGCGGCTGGTCTGGTCGCTGGCGCCTAGGACCGCCCGCTGGGAGCTGGCCAGGGTCCTGGTCAGGCGCCTGCCAGGACTAGCCCCAAGTCTGCTGTTTGTTTTTTTCGGCCCGGCTGGCCTGGCCGTCCCAGGGCCAAATCCGTCCAGGCCCACCCCTGGGGCCTCCCTCGCCAGACTGGTGAGCCCACCCCCCACTGCCGCAGCAGGCGGCACCAGCAGGCCCGTGTCCCCCAGCCCCACCGCCAGCAGCAATCCCGATCCAGGCCCTGGCCCCAGCGGAGGCCCCCCTGGCGACGGCTCCCTGCTGATCGTGGCGGGGGATGGCTTTGCCGGCTGGCACAGCCTCAATGACACGATCATGGGTGGCCGCAGCCAAGGCCAGTGCCAGAGCGGCTCCACTGGCCTGGTGATGACGGCGGAGGTGGTGGCCGAAGGGGGTGGCTTTGTCAGTTGCCGCTCGCCCCTGTTCTCCCCTCCCTTAGATCTCTCCACCCAGGCCGGCCTGCAACTCGAGCTGGAGGGGGATGGGCGTCGCTACAAGCTCGCCATCGCCTGCAGCGATGGCCTGGCCGGCCTCACCGAATTGATTCCAGGTGGGTTGCGCTGGGTGGCCGAATTCGGCACCGAAGCCCAGGGGCCCACCCGGGTGTGGATTCCCTTCAGCCAACTGCGGCCCAGCGTGCGCGCCAAGCCCGTGGGGCTGCCCCTGCGCTTTGATCCAGCCCGCATTACCCGGTTGCAGATCCTCCATTCCCGCTTCGGCGATGACGGGGGAGTGAACGGCGGCTTTCGAGCCGGCCCCCTGGAGCTGAGGATTCAGGCGATTCGGGCCCTGCCCTGACGCCCGACTTAGACACCATGGACTGGAGCGATCAAACGACTTGGCAGGACTTCGCCAGCCGATTAGCCGCCGCCGCCGACCTCTGCCTCAAGCCCCACCGGCACGGCGTGCGGCTGGTGGGGGAGCTGCCCGAGGCCGACGCCGCCGATGGAGATCTCTGTGTGCGGATTGAGCCCCGCAGCCCCGAGGGAGCCAGGCTCGAGCAGGCCGATCTGGAGTTGGAGCTCTACCGCAGCGGCAGCGACATCCACCTCACCTTGGTGACCCTGGCCGATGAGGGAGCCCCCCTGCTCTGGCAGGGATCCCACCCGGTCTGGATGGACGGGGTGAGTGGCGAACGCTGCGAACGGCCCGAGGGCGGCGTGCCCCTGGAAGCCCTGGCCCGCCGCATCCGAGCGCTAGTCGTTGGGGCCTAGGGGAGCCCCGGAAGGCACCCTCGATTTGGCGGGCAGGCCCTGTACCCCGGCCCGCCGCGCATGCCCTCAGGGCTGGTCCGTGACAGCCCCCAGGCTGCTGGTGCTCACCAGCCGGGCGTATTTGCCGAGCACTCCAGTGGTGTAGCGGGGGACGGGGGCGATCCAGGCGGTGCGGCGGCGCTCGAGTTCAGCCGCATCCACGTTGAGTTGGATCAGCAGCTGGTGGGCATCCACCGTGATGCTGTCCCCTTCTTGAACCAAGCCAATCGTGCCACCAACGGCCGCTTCAGGAGCCACGTGGCCAACAACCATGCCGTAGGTGCCGCCGGAGAAGCGGCCATCGGTGATCAGCGCCACCTTGTCGCCCAGGCCCTGGCCGATGATCGCCGAGGTGGGCGAGAGCATCTCGCGCATGCCCGGGCCGCCGACCGGCCCTTCGTAGCGGATCACCAGCACATCGCCGGCCTGGATCTGGCCCTCGAGGATGGCGGCCAAGCAGGTCTCCTCGCTTTCAAACACCCGGGCCGGGCCTGTGAGCTGGGGGTTTTTAACGCCACTGATCTTGGCGACGCTGCCTTCGCTGGCCAGGTTGCCCTTGAGCACGGCCAGGTGCCCCTTGGCATAAAGGGGATTGCTCAAGGGACGGATCACGTCCTGATCGGCCCGGGGCACCGAGGGAATGGCGGCCAGGGTCTCTTTGAGGGTCTTGCCCTCGATCGTGCGGCACTCGCCATGAAGCAGGCCCGCATCGAGCAGCAGCTTCATCACCTGGGGAATGCCGCCGGCGGCATGCAGGTCGGTGATCACGTAGCGACCGCTGGGCTTGAGATCACAGATCACCGGCACCCGCTGGCGAATCGTTTCAAAGTCGTCGATCGTGAGCGGCACGCCGGCGGTGCGGGCGATCGCCAGCAGGTGCAACACCGCATTGGTGGAACCGCCCACCGCCATGATCACGCTGATGGCGTTCTCAAACGCCTCGCGGGTGAGTAGATCAAGCGGGCGAATATTTGCGGCGATCGCCTCAACTAACACCTCGGCCGAACGGGCGGCGCTATCGGCTTTTTCCGAATCAACGGCGGCCATGGTGGAGCTGCCCGGCAGGCTCAGGCCCATCACCTCGATGGCCGAACTCATCGTGTTGGCGGTAAACATGCCGCCGCAACTGCCGGCCCCAGGGCAAGCATTCTTTTCCACGGCCGTGAGCTGGGCTTGATCGATAGTCCCGGCGGCGAATTGTCCAACCGCCTCAAAGGCACTCACCACCGTGAGGTCGCGGCCAGCCAGTTTGCCTGGTTTGATCGTGCCGCCGTAAACAAAGATCGCCGGAATGTTCATGCGGGCAATGGCGATCATGGCGCCGGGCATGTTCTTGTCGCAGCCGCCCACGGCCAGCACCCCATCCATGCTCTCGCCGTTGCAGGCCGTTTCGATCGAATCGGCGATCACCTCGCGGCTCACCAGGGAATACTTCATCCCCTCGGTGCCCATCGAGATGCCATCACTGACCGTGATCGTGCCGAACATCTGGGGCATGGCACCGGCCACCTTGGCTGCGGCTTCGGCCCGCAGGGCCAGGTCGTTCAGCCCCATGTTGCAGGGGGTGATGGTGCTGTAGCCGTTGGCAATGCCGATGATCGGCTTGTTGAAGTCGCCGTCGCCAAAGCCCACCGCCCGCAACATGGCGCGGTTGGGGGACCGCTGGAAGCCCTGGGTAATGGCAGCGGAACGCAGCATGGCCGGCAGGAAAGCACTGGCATGCAACCTACCGATCCGCCGTTCATCCGGCCGGGCCCCCAGGCCTCAATAGGGAGAAAAGGGGCCCAGCAGGGGCCCTAGCGATCGGCAGGAGCGGCGGTGCTGAGGCTTTCCAGCTGGCGGCGCACATCCTCGATGGCCTGGTTGAGCTGCTGCACCCGGTCCTGCAGTTCCCCTTCGGCCAGGGGCCGATCGGCTGGAGACTCCAGCAGTTCGGGCGCAAAGCGCAGGGAACGGACCCGCCGCTGCAGCTCCTGGCGCCGCTCCGCCTGGGACAGCAACCACCAGGCCAGGCCGGCGGCCCCCAGGAAGGCCCCCGCCATGGCGCTGATCATCAGGTTGGACTGGCTGTCGCTGCGCTGCTGCATCGCCGCTGAAACCAAGGGAGCTGAATTGGCGTCAGCCTAGGCATGCTGCCCCAAGCCAGCCACCGCCCCAGGGGCCTAGCGGCCGGGAAGGGTTCCAAACAGCCGGGCTTCGGCATCGCCCAGCCCGGGCACGATCCGCTGCTGCCCATCGAGCTCGGCATCGATGCAGGCCGCATAGATCGTGAGATCGCTGAAGCGTTCACCCAGGATCTTGAGCCCAGGCGCGGCGGCCAGGGCCGAAATCACCCGCACCTGGCGCCCGCCCACCCCCAGGCGTTCCAGCCGTTCCAGCACAGCCAGGAGGTTGGTGGCCGAGCCCACCAGCGGCTCAAACACCAGCACCCCCGTGGTGGAACCGATCTCGGCGGGAAGCCCATCGAGGTAGGCAGCCGGAGATGGCGATCCAGCCGCCAGGCCGGCGTCGCTGCCGTAGCCGACATGGGCCACCAGGGCGGTGGGCAGCACGGTGCGGGCCCCCTCCCAGAGCCCCAGGCCGGCGCGCAGCATCGGGATGGCCAGCAGGGGAGCGGCCGGATCGATCACGCTGCCTTCGCTGGCTGCCAGGGGGGTGTGAATCTCCACCCGCCGGTGGGGTAGCCAGTCGCGCAGGGCCTCGTAGGTGAGCCAGCGGCCCAGTTCCGCCATCGCTGTGGCAAACAGGGGAGTGGGCGTGTCCTGGTCGCGCAGCAGGGTCAGCCAGTGGCCGATCAAGGGGTGGGGTGGAACCACCACCCGCAGGGACATGCTCATCGCTTCGCGGTGGGGTGGCGCCTTGCCATAACTTGAAGCGACACGCTAGGGCTGCCGTTGTCCCGCTCCGGAACGCCCCATCCGCCCGACCCAGCCGGCGCGCCTACTCCAAGGGCTTGGCTGGGCTGCTTCGCTGGCCTGAGGCGCCTGAGCCAGACCGCCTTGGCCTTGGGGCTGGTGGGGTTGATCGGGGCCACGGCCCTGCTGGGCGGTATGGCGGTGCCGGCGGCCTGGGCGATCACGGCGCCGGAACTGCGCAGCCAGAAATCCCTGGTGGATCTGCAGAGCGACATGCATGGCCGCAACCTGCAACAGCAGGAGTTCCTCAAGGCCCAGCTCGGCGGTTTCGATTTCAGCGGCGCCGACCTGCGCGGAGCCGTGTTTAACAGCAGCGACCTGCGCTCCAGCAACCTCAGCGGGGCCGATCTCGAGGATGTGGTGGCCTTCGCCAGCCGTTTTGACGAGGCCGACCTGGGCGATGCCGTGTTGCGCAACGCCATGTTGATGCAAAGCCGTTTTACGGGCGCCCGGATCGAGGGGGCCGATTTCACGGATGCCGTGATCGACCTAACCCAGCAAAAGGCCCTCTGCGCCCGAGCTAGCGGCACCAACCCCCGTACGGGGGTGGACACCCGCGAGAGCCTGGGCTGTCGCTAGGCCAAGGGAAGCCTAGATTTCGGGTTCGGTTCCCCTGGTGACCAGCCAGGGGAGGAAACGGGGAAAGTCCGGTGGGGTGCTGGGAAACCAGCCACTGAGTCCGGCGCTGTCCCGCAGCTGTGAAGCGGAATCCTTCAGGGTTCAGCCCAGTCAGAACACCCGCCGAAGCCCACCCCATCCCTGGCTCGGACCAGATTCCCGGATGACCAACCTTCGCCTCGGCGCAGCCCTCCCCCTCGGAGCGGCTGCCCTGCTTTTGCTATCTGAGCTCCTCTTTGGCGCTCCAGCTTCCGCCCACCATTTAATGGGGCTGTTCCACCTGACCCCATCGCCCTTGAGTGGCCTGGTCAGCGGCCTAGCCCATCCCCTGCTCGGCCCTGACCACCTGCTCTTCCTGCTGGCCCTGGGCCTGGTGGGGCTGCAGAAACGGCTCAGCTGGATGGTCGGCCTGCTGGCCACGGGGCTGGCCGGCTCCGTCCTGGGCCTGGCCCTGCCCGGCATCCCCCTGGCCGAACCCCTGGTGGCCCTGTCCCTAGTGGTGGTGGGCCTGGTGCTGCTGCAGCGCCTGCCTGCCTTGCTGCTGGTGCCGGCCTTTGCCCTGCATGGCTACGTGCTCAGCGGCTCGGTGATCGGCTGGGAACAGAGCCCGATTGCCTTCTATTTGGTGGGCCTGCTGATCAGCCAAGGGCTGCTGCTGACCACCGCCCTCACCCTGGTGCGTCGCTGGGGCACGGGCCTGAGCCCCGCCCAACTGCGGCTGACCGCCGGCATCCTGATCGGCGTGGGCTCCAGCTTCGCCTGGTCCGCCCTGGTGCCCTGACCATGGCCGTCGCACCCCAGATCGCAACCCAGGCCCCCGAATCCAGCCCTGTTAGCCCATCCCAACCCGGCCTCTCCCGCTTGCCGGTGACCGTGGTGACCGGCTTCCTCGGGGCCGGCAAATCGACCCTGCTACGCCACCTGCTCTTAAGCAGTGGCCTGCGGCTGGCCGTTTTGGTGAATGAATTTGGTGAGGTGGGCATCGATGCCGAGTTGATTCGTAGCTGCGGCTTCTGCCCCGAAGAGGAGCTGGACGGCCGGGTGGTGGAACTGGCCAACGGCTGCCTCTGCTGCACCGTGCAGGATGAATTCCTGCCGACGATGCAACTGCTGCTGGAGCGCGCAGACCAGCTCGACGGCATCGTCGTCGAAACCAGCGGCCTGGCCTTGCCCGAGCCCCTGGTGCAGGCCTTCCGTTGGCCCGAGATCCGCACCCGCACCCGTGTCACCGGCGTGGTGACGGTGGTGGATGGCGAGGCCCTTGCCCAGGGCCACGTGGTCGGCGATCCAGCCGCGATTGAGGCCCAGCGCCTGGCCGATCCCAGCCTCGATCACCTCAGCGCCATCGAAGAGTTATTCGACGACCAACTGGTGGCGGCCGATCTGGTGCTGATCAGCCGGGCGGATTGCCTGCAAGCCGAGCAGATCGCCGCCCTGCAAGCCCAGTTGGCCGCCAGGCTGCGTCCGGGTGTCACGGTGCTGCCCATGGCCCGGGGCCAGGTGCCAGCGGCCCTGCTGCTCGGACTCGACCGTGATCAGGGCGACCATGGCCATGACACTCACAGCCATGGCGACCACGGGCATGGCGATCACGGGCACCATCTCGATCACGCCCACCATGGGCATCACGACCACAGCCATGTGGCGATGCAATCGGTGGCGCTGCGACTGGAGGGTCCTGTCGATCGGCAGGCCCTCGAAACCCTGCTGCGGAGCCAAATCGATCGCCAGAACTTCCTGCGGTTAAAGGGGCGGGCCTGGCTGGCTGGCAAGGCCCAACCCCTGCAGATCCAGGCGGTGGGCCCGCGGCTGGAGTGCTGGTTTGACCCCAAGGCCGCCGCCGCTGACCACGCCGCCGACCAGGACCACCCCCCGGGCCTGGAACTGGTGGCCCTGGGCTTGCAGGTGGATGGGGCGGCCCTGGAGCTTGAGTTGCGGGCCCTGCTTGGCCTGGCCTAGGGCTGCCCTCGGGGCTGGGCCAGGAGCGGGCCCCTGGTGGATTCACACCAGGGGCAATTGCCGGGTTCCAGACCCAGCCCAGGCAGCCCAGCTGGCAATTGGGCCGGCTGGGCTCAATCGAGGGGGAAGCTCCCCTTGATGCAGTGGCCGTCCCAGCAGAGGCTGCGATCGGACTGCCAGAGCGGTTGCACCGGCCGCGCCGGCCCAAGGCCCTCCTGCAAGGTCATTCCGCCCCGACCATCGGCGCGCAACACCCAGCGCTCCCGGCCCACCTGCAACCACCAGTGGCGGCCCAGGCTTTCAATCGTGAGCAGGCAGGTCCGCCAGGGCCCCGAGGCCCTGCGGCATTGCAAAGGCAAGGCTTGCTGGCCCATGGCCGACGGGGGGACCGGCCTAGGTACTGCCGAGAGGGTGGCCGCGGGAAACTGGGCTGGGATCAGCGACCAGGGGCCCTGCAGCCCGGCGACCAGCGCCAAGGCAAGCCAGGGGGCCATGGCCGATCGGCAGGAGAGATCTTCCACACTGGCGATCAAGGCTGGTTGCCTGCGGCCGGCCTGCCAAGATTTAACAATTGCCCTGGAGGTCCGGTGCCCGTCTACTCCGCCCGCGTTCTGGTCTCGCTGCGGCCATCGGTCCTCGATCCCGCCGGCGAGGCCACCCGCTCTGCCGCCAGCCGCTTAGGCGTTGAGGGCATTGCCAAGCTACGGATCGGCAAGGCGGTGGAGCTGGAGATTGAGGCCCCCGACCTGGACACGGCGCGGGAACGGCTCAGCCTCTTGAGCGATCGCCTGCTGGCCAATCCGGTGATCGAAAACTGGACCCTGGAATTGGCCGCTAACGGGCAGGCCCATGGCACGTCCAGCCCCGTGGGGGAAGGCTGAGATGACCATCGGGGTGGTGGTATTTCCCGGTTCGAACTGCGACCGGGACGTGCGTTGGGCAACGGAAGGCTGCCTGGGAGTGCCGACCCGGTTCCTCTGGCATGAGGAGCGAGATCTCACTGGCCTCGATGCGGTGATCATCCCCGGAGGCTTCAGCTACGGCGACTACCTGCGCTGCGGCGCGATTGCCCGCTTCGCGCCGATCCTGCAGGAAGTGGCGGCCTTCGTGGAGCGGGGCGGACGGGTGCTTGGGATCTGCAATGGCTTCCAGGTGCTCACCGAGATGGGGCTGCTACCAGGCGCCCTGACCCGCAACGAAAAGCTCCACTTCCTCTGCGAAGACACGCCCCTACAGGTGTCTCCTGGCCACTGCCAGTGGCTGCAGGGCTATGGGGACGGCGAAACCATCCGCCTGCCGATCGCCCATGGCGAGGGGCGCTACCAGGTGGATCCCAGCCAGCTGCAGCAACTGGAGGACTCGCGCTGCGTGGTGTTGCGCTACCAGGCCAATCCCAATGGCTCCGTAGGCGCGGTGGCTGGCCTCACCAATCCGGCCGGCACGGTGCTCGGCCTGATGCCCCATCCGGAGAGGGCCTGTGATCCCGCCACCGGGGGCCTCGATGGCCATCGGCTCCTGGCCAGCCTGCTGGGCTAAGGGGCCGCGGGGGCCAAGGGTGGATTCAAACCAGCCAGGCCCTAGCTCCTGCCCACAAGCAGGCCAAATCTGACCATGAAAAAAGGCCCCCGAAGGGGCCTTTGGGGACCGGACCGATCGGCTTAAGTCGATCGGGACCGGGCTGATCGCCGCTGGGCTTAGCCAGCGGCTGGGGGATGAATTCAGTTGACGGCGGCGAAGAATTCCTTGCTGCCGACGGGATCGGGCTTCATCGTTTTTTCGCCGGGGGTCCAGTTGGCGGGGCAGACCTCATCGGGGTGGGACTGCACGTACTGGAAGGCCTGCAGCACCCGCAGGGTTTCATCAACGCTGCGGCCAACGGGCAGGTTATTGATCGTGCTGTGGGTAATCACGCCATCGGGATCGATGATGAAAAGGCCGCGCAGGGCCACGCCAGCATCTTCGTCGAGCACGTTGTAGGCGCTGGCGATCTCTTTCTTGAGATCGGCGACCAGCGGGTAGCTGATATCACCGATACCGCCACTTTTACGCTCGGTCTGAATCCAGGCCAGGTGGCTGAATTGGCTGTCCACCGAAATGCCAAGGATTTCCGTGTTGCGGCTAGTGAAATCGCCGTAGCGATCGCTAAAGGCGATGATTTCAGTCGGGCAAACGAAGGTGAAATCGAGGGGATAGAAGAACAGAACCACATACTTGCCTCTGTAATCAGACAGGCTGATGGTCTTGAACTCCTGATCCACCACGGCCGTGGCGGTGAAATCAGGGGCCTGTTGGCCAACCCGCAGGCAACCGGTGCTGGTCATGGGATCGGTGGGGGAAACGCGTGGAGATTCAGCCAGGAGGAAGGTCGTTGCCAAGGCCGCACTAGGCGACCCCCACAACCCAGACCCTTGAGTCACCATCATTGACTCAAAACGGGCGTTGACCCCCATGGGCCAGCCCGGCCTAGGCGGACAAGGACGTAGTCGGAACGACTTCCACTTGGTACCGCAACAATTTATCACAGGTTCCTAGCCGGGCCCCATCCCCTAAGGTTGTTTCAACGACACGTTTGTTTGGCCGATGGCCTGGGACCCAGCGCTGCTGCGGAAATTCAATGCAACCGGCCACTTCCGGCTCCTCAATCAGGTGCGCAGCGAATTAAAGGCCAATCCGATCAAGCGGGCGGCCCCCTCTCCCGCCGACCAGGCCAGCAGCCGTGGACCAGCCACCGGCAAGCCCCTAGACCTGCGCTCCCAGGGCTACGGACGCCGCCGCTCCTCCGGTGCTTCTGCTGCCGCGGTATCCACTAGCGCCCAGGCCCCGAGCGCCGCTGCGCCCCTACCGGTGGCTCCCTTGACCGAGAGCTGGGCGGCCCCGGCCGCCAGAGCGAGCCCCTGGGGCCGCTCTAGTTCCAATTCCGCCTCCACCACGGGCAGTGCCCTTAGCCCAGAAGCCAGCTTGCCGGTGGAGCGCGACTCCCAACAGGACAATGATTTACCAGCCGAGAGTGGTTCGAGCAGCTTCCGGGACAGGCTCAACGCCATCCAAATGCGCTGAACTTCCCTGCTTTTAGGCAATCGCTAAAGGGCGATACCTTGGTGAGGCACTAAAGTAACGCCCCTAGATAGGGGGCGATGTAACGCTGCCCCCTGGCAATCCAAACGGCTGTGAAAAGGGATTCAAACTCCTGGTTCACCAAAGCCATGGCCCCCTTCAAACGCTCGGGGCCATAGGCGATGAACTGGGCAGTGGAAGCGGCGTAATAGGCGCGCTGGGCGCCGGCCTGATTGCGCTTGAAAGCGTTGGAATAAAGCTCTCGGCCCGATTCAATCAGGTCCTCCACCGCTGGGCTGAAACCAACCGTGCCGCCCCCGGGCAGGACAATGCGCTTGTCCTTGATGAAACCGATCACCTGGCGCATGCAATCGCGGGCCTGGTCGGCACTGAGGCAGCCTGGATCCTGGCGGCGGAAGCCCCATTGGGCGCAACCGTTGGTGACTTCCAGCACCCGCAGCAGGGCCAAGTTGTCGAGATCCTGGGGCCCAATCGCCTGCAACGGGATCAGGTCGTGTTCAATCTCCTGGCGAAACCTGGCGCCCTCGCTGCCAAACCAGGGGGCCAGTTCCCGAATTTGCTCCAATGCTGCCCAATCCACGGCCATGGCTGGCGAAAGTCCTGTCTTGGCTAGGGCCAGTCTCCCCCAGCCCGGCAGAACGGGGAGTGCCTGCTGGAGCCAAGTCTGCCAGGGGAACGGCCATCAAGGGATCGGTCTGGAACGGGACTGGGCCTCGGCGTAGGGCCCCATGGCCAATCAAGCTTGCCCAGACCAATCAGACTTCGGTCGAAGGCGGAATCTTGCCGGGCTAGGGGGGGAAGCCCAAGATTTCAGGCCTTGAGACTGCGCTCGGCGCAACGGAGCCGCTCCCGGTGAATCCATTGCCGCGGTGTGCAACCAAAATGACGCAGAAAAAGGTGCTGCAGCACCAACCTGGAATAACCGCTGCGGCTTTCCAATTCACTCAGCCCCAGGGGCCCATGCAGGTTGGCGCGCATGTGGTCTATCAGGGCGTCTAATCGGCTGTTGTGGGCCCCCTCCCGATACCGGTACGCCTCGCCAGCGGAGTGTTCAATCAGCGCCGGCAGTAACAGGGCGACAAGTCGCCTGCAGAGCTGGTCGTCCAAACAAGACCAGCTCTGCAGCTGGCCAGTGGGCTCCAGCAGGGGATCAACCAGAGTGGTCAGGTGGCGGATCTGGTTGAGCAGAATCGCCTCGGTTCGTTTCTCAAGGGAAAAGACCCGGCAGCCGCTGATCGCTGCAAGGAAATCCCGTTCTTGAAAATGATGGGGGGCCATGGCGCGGGCAACCCGCTCGAGGGCAGCATGGCTGATGCGAAGGGCTACACCGCTATAGGCGCTGGTCTCCGTGCGCGATAGGCCTGCACGGGAGACGAGCACGGCCTGACCCGGCTGGTAAGTGACCTGCTGGCCATGGCTATGACTCACGGCCATCCCTGAATAGGGCAGCAAAAATGTGGCGTTGGCACTGGTTATCGCCGGAGCACTAACACTGACATTGGTATGGGCCACGGCGGCCAGGGTCAATTCACCAACTTGAAGCGCGGCAGAGCGGTAGCAAAACTGGCCGGCTCCCCCCAGGGGCAGGTAGTCGTTAATCGGCAAAACTTTGGCGATATCACGGGCAGAAATCTGGGGATCACGCTCGATCACCGCCTTCCAACTGAGGAAAGGTAACTGTAGATTAGTGACCCGTTGAAGATCAGACATAGCAGTCTAAAACTATTGCGTGGGTGAAGGGGCTAGGAGGGACAGATGGGATGCACCATGACCAGAAAAGCCAATAAAACACCATGACAACTCACTGGAATTACCTACATCACGGCTTCATTAATGATCACATCAGCATACTGCCTTAGGGGCTCGAGATAGGAGCTTGAAAGCATCTTTAGCAAGCGAAGCACTTGCGGGCTCTCCTCTAAGCCGCGCAAAACAACAAGCGATTCTTTAGCCCTAAAACCACAGTCATAATCAATCCGCCTGTAGTGGCCAAAGTCTTCAAAGGCCAAGGGGTGATGCGCCATAAAAAAAGTCACTGAAGAACGATCCTCAAGCAACTGATCAGATCCGCAATCAGCATCCTGGCTATCTCCATAAAGATGATTAAATAATTGAACGACGCACCCCTTACTTTCCGGCGAAAGGAATCCCTGGGGTTTTACACGCGACAAGCTTCTGACATCGCCCGAACTAAGACTTGTCTCGGAACAAAGGGGGTTACTAGCTTGCTTTTCAGTCAAACCTTCCGCGCAAAGAATTAAGGGAACCTCGTAAAGGTCAAAGCAAACAAATTTGGGGTTGTCATCTGCTGGTCGCTGACTAGTTTCAGTAATCATGGCATCAATCACCCGATCTTCCAACAACCTCAAGGCCGCCCCTACCGGCTCCTTCTTCCTGGCGGGATTCATCATCCAGTCTGCGTCCAACTGGCCATCCAATAGGCGACTCGCCCAATAGGGTGCATGCAACCTGAGCCGGCGCCCTCCAATCAGGCGATAGAGCTGGTGCACCTCCCGTTCCATCTGCAACAAGCTGTGCTGAACCCCCTGCCCATGGAAGCCCAGATCGCGGCTGGGCTTGAGGTTGAAAACCTTTAGGGTATTCTGGCTGCGCCGACTGATTGTGCTTTGGTTGCAGTAGCTAAGCAGGGCCGCATCCTCGCCATGATGCAGCCAGCACATCAGGTCGAGGGCTTCCAATTCTTCCGGAGTGACCACGCGTCTTGATACGCTGCATTTTGGCACTCAATATACAGCATAATTAAACCTCTAGCAACCTCACCCAACAACACAATCACGATCTATGCAGGCGTTGCATCCTGCAGCAAGCCCATGCTCATGCCTACAGATGGGCGCTGTTGTAAGTGGGGCTACAACTCCTTTACACCCTCGCGGACGCGCCGGGCAGTCAGGCCCGCTTCCGCCGCTGTGATCCCGGCCAGCAGCAGCAATCCGGCTAGACCAACCAGCTGGTGGCGTTGGCTCAAGGCCCCGTCGTCCTGGCCGCCGAGCAGGGCACCGGCGACAAACCAACTGGTGGCCAGGGCCGAGGTGAACCAGTAGGCGCGCCAGCGCCGTTGGTAGATGTAGCCCGTGCCCAGGCCCGGCATCACATTGAGGAGCACAGCCACCCAGCCACTGGAGGCGGCCAGGATCTCCTGCTTGCTTGGGGTCATGGTCTAGGCGCTGGGGGAGGGGGCAATCTGGCGGATCTGCAGCCGCGCTGGAGTGGACCGGGCCGTGGCAGGGAGCTGGTGGCGGTCTCACCGGCGATGCGGCGGGGAACCATCGCCCATCGCCGCGGCCGCGAGAATGGACGGGCCCGGAGGCACCGATGACGAGCCCGTTGCTGCTGGCCCAAGGTCTCCGCAAACGGCTGGGTGAGCGACTGCTCTGGCACGGAATCAGCATCGACCTGCGAGCCAGAGAGCGGCTGGCCCTGGTGGGGCCGGCCGGCTGCGGCAAAACCCTGCTCCTGCGCCAGCTGGCCTGGCTCGATCCCCCCGACGGGGGCCAGGTGCTGCTGCGGGGCCAGCCACCCCAGGCCTGGACCCTGCCGCGCTACCGGGCCCAGGTGGCCTACCTGGCCCAGCGGCCGCCGGTGTTCGCCGGCACGGTGGCCCAAAACCTGGCCGAGCCCTGGACCTACCGCTGCCACCAGGGCCGCAGCCCCCAGCCGGAGCGGCTGCTCGCCTGGTTAGCCCAGCTGGGCCGCGATCCAACCTTTTTGGGCCAGGCCGCAGGCCTGCTCTCGGGCGGCGAAACCCAGCTCCTGGCCCTGCTGCGCCTGCTCCAGCTTGATCCGGTGGTGCTGCTGCTCGATGAACCGAGCGCCTCCCTCGATGGCGCCACCACCTTGAAACTAGAGGCGCTGCTGATGCAGTGGCTTCGCGGCGGCGAGCGGGCCCTGATCCTCACCAGCCACGACCACGACCAGGTGGAGCGCTGCTGCAATCGCCGTCTGGAGTTGGGCCCATGAGTGGAGCGGGGGCCCTACCAATCAGCGACGGGAGCCTGGCCCTCTCCGCCCTACTAATTCTGCTGAACCTGGCGATCTCGAGCCTGCTGCGCCTGGGCCTGGGCCGGCCCCTGCTGCTCGCCTCCACCCGCATGGTGGTGCAGTTGCTGCTGGTGGGAGGCGTTCTCGAGTGGTTGTTTCGCCAACAGAATCCACTCACGATCCTGGGCCTGGGCCTGGTGATGGCCTGCATCGCCGCCCTCTCGGCCGTGCAGCGCACCCGGCGCCGCTTTGCCGGCATCTACTGGAACAGCCTGGTGTCGGTTCTAGCGGCCTCGAGTTTGGTTACCGGAGCGGCCCTATTGGGGATCATCCGGCCCCAGCCCTGGTTCGCGGCCCAATATTTGATCCCCCTCTTGGGAATGGTGCTGGGCAACACCCTCAATGGAATCTCCCTGGGGCTCGATCGGCTGATGGAGTCGTTGCTGGCGCACCGCGATCAGGTGGAGCTGCGTCTCTGCCTGGGGGCCAGCCGCTGGGAAGCCTGCCGCGAGTTGGTGGCCGAAGGGATCCGGGTGGGCATGATCCCCACGATCAATTCGATGATGGTGATGGGCCTGGTCAGCCTGCCCGGGATGATGACCGGCCAGATCCTGCAGGGAGGCGCACCGACGGCCGCCGTTCGCTATCAGATTGTGATCTTGTTCATGATTGCGGCCGCCACCGCCCTGGGCCTGGTGTCGGTGGTGCTATTGGCCTATCTGCACCTAACCAGCCTGGACCACCAACTGCGCCTGGAGCGGCTGAGGGAAGTTCCTTAAATCCTTCCTCAGGCCTGGATACAATTCCTAGCCCGGTTCAAATTCTTAGCCCGGATCCTTTAATAGGCTTCAGGACAGTGATCGGAGCGATCACGATTGCCAATCTCTGATGGTGATCAAGCCCCCCATATCCGCTTATCACCACTGTTGATCGTAGCAATCACAGATGGTGATCCTAGGGGCGGGCGCTGAGCTTACCCCCTGCACTGCAGGCTATTAGCCCAATGTAGGTGTTGATTCGCTGGGCCGATCTGCATCAAGGGTTGAGGGGTCTGTTCACCCCAGCCAGTCAGCTACCGGCATCACTTTCTAAGGTGACGCCTCCAAGCGTTGCCCTGGCTTGCACCCCCTAGATCAGCCCCCCTGGCACAGCCTCAGTGCCCAGGATTGCCTAGCCAAGCTTGAGGTCACCACTGAAGGACTCAGCACAGCCCAGGCCGCCGAGCGGTTAGGGCGTAGCGGCCCCAACCGGCTGGAACTTGCAGCAGGCCGCAGCAGCCTGGCCATTCTCTGGGACCAATTCAGCAACGTGATGTTGTTGATGTTGCTGGCGGTGGCCGCCATCTCGGCGGCGATTGCCTTCAGCGCCCAGAAATTTCCCAAGGACGCCATCGCGATTGTGCTGATCGTGGGGCTGAATGCCCTGCTCGGCTATTTGCAGGAAAGCCAGGCCCAGAAAGCCCTGCTGGCCCTACGCCAGATGGCCCAGCCCCTGGTGACCCTGCGCCGCGATGGCCAGTGGCAGCGCCTGCCCAGTGAGCAGTTGGTGCCGGGCGACCTGATCCGGCTGGAGGCTGGCGATCGGGTGCCGGCCGATGGCCGCTTGCTGGAATTGGCAGACCTGGGCCTGCGCGAGGCCGCCCTCACCGGTGAAGCCGAGGCCGTGTTCAAACGGGCCGACCTGCTGCTCGATCCAGGCACCCCCGTGCTGGAACGGCAGAACTGCCTGTTTCAGGGCACCGAAGTGGTGCGTGGCCGGGGCCTGGCGGTGGTGACGGCCACGGGCATGGCCACCGAGCTGGGCCAGATCGCCCAGCTGATCAACACGGCCGGCGGCGAGGCCACCCCCCTGCAAAAACGACTTGACGGCCTGGCCTCGGTGCTAGTCAGCTCGGCCCTGGGCCTGGTGGCCCTTGTGATCGGGGTTGGCTGGTTGCTGGGTCAGCCCCTGCTCAACTTGCTGGAGGTGTCCCTATCGATGGCTGTGGCGATCGTGCCCGAGGGCCTGCCGGCGGTGATCACCGTGACCCTGGCAATCGGCACCCAGCGCATGGTGAAGCGCGCTGCCCTGATCCGCCGCCTACCGGCGGTGGAGGCCCTGGGCTCGGTCACCGTGATCTGTTCCGACAAGACCGGCACCCTCACCCTGAACCGCCAGGTGGTTGAAGAACTGCGCTGCGGCAGCCAGGCGATCGCCGTCAGCGGCCAGGGCTATGAGCCCCAGGGGGACTTCAACGCCCGGGAGCTTCAGACCCCAGCCGCCATCCCCGCCGGCATCGCCCCAGGCGCCCTCACCCTGTTGTTGCAGGCGGGGGTGCTCTGCAGCGACGCCGAACTCAAGCGGGAGGCCGATGGCAGCTACGGGATCCTGGGCGATCCCACCGAAGGGGCCCTGGTGGTGGCTGCCGCCAAGGCGGAGATCGACGACTTCAGCCTGCGGGCCACCTACCCGCGCCAGGGGGAGATTCCCTTCAGCTCAGAACGCCAATGGATGGCGGTGTGGGTGGCGGATTCCGCCGGCCAGCTCCAGGCGCCCCTTGGCCCCCTGGCCGCCGGTTCCAGGGTGTTGATGCTGAGCAAGGGGGCCCCGGAGGTGGTGCTTTCAAGCTGTGACCGCTGGCTGGCAGCAGCAGGGGTGGCAGCCCTGGGCGAGGAGCAACGCAACTGGTGGCTCGAACAGGCCCGCCAACTGGCGGCCTGCGGCCTGCGGGTGCTGGCCTTTGCCTGCGCCCCCCACCACCAGGGCCCCGAGCAGGGGGCGGACCAGCTGGTGTTCCTGGGGTTAATGGCCCAGCTCGATCCGGCCCGGCCCGAGGTGGGCGCCTCGGTGGCCACCTGCCGGGGCGCAGGCATCCGGCCGGTGATGATCACCGGCGACCATCCCCTCACGGCCCGGGCGATTGGCGCCAGCATCGGCCTAACGGCCAGCGATGCCGAGGTCGTGCTCGGCCGCGAGCTGCAGGACTTCAACGACAGCGAGCTACAGGCGGTGGTGAGCCGCTGCAGCCTCTATGCCCGGGTGCCGCCCGAGCAGAAGCTGCGCATCGTGAAGGCCCTGCAGGCCAATGGCGAGGTGGTGGCCATGACCGGCGATGGTGTCAATGACGCCCCGGCCCTGAAGCAGGCCCACATTGGTGTGGCCATGGGCATCACCGGCACGGAAGTGAGTAAGGAAGCGGCCGATATGGTGCTATTGGATGATAATTTCGCCACGATTGTAAGTGCGGTGGAAGAAGGAAGATTGGTGTATGCCAACATCCGCCGCTTCGTGAAATACATCCTGGGCAGCAATGTTGGTGAATTGATCACGATTGCTGCAGCGCCCCTGCTCGGTCTCACCGGGGTGCCGCTCTCGCCCCTACAAATTCTCTGGATGAACCTGGTAACCGACGGGGTACCGGCCCTGGCCTTGGCCCTCGAGCCCGGCGAAGACGGCCTGATGCAGCGGCCCCCGGCCCAGCCTGGGGAATCGATCTTCGCCCGGGGCATTGGCCGCTACATCCTGCGCATTGGCCTGGTCTTCGCTGCGATCACCATTGCCCTGATGGCTTACGCCGCCCGCAGTAGCGCCCCCTGGCAGACGATGGTGTTCACCACCCTCTGCCTGGCCCAGATGGGCCATGCCCTGGCCGCCCGCAGCGAGCGGCCCCTAATCCAGGTGGCGCCCTTCTCCAACCCGGCCCTGCTCGGGGCGGTGGTGTTGACCTCGGCCCTGCAATTGGCCCTGCTCTATGTGCCGCTGCTTTCGGGGTTCTTTGGAACCACACCCTTAAGTCTCCAAGAGTTGGGCATCTGTGTGGGCGTCAGTGCCCTGTTCTTCGTCTATTTAGAGGCGGAAAAGGTGGTGCGGCTCTGGCGCCGGCGGGGGGCGGCCCACGTCTGATCGACCCGGGGGGTTGATCTCCCCCTTGGGTCTGGAGGGGATCGCCCCTTTCTGGCTGGGGCGCATCGAGCCCCTAAGGGCCCGCGGGGCATCGCCCGCATTGGGCCCTTAGGTCTTGGAGCTGCTCGATCCCGCCGTGCATCCACAGCGGAACGCCAGCAGGCGCCGCCAATCCCCGGCGCCCCAGCCAATCCCGGCTAACGAAGGGGCAGTCCTCACACCGCCATGGGGTTGCTGGAGCCCACCAACCTGTTGCTACTGGCCTGCGCCCTGATCTACGGCCTGATCGGTGAGCCGGTGGATGGGGCGATTTTGCTGGTCTTTGTGGTGGCGATCAGCCTGCTTGATGCCCTGCAGCAACAGCGCAGCAACCGGGCCCTAGCCGAACTGGCGCGCCTGTCGGCCCCCAAGGCCCATGTACGCAGGGCGGGCGTAGCCCTGGAGCTGGCCGCGGACCAACTGGAACTCGGCGATCTGCTGCGGTTGGAGGAGGGCGACCGGGTCGCGGCCGATGCCCGGGTGTTTGAAGCCCTGGGCCTGTGGCTGGATCAGTCGCTGCTCACGGGCGAATCCCTACCGGTGGAGAAATCAAGCCCCGGCAGCTTGCTGCTGGCGGGGTCCCTGGTGGCCAGTGGCCGGGGCTGGGCCGAGGTGGTGGCCGTGGCCGGAGCCACGGAGTTGGGCCGGCTCGGCGCCAGCCTGGCCAGCGTTCAGCCGCCGCCCACCCCCCTGCAACGGCAGACCCGGCGCCTGACCGGGCGGCTGACGCTCTGGGCCCTGGGGCTATGCGTGGCCCTGGCCCTGGCCCAGGTGGCCGTAGGCGGGTCCTGGTCTGATGCTCTGCTGGCGGCCCTGGCCCTGGCCCTAGCCCTGCTGCCCAATGAGATTCCGGTGGTGCTGGCCCTGTTCCTGGCCCTCGGCGCCCTGCGCCTGGCCCGGATCGGGGTGCTGGCCCGTTGGCCGGCGGCGGTGGAAAGCCTGGGCAGCGCCACGGTGCTGGCCGTCGATAAGACCGGCACCCTCACCGAGAACCGCATGGGGGTGCAGCAACTGCTCACCTGGCCCGACCAGGAGCTGTGGCAGCGGGGCCAACCCCTCGCTGAGCCCTTTCACCGGCTGGTGGAGCTGGCGGTGCTGGCCAGCCGCGGCGATCCGGTCGATGCGATGGAACGGGCCATCCAGGGCCTGGCTGCCGAAGAGCTCGATGGCAGCGAGCACCTCCACCCGGATTGGCCCCTGCAGCGGGAATACCCCCTGCAGAGCCACTTGTTGGTGTTTTCGCGGCTTTGGCAGGCGGGCGGCGGCAACAGCCAACTGGCAGCCAAGGGGGCGCCCGAGGCCATCGCCGACCTCTGCCACCTGCCAGCGGAGCAGGCCAAGGGCCTACTGGCGGCGGCCGACCGACTCGCCGCAGCGGGGCTGCGGGTGCTGGCCGTGGCCCAGGGGCTTGATGGCTCCCGGCTCCATGGAGGCGAGCCCCTGCCCGCCACGGGCGAGCCGCCCGGCAACGTCCACGACTTCCTCTTTGAACCGGTGGGCCTGATCGCCCTGGCCGATCCCCTGCGCGCCGATGCCGCCGCCGCGATCGCCATGGCCCGTTCGGCCGGCGTGCGCGTGGTGATGATCACGGGCGATGGTCCGGTGACGGCCCGCTCAATCGCCGATCAGGCCGGCCTGCCGCCGGGACCGGTGCTCTGCGGCGCCGATCTGGCGGACCTGGGCCCCGCTGGCCTGGCGGAACAGGTGGCGAGCGTATCGGTGTTCGCTCGGGTGATGCCCCAGCAGAAGCTGATGCTGGTGCAGGCCCTGCAGGCGGCCGGCGAAGTGGTGGCCATGACCGGCGATGGCGTCAATGACGCCCCAGCCCTGAAGGCCGCCGACATCGGCGTGGCGATGGGGCGACGGGGCACAGCCGTGGCCCGGGAATCGGCCGATTTGGTGCTGCTCAACGACACCTTCAGCGACCTGGTGGGGGCCCTGGCCCTGGGACGGCGTGTCGATGCCAACCTGCACCGGGCCCTGGGCTACACCCTGGCGATCCACCTGCCGATTGCAGCCCTGGGCCTGGTGCCCCTGCTCTGGCCCGGGCCCGGCCTGATCCTGTTGCCCGTGCACATCGCCCTGCTGCACCTGGTCATCGATCCGGCCTGCACGGTGGTGTTTGAAGCCCTGCCTGGGGCGCCGGAGTTGATGCGCCAGCCACTGCGCCCGCCCGCGGCGCCCCTGTTCGGGCCAGCCACCTGGCGCCGCTCCCTCAGCCAGGGGGCGGTGGTGATGCTGGCGGCCCTGACCCTGGCCTTCTGGCCCAACAGCGATCTGGCGCTGCGCCGCAGCCTGGTCTTTTCGCTACTGCTGCTCACCAGTGGCTCCCTGGTTTGGCTCAACGGTGATCGGGCCAGCCGGCTCAGCGCCGCCGGCGCGGCCCTAGGCGTTGGCCTCTGGCTGGCTTTGCTGACGATCCCTGGGCTGATGCCGTTTCTAAGCCTGGCCCCATTGCAGACTCCCCAGATCATCACGGTGGTTGCGGGCGCGGTGATTACAACCCTGCTGGCAGCCCTTGTGACCCGCCGCCCCGCCTAGGAGCCATGGCCCAGCCCAATGACCACGGTCATTCTCACAACCCGGGTCATTCTCACAACCCGGGTCATGCTCAAAACCCGGGTCATTCTCAGAACCATGGCCCGGGTCCCCACCAAAGCCCTGCAGGCAACAACAGCCCTGGCGCCTCGGCGAGCCATCCGGCGGTGGCGATCCAGCGCCAGCCCCATCCGCGTCAGCACCAGCACCGCAGCGGCTCGGCGACGGCCTTTCGCTGGAGCGTGATCCTCAACAGTGGCCTCTCGGCCCTGCAGCTGGTGATCGGCTTTGGCTTCGGCTCCCTCGCCCTGATCGGCGATGCGGTCCACAACCTGGGCGATGTGGCCGGATTGTTGCTCGGCTGGGGGGCGGAACGGCTCAGCAGCCGAGCCCCGGATGAACGCTTCACCTACGGCTATGGCCGCAGCACCCAGTTGGCCTCCCTGGCCAATGCGGTGTTGATCCTGATGGCCTCGGCCGTCGTGCTGATGGAGGGGATCAAGCGCCTCGGCGCCGCAACCGAGGTGATCAGCACGCCGGTGGCCTGGGCCGCCGCCCTCGGCATCGCCGTCAACCTGTTTTCGGCCCGCCTGTTCGGCCACGACAGCAGCCACGACCTCAACCGCCGGGCGGCGGTGATCCACCTGCTGGGCGATGCGGCCGTGTCGGCGGCCGTGTTGCTGAGCGCCATCGTCGTGGGGCTGACCCACTGGTATTGGCTCGATGCCGCCACCGGCATCGCCGTGGGCCTGGCCGTGGCCTGGACCGGCTGGGGCCTGCTGCGCGATGCCATGCAAGTGGCCCTCGATGCCGTGCCGCCAGGCATTGAGATGGCCGCGGTGGACCAGGTCCTACGGGGCCTGCCCGGGGTACTCGATGTGCACCACCTGCACGTCTGGGGCATGAGCACCTCCCAGATCGCCCTCACCGCCCACATGGTGCGCCGGCCCCTGGACGTCGATGACATGGACCTGCTGCACCAGGCCAAGGAACGCCTGGCCGAACTGGGCATCGCCCACAGCACGATCCAGCTGGAGCCGCCCTCCTGAGGCTTGGGATCGGCGGGCCACGGCCAACGCAGCAGCCCCGGCAATCGCTGGATGTGTCTGCCCTGGCGTGACAAGAGTTGCTGTAGAGCTGCCGAGGTTGGCTGACTGGTCGTTTTTTGGACCCAGGATGGGGCCGGCTCTGGAGTGAGTGATGGCCAACCTGGATCCACGTCCCATCGACAAGTCCAGCCTGCGGCGACTGGGCCTGGGCTCCCTCTCCAGCCCAGGCAGAACCGGACGGGGCGCCACGCCCCTGGCTCTGTTGGGGCTGGCGCTGGTGGCGGGGTTAGCCGGCTGCGCCGATCCCAATGCCTGGAAGCGCACCGCCTGCGAACAGGCCCAAGCCCAGCTCGGCCAGGCGACCGTGCAACAGATCGAGCTGTTGCGCAAAGCCCTCGGGCTAGCCGCCGAAGCGGATCCGGTGGCCTACTGCCGCTCGATCGGTGCCGCCATGGGCAGCCCCGCCCCCACCCCGGCTGAGGGGCAAAGCCCCAGCTCCGCCCCGAACGCCAGGCCCACGACCTCGCCCACAGGCCGGCCCCTCTCCGCCGCGGAGCAGGCCCCGGGCCGCTAAAGCAGGCCCGGGGCCTGACCCCTGAGCCTGGGGCAGGGGTCAGGGGTCAGGCTGAACGATCGTCGGCCCATCCCCTGGGTCTTGCCCCTGGGGGACCACCACCAGGGCCAGCCAGCGACGTCCATGGCAGCCTGGTAGGGCTTGGACACAAGAGTTGGGCAGGCTTGAAGCTCCTGGTGGTTGAGGACGACAGCCAGCTGCGCAGCGCCCTAATCCAGCTGCTGGGGCGCTGGGGCTATGCCTGTGAGGGCAGTGGCGATGGCGCCTCGGCCCTGGCCCTGCTCGCAGCCCAGCCCTTTGATCTGGTGCTGCTGGATCTGGGCCTGCCGGGCCTCGATGGGTTAGAGCTCTGCCGCAGGTTGCGCCAGCAGCCCGGTCACCAGCCCCTGGTGTTGATGCTCACCGCCCGCGATGCCAGTGGCGACAAGGTGCGCGGCCTTGATGGCGGCGCCGACGACTATCTCGTCAAACCCTTCGAACCCGCCGTGCTGCAGGCCCAGCTGCGGGCCCTGCTGCGGCGCCGGGGCCGGCCCCTGGACGTCGATCTCAGCTGGGGGCCCCTGCGCCTGATCCCAGGCCAGAGCCTCCTCTGGATCGAAGGCCAGCCCCTGGGGATCACCCGCAAGGAAGCGCTGTTGCTGGAATTGCTGCTGCAGCGCCAGGGCCAATGCTGCAGCAAACAGGAGTTGCTCACGGGCAGCTCAGCCAGCTCCCGGGAGGTGGGCGAGGCCACGATCAAGGCCCACATCCGTAACCTGCGCAGCAAGTTGACCAGCGCCGGCTGCCGGGCCGATCTGATTGAAACCGTCTACGGCCTTGGCTATCGCCTCAACCCCAACGCCCTCGCCTGATCCCTTGCGGCTGAAGCGGCGCCTGGGGCTGCAGGGGTCCGGCTTTGCCCTACTGGTGCTCGGGGCCTTTGCCGCCGCGGTTTATGGGGGCATCGCTGCCCAACGCCAGGAGGACCTGCGCGGCGAGCTCAGTCAGCTGGCCGCCAGCGCCGCCTCCCAGCTGCCCCTAATCGCCCACGAGGCCCATGAGGTGGGCAATGCCCGCAAGTTCAACAACGATCGGACCGTGGTGGCCCTGCCGGAACGCAACCCCCAGCGGCTCCAGTGGTTTGACGCCGAAGGCCGCCTGTTGAACGACCAGGGCCAGCTGGCCGTGCCGCCCCTGCCTGACCTTGGGAGAGGGAGCGTGCCTGGGCCGAGCTCAGGACTTGGATCTGAATCTGAATCTGAATCTGAATCTGAATCTGGATCTGGATCTGGATCGGGATCGGGATCGGGGACAAGGCCCAAGGGAACAGGACATCGCGAGGCGCCAGGGCGACTCGCTGGCCCGGGCCGCCCGCGCCCAGCCCTGTGGCAGCGCTGGCCTGGGGGGATCAGCCTGTGGCAGCCGGTGTACACCCAGTCCCGCCAAGGATCGAGTTCGGGCCAGGGATTGCACCAGGCCCCTGGGGCAGGGCCCAGCCGGGGCGGAGTGCCCCAGTTCAGCGGCTCGGTGCGGGTGGCCCTCTCGAACCAGGCCGCCCTGGCGGACCTGCGCCGGCTGCAACGGGGCCTGCTACTGGGGGCGATCGTGGCGACCCTCTCGGCCCTGGTGGTGGGGCGGCGCATGGTTCAAGCCGCCTTCGCCCCCCTGCAGCAGCAGGTGGAAGCCCTGCAACGGTTCAGCGGCGAGGCCTCCCATGAATTGCGCCACCCCCTCACCAACCTGCGCACCCTGCTGGCCGCCGCCCCAGACTCGCTCGATCCGGCCAGCCGCCGGTTACTGGCCCAGGTCGATCGCCTGGCGGCCCAGATGGGGACCCTGCTCAACGACCTGCTGTTTCTCGCCCGCCAGGAGCAGGGGCTCGAACCCGGCCTGGCCTCCCACCAACGCCGGCGCCGCTTTGACCTACTCGAACTGCTCGACGACCTGCTGGAGAACCACCAGCTCCAGGCGGCCCAGCGCGGCATCCACCTAGGTCTGGAGGCGCCCGCCGGACTCGAGGCCTTGCCGGTAACGGCCGAGGCCGAGCCCCTGCAACGGCTGTTCACCAACCTGCTGCTCAATGCCCTGCGCCACAGCCCCCGCCACGGCCGGGTCACGCTGCGGGTGAAGACATTCGGGGCGAAGCTGCTGGTGGAGGTGGTGGACGCCGGCCCCGGCATTGCCGAGGCCGATCGGGAGCGGATCTTCGAGCGGTTCTGGCGCGGCCCGCCCCCGCCGGACCAGGGCCCTGGCGACACCGGCGAATCCAGCCCTGGGGAGCCCGGCAGCCCCGAACCTGGGGCGATCGAACCCAGCGGCCTGGGTCTGGCGATCGCCCGAGCCCTCGCCCGCCAGCAGGGCGGCGAGCTCACCCTGGCGGCCGCCGATCCCGGCCATTGCGTCTTTGCCGTTGAGCTGACCTGGGGCTGGGGGGGGCCCAGGGAAAGCAGCTCGGGGCACGATCTGGCCTGAAACTGGCCTGAAAACGCCCTGGATCTGGGCGGAATCTGACGCAACCTTGACGACTTTTTGACCGCTTTCAGGCCAGGGTTAGAGCCATGACGTTTCCCGTAATCGCGAGTGATCCAGGCCTGGCGGCCTTTGGATCGAGTCTCACGGCCATCTCCCTGGCGGAACTGGGGGACAAAACCTTCTTCATGGCCCTGATCCTGGCGGCCCGCCATCGGCCCCGCTGGGTGTTCATCGGCGCCTTCGCCGCGCTGGCTGTCGTCACCGTGATCTCCCTGGGCCTGGGCTACGGCCTACGGGAGCTGTTACCGCCGGGCCTGGTGCCCTGGCTGGCCGCCGCCCTGTTCCTGGGCTTCGGCCTCAAGCTGCTGATCGACGCCCAGGCGATGGGGGCCAATGCGGCCCAGGAAGAAGCCGAAGACGCCGAAGCGGCCGTGAATGCGGCGGAGGTGGGCCCGCCGATTGCCACCGCCTGGGCCGTGATCTGGGAAGCCTTTGCGCTTGTGTTCATCGCCGAACTCGGCGATCGCACCCAGTTCGCCACGATTTTTCTGGCCACCGCTCCCTCCTTCAGCTTTGCCGGACTGCTGGCCGGCAGCCTGGTGGGCCACGGCCTGGTCACCTGGCTTGCGGTGGGGGCCGGCCAATGGATCGGCGGCCGCATCAGTGAACGGATGCTCTATCGCCTCAGCGCCGGCCTGTTCCTGCTGTTTGGCCTGGCCTCCCTGCGGCAGGCCCTGGGCTGATGGCATCGCAGCCTGAGCCCGGCAGGCCCAGCCCTGGTACCCCCTGCACCGGTACCCATGGCGATCACCCCCATGGCAATACCAACCATCACGACCACGATCAAGCCCACGATCACGACCACAGCCATAGCCATGGCCATGCCCATGGCTTAAGCCCAGGGGGAGCCTTCCGCTGGAGCATCCTGCTCAACAGCCTGCTCACCGGCCTGCAGCTGGTGATTGGCCTGGGCTTCGGCTCCCTGGCCCTAGTCGGAGATGCCCTGCACAACCTGGGCGATGTGGTGGGCCTGGCCCTGGGCTGGGGGGCGGATCGGCTGAGCCAACGCCCCCCCCGGGGCCGCTTCACCTATGGCTTCGGCCGCAGCACCCACCTGGCCTCCCTGATCAACGGCTCGCTCACCTTTCTGGCCGGAGCCGTGGTGGTGGTGGAAGCCCTGCTGCGGGTCCTCCATCCAGTGCCGATCCAGGTGGCCCCCGTGGCCCTGGCCGCCGCCGCCGGGATCGTGATCAACTTGGTCTCCGCTCGCCTGTTTGGCCACGACCATCACCACGACCTCAACCAGCGGGCGGCGGTGCTGCACCTACTCACCGATGCGGCCGTCTCCGTGGCGGTGTTGCTCAGTGCCCTGCTGGTGGGGGCCACCGGCTGGCTCTGGCTCGATGCCCTCATGGCGATAGCGGTCGGAGCCATCGTCATGGCCAGCGCCTGGGGCCTGCTGCGCGAAGCCCTGGCCGTGAGCCTCGATGCGGTGCCGGCGGGGATTGATCTAGCTGCGATTGAGGCCAGCTTGCGCGCCTTGCCCGGGGCCGTGGATGTGCGGGCCCTGCACATCTGGGGCATCAGCAGTTCGAAAACGGCCTTAACCGCCCGTCTGATGCGACTGGAGCAAACCCCAGACGACAGCAATGCCGTGCTGCAGCAGGCCCAACAGCGCCTCGCAGCCCTTGGCATTGACAAGGTCACCCTGCAGTTGGAAACGGTCAAGCCAGCGCAGAGCCATCCAGCACTAACCAGCTAACTCCGCAGCACCAGCCGAAGCAGCACCGGCCAATCATTGCCCTGAACCCTGCCCACTTGGGCCCGCAACAACAAGGCCATTGGGGCACCAGAATTCTCCAAGCCCCTTCCAGCAATGGGGCCAAATCGTTAATAACGAACAGCTCGCCATCACAGCAGCCATAAAGTTTTAAAGATCGGCCCACCGCCCGCACCGCAGATCTACAGCACAGACGATTCAAGCCCATAAGCAGCCAATCCATTGATCAAGATTGGTTCAAGCCTGGATGCTTGATGGTGAAGATTTGACCGGCCTTCTGTTGCCCCAGCAAAACCTGGCTACGGCAAGTCCGAGCAGCCCCAGCTGGACGCGCGACAGGTTGCAAACACTGATCAAGACATCCTTTGGCGAGCGGCGGGTAGTGATTGTGGCCAACCGCAAACCGCTGCCAGCCGGCCCAGGTCCCAATGGGGCAGGAGCGAGCCAGAGCGTCAGCGGCTTACTCTCTGCCTTGATTCCACTGATCGAAGTCAGTGGTGGAACCTGGATTGGCCACGGCCACAGCGACGGTGACAGTGAAAGAGACAGTGACAGTGAAAGAGACAGCGGCAGTGACAGTGACAGTGACAGTGACAGCGAGAACGAGGGTGCTGCCGCCCAGCGCAACGGCCCGGCGATGGCATCGGCAAGCCGCCCCTCCTATCGACTCCGTAACGTTGAAATTCAAGCGCAAGACTACAAGCGCTACTACAACGGATTTTCAAACCAAGGACTGTGGCCCCTTTGCCACATCACCTATACCCAACCGCAATTCAAACAAGCCGATTGGCAAGCCTATTGCCGCGTCAACCAACGCTTCGCCGAAGCCGTGCTTGAGGAAACACAAGGCCAACAGGCCATCGTTTTCATCCAGGACTACCACCTAAGCCTCCTCTCTTCCCTGCTCAAAAAAAAGAACCCGAATCTACTGATTGCCCAGTTCTGGCACATTCCATGGCCGCATCATGATCAACTGCGCACCTGCCCCTTTCAGCAGGAAATAGTAAGCGGACTACTGGGAAATGACCTGCTAGGCTTTCAGACTGCAAACAACTGCGCCAATTTCCTGGAAAGCGAAAGACATAATCAGGCCAGCCAAGAAAATCCATACCAACAAGGGCTTCCCTCTAATTTCAATACAACAACCGTCAAGGCCTTCCCCATCAGCATTGACATGCGCGCCCATGAGGATCTAGCGAACAGTACGGCGGCGGTCCAGGCCATGGAGAAATGGAAGGATAAGTATCAGCTCAACAACAAAATCATTGGCATTGGCATTGAGCGACTTGACTACACGAAAGGACTCTTGCAAAAAATGCAAGCTATTGAGATTGTCCTGGGAAAACGGCCCGACCTCCGGGGCCGCCTTGTCTTTATTCAATTAGCAATCAGCTCCCGATGCGAGCAAACGCTCTATCGCAAACTAGGCCATCAGCTGAAGCAACTCGTCAACACAATCAATCAGCAGTATGGCGATCGAGAATGGATGCCAATTATCCTGCAACTGGATGCACACGACCAAGTCGACCTAGTCGCCATTGAGCGTTTGGCGAAATTCTGCGTCGTCAACTCCCTCCATGATGGCATGAATTTGGTTGCCAAGGAGTTCTGTGCCGCCCGCATCGACAACCAAGGCGTGTTGATTTTGAGCGAGTTCACCGGTAGCGCCTTAGAACTTTCAGGCGCTTTGATGATTAATCCTTTTGCGATCGAAAGGATTGCTGATGCAATGCTTGAAGCAATCGCCATGGAGCCCCAAGAGGAAGCCAGAAGGATGATCGCGATGCGAAACACGATCAGCCGACAAAATATATTTAGATGGGGGGCCGATATCGTCCAAGCGTTAAAAGATATCGAGGGCACAAAAGCGCGGCCATGCCAATAGGGACACCAAGCAACTGGCATCTAGATGCAATTTTTTACCAAGTCTATGTCAGGGGATTTCAGGATAGCGACAACGATGGTATTGGCGACCTCAATGGACTGATCAGCAGACTTGATTACCTACAGCAGCTTGGCGTGACCTGCCTTTGGTTAATGCCAATTCTGGAATCACCATTGCGAGATGATGGTTATGATGTGTCAAATTTCCTTGCTATTGACCCAACAATTGGCAGCGTAGCCGACTTTGAAAGGCTGACAAAAGCGGCCCACGCGCGCAAGCTGAAGGTGATTACCGACCTGGTTGTCAGCCATACCTCAGCCGAACATGCCTGGTTCCAAGACGCGAAACGAGGTCCTGAGTCAGCCTATTACAGCTACTACGTCTGGTCAAATGACGACAAGAAATACGCAGATGCCCGCATCATTTTCAATGACGTTGAAGACTCAAACTGGGCATGGTGTTCCAGCGCAAAGCAATTTTACTGGCATCGCTTCTTTGCCCATCAACCCGATCTTAATTACGCAACAAGCGAGGTGCAAGAAGCCATGCTTGCCAATATGCGATTCTGGCTAGAGCGGGGCATTGATGGTTTTCGGGTCGACGCCGTTCCCTATCTATTTGAACGGGAAGGAACAACTTGCGAAAATCTGCCCGAAACCCATGCATTCTGCAAGCGGATGCGCCAGCTAATCAATGATCACTACCCAGATTGTATCCTCCTGGCGGAAGCAAACCAATGGCCAGAGGAATTAATCGAATATTTTGGCAGGGGCGATGAATTCCACATGGCTTTTAACTTTCCACTGATGCCGAGAATTTATATGTCAGTCAAACAAGAAGATAGGGGGCCAATCGTAGATATCCTGGAGCGATTACCAGCCGTTCCTGCCGGCTGCCAGTGGGCCACATTCCTGCGTAATCATGATGAACTAACCCTGGAAATGGTATCCGACCCGGAGCGAGATTACATGGTTGAATCGTTTGCGAATGAACCGCGAATGCGCTTGAATCGCGGCATTCGTAGACGACTTGCCCCCCTGATGGACAACGATCGCCGCCAAATAGAATTACTCTACAGCATTTTATTGTCACTACCTGGCAGCCCTGTTATTTACTATGGCGATGAAATTGGCATGGGCGACAACATCTATCTAGGAGATCGCGATGGCGTCAGGACGCCAATGCAATGGTCGAGCGATCGCAATGCAGGCTTTTCGCAAGCCGATCGCTCGCGCCTCTATCAGCCAATCAATATCGACGCTATTTATCACTATCAAGCCATCAATGTTGACTCGCAATTGCACGCACCAGCATCGCTACTTAACTGGCTGAAAATGATGTTGCACGCCAGGGTAAGCCACAGGGCCTTTAGTCGCGGTGATATTACATTTCTAGATGCAAGCAATCGCTGCATCCTAGCCCTGACAAGAGAATGGTGCGGCGAAATTGCCCTGGTCATTCACAATCTATCGAAACTGCCTCAACCGACCCATCTTGATTTATCACGCTACCAAAGTCTGGTACCGCATCAGCTGCTTGGCATGCATCGCTTTCCGGCCATCACAAGGGATCCTTATTTCATCATCCTGAGCCCCTATGCCTCCCTCTGGTTCCTGTTGCAGCAGCCCAGCCCATCACCAGAAGCATGAAAACAGCCTCCAGCCTGCCTGTGCTGACCTGCCAAGCATTTCTCAACCATTACCAAGCCGATAGCCCCCTGCATCTGTGCAGTGACTTCGACGGAACCCTGGTGCCATTCCAGGCCGATCCAAAGGCTTGCCAGCTATCACCAAGACAGGCCGACACGTTGACAGCGCTGGCAGCCCTACCAGGAGTCCACATCACAATTGTCAGCGGCAGAACGCTCCTAGATCTGCAGAACCGCTTGGGCATTACCGGCCTGGGTTATGTGGGCAATCACGGCCTTGAAATAGCAACCGAATCCCTCAATTTTGTCCACCCTGGCGCCGTCGCCATGACAACAAAACTCGCACACTGGCAGGCCATCCTGCAAGATAAACTGCATCATTTCTCCGGAGTATGGATCGAAAATAAAACATTATCTCTTTCCATTCATTACAGAAATCTGCCAGAGCATCGCCGCCAAGAATTCCTATCCGTGGTCGAAGAATGCTCGAGTGCAATCACGCAAGAGCGGCAGTTGCTGATCAGCGCTGCCAAGCTCGTTGTGGAGATACGACCGAACTTGGCCTGGACAAAAGGGTCGGCTATCCAGGCGATCAACGATTCCATCGACGCAGACAGAAGCAAGGCGAGACGTGTCTACTTTGGCGATGACATCTCCGATGAGGATGCCTTTGCCCAATGGCCGGATGACTTGACCGTGCTGGTGGGAGAGGCCAATCGGCTGACCCATGCCAATTACCGGCTGAGCGACTACCTAGAGACCCATCGGCTCCTAGACGCATTACTTAAGCGGGTCCATCTATTTCGCCATTGACGAGAAAGAATAGGCTTGATCTTTAACAAGCTAAGGGATCTGATACGGGGAATTTTTAGGGGCTCCAAGGGTTCCCTGGGCCAGGTTGATGGCCCG
>CAINZT010000074.1 GCA_903855705.1 uncultured Synechococcus sp.
CACAGCGGCAATATCCGAGCCCACCAACATCGTGCCGGTGGTTTCCATCGTCACCGACACCATCAGGGGGCGCCGCTCACCGCTGCGGCTGAAGGCTTCCTCAATCCCCTGCAAGGCTGCCTTGATCTGCAGCACGTCCTGGCAGGTTTCGACGATGAAGAGATCGACATCACCGGCGATCAGGCCTTCGGCCTGCTCCCGATAGGACTCCTTGAGCACATCAAAGGCGACATGGCCCAGGGTGGGCAACTTGGTGGTGGGGCCCATGGAGCCCGCCACAAAGCGGGGCTTCTCCGGCGTGCTGAAGGCGTCGGCCACTTCCCTGGCCAATTCCGCTGCCCGCTTATTGAGGGCAAAGGCCTGATCCTCCAGGTCGTATTCGGCCAGCACAATCGAAGCCGCACCAAAGGTGTCGGTTTCGATCACATCACAACCCACTTCCAGGAATTGGCGATGGACGGTTTGAACCACATCGGGGCGGGTCACCACCAGGTTCTCGTTGCAACCCTCTAGGGCTGGGCCGCCGAAGTCCTCGGCGCTGAGATCCATCTGCTGCAGGGAGGTGCCGGTGGCACCGTCAAACACCAACACCGGCCGCTCGGGGCTGTGCAGCCGCTCCAGGAAGCCGATCCGCGGTTTGGGTTGGTTGGCGCCGCTGGTAGGGACCGCTAGGCCGGAGCTGACTGCTGGATCGGAGCTCACGATTTGGCCTGCGTTGACAGCCGGTGGCCGGGTGGGAGTGGTTGCCATCAGCCGTCGAGACGCACGCGGGTCACCCAGTGGTCGTAGGCCGGATCGCGGCCCTCGGTAATGGCCGTGAGCCGGTCGCGAATCGCCCCCATCACCGGCCGTTGGCTGGGCATGTCGGTGTTCTCCACCCGTCGCACGGGGGTGACCCGGGCGGCGGTGCCGCTCAGGAACACCTCATCAGCCACGAACAACTCGGTTTTATCCACCGGTCGCTCCAGGGTGGGGATGCCCATGGCCTGGGCAATTTCAAGCACGCTGGCCCTGGTAATGCCCTCGAGGATGTCCTGATCCACCCCTGGGGTAATGAGTACGCCATCGCGCACGATGAACAGGTTCATACCACTGGCCTCGCTCACTTTGCCGCGGCTATTGAGCAGCAGGGCCTCATCAAAGCCACTCTTGACCGCTTCTGTTTTAGCCAGGGAGCTAGTGATGTAAGCGCCACTAATCTTGCCGCGCAGGGGTAGCGAGCGGTCCTCCTGGCGGGTCCAGGAGCTAATACGGCAGCTCACGCCATCGGGGGAGAGGTAGTCGCCCAGTTCAATGCCGTAGATCAGGAAATCGGTCTCGATGTCATGGAGCCGGGGGGCGATACCGAGGTCACTGGTGTAAACGAACGGCCGTAGATACACCGGTGTGGTAGGGCGATTGGCGCGCAGAATTTGCACAATCCCCTCCATGATTGTCTCCTCGGCTAGCTCGGTTAGGAGAAGCCGGGCGCTCTGGCTGAGGCGCCGGGCGTGGCGATCGGCCCGAAATAGCAGGATTTCGCCCGGATCACTGGGATTGGGCAGGGCCCGCATGCCACCGAAGGCACCGGTGCCGTAGTGCAGCGCATGGGTGGCCACCGAGATTGTGGCTTCGGCAAAGGGAACGCAGCGCCCACCGAACCAGGCATAGGGAAGGAATTGATGCATGGGATCGGGAACGGGGTTGCGTGCGCCGCAGGCCAGGTGGCCAGGGGCCCAAAGGGTATGGGCATCTTCTCACCGTCCAGCCCGCCGGAGGGCTGGACGGTCGGGCGGAGCTGGAACACTTGAGCCAGGACCTGATCAGCCCCAGCGAAGCCAGCCAGGACCCAGGATGGCGCCATGCATCGGCTCGCGGCGGTTCCCGGCAGTACCAGCCCCCAGGAGGGGCCTGTCTATGTGGAGCAGCCCGGAGCACCCGTGGTGCTGCTCACAAGCGCCGACAGCGACCTGGCGGCCTTGGCCGCCCTGCTGGCGGACCAGGGGGAGCGGCCCAGCCGAGCGGTGCGGGGCCTGAACCTTCAGGCCCTAGCCCATCCGGCCGTGATCGACCATTACATCCGCACCAGCCTGGGCCAGACCCGGCTTGTTTTGGTGCGCCTACTGGGGGGCCGGGGCCATTGGAGCTACGGCCTCGAGCAGCTGCGGGCCTGGGCAGAAGTCAGATCGGATCGCCAGTTGTTGGTGATTGCCGGCACGGCAGAGGAGGCCGAAGCCCTAGCGGACCTGGGCACGGTCGCTGCCGAGCTGGCCCTGGCGATCGGGAGCTGCCTGCGGGAAGGAGGGGCCTGCAACATGGCCGCGGTGTTGACCTGCGTCGACCAGCTGCTGGCAGGCAAGGCCGTTGCGCCCCCCAGCGCCATTCCCCAGGCCGATCCACTGCCCCACGACTGGCGCCAAGACCCTGGCGCCCGGGTGGGTGTGGTGCTGTATCGGGCCCTGCTCCAGGCCGGCGATCTAGCGCTCGTCGGGGACCTGCTCGCCAGCCTCAGGCAGCAAGGGCTGGCGCCCCGGGCCCTTTGGGTGAGTGGTCTGCGGGAGCAGGCCGTGCAACGGGGCGTGGCCGACCTGCTGGAGCGTGAAGCCGTGGACGCCGTGATCTGCACCACCTCCTTTGCCTCGGTGCAGTTTGAGGAGGCAGGCCTGGGGGCGCCCCTGTGGGAGCGCCTGGCGGTGCCGGTGTTCCAGCTCCTGTGCAGCAGCCAGAGCCGCGAGACCTGGGCGGAAAGCTCCATTGGCCTCGGGCCCCTCGACCTCAGCCTGCAGGTGGCCTTGCCCGAATTGGATGGTCGCATCACCACCCGGGTGGGAGCCTTCAAGGAGGTGAGCGGCGCCGATGCCGGCCTGGCCACGGCCCTGCACCAGAGCCGCCCAGACCGGGAACGGCTGAATTGGGTGAGCAAGCTGGTGGCCCGCTGGTGCGACCTGCGTCGTACTCCGGCCGCCGAGCGCCGTATCGCCTTGGTGCTTGCCAACTACCCAACCCGAAACAGCCGCCTGGCCAATGGGGTGGGGCTGGATACCCCAGCGAGCGCTGCAAATTTGTTGCACTGGCTAGCCGAGGCGGGCTACGGCCTCGGCGATCAAGCCCTGCCTGCCGATGGGGATGCCCTGATCCAACGGCTGCTGCAGGGCCAGACCAACGACCCGGAAAGCCAGCACCGGCAGCCCCTGGCCCACCTGCCCCTCGCCACCTACCAGGCCTGGTATGCCCGCCTGCCCCTAGAGGGTCGCCAGACCCTGGAGCGGCGCTGGGGACCGCCTGAGGCCGATCCCAGCCTCACGGCCCAGGGGTTTCCAGTGGCTGGGATCCAGTTCGGCCAGGTGTGGCTGCTGCTGCAACCGGAGCGGGGCTACGACCGGGATCCCAGCCTTAACTACCACTGCCCCGATCTGCCGCCCCCCCACGCCTACCTGGCCCGCTACCTCTGG
>CAINZT010000075.1 GCA_903855705.1 uncultured Synechococcus sp.
CCCGGTGGTGCTGGCCACAATTTTGAAATACTGGATCTTCCGCTATCTCAACCGGGTGTCGCCATCCTCAGTGGCAACACTGCACAGCATGAATGGGGGTGGTTGATCGGAGCTGCAGGGATGCTGAGAAAAGTCCATCCCAAATTGGCCAACCCAATACAGGAGGCCTAATTTTGGTTAGCGGCCCCAGCCGCAGTGGCAAGAGTCGCTGGGCCGAGCATTTAGCCAACAGCAGTGGCCTGCCTGTGACCTATCTGGCCACCGGCTCTGACCGTCCCGAGGATGGGGCCTGGCAACAGCGACTGCAGCTGCATCGCCAACGGCGACCCCCCCATTGGACAACCCTGGAGGTTGGTGGTGAGCTGGAGCACGCCTTGGAGAGCTTCAAGGCCACAGCGCCATCCCAAGCGGGATTGGGCCTTGCTTCATACCCTGGAACCAGGGCGATTCACGACCCATCGGTGATCGGCCCCCAGGAGCCAGCGGCTAGAGCGCCTGTCCAACTTTCGAATGACACCCCACGTCCATCGCCGCCTGAGCAACTCCTGCTGATCGATTCCCTGGGAACCTGGCTAGCCCACCACCTTGACCTGGAAGAACCAGGCTGGCTTTTACGCCAGGAGCGACTGCTCACAGCCCTAGACAATCAGGCCGGACCGGTCGTTTTTGTTTGTGAGGAGGTTGGCTGGGGCCTAGTGCCGCCCACGGCCATCGGTGGGCTGTTCCGTGATCGCAGCGGCAGCCTCCAACAACGGCTGATGCAGCAGGCCCAGGGGGCTTGGCTCGTGGTGCAGGGGCGGGCCCTCAACTTGATGGCCCTGGGCGAAGCCTTACCTCCCGCCTGAATGCAACCTCTGAAAGCCAACCCCTGAGAGCCGCAGGGTAAATCCAGGGGCTTCATGCAGCACCGGAACCCACAGCTAGGGAGTGGCACCCGCACCCGCGCTGAGACCCTGATCCAATCCCGCTCCCCAATCCAGCGACCGATCCCATGCCCCAGGTTGTGCTGTTCCAGCCCCAGATCCCTCCCAACACCGGCAACGTGGCCCGAAGCTGCGCCGCCACCAACAGCGAGCTGCACCTGATCGAGCCCCTGGGCTTCGAGATCAACGACCGCCAACTGCGCCGCGCCGGCCTCGACTACTGGCCCTGGGTGAAACTGCATCGTCATGCCGACTTTGCCGCCTTCAGCCAGCACAGGCAGGAGCGGGGCGGCCGCCTGCTCGCCCTGAGCCGTCAAGGCGCTCGACCCTATGCCCAAGAGCGCTTTGCCGCCAACGACTGGCTGCTGTTCGGTCGTGAAACCGACGGTTTGCCCCCTGAGGTGCTGCACGGCTGCAGTCACTCCTTGACAATCCCGATGGCAGGCTCGATCGAGCGGGGGGGCGGGGTTCGCAGCCTCAACCTCTCTGTTGCCGTGGGGGTGGTGTTGTTCGAAGCCCTGCGCCAGCTGGAGCCCTGACCCCTTCGTTGGCGGGGGTGGAGTCTGGCTGATTTTTCCAGGGTCCGACCAAAACTGTGGCCATGGTCACTTGCGGTGAAAGGTTCAACCCGTTACTGTCTGCGCGGCCCAGCACTGGCGGCTTCTCGTCTGGGTCTTGTCCAATGGGTGAATTTGCATGAAGCCTTGCTTGTGGATCGGTACCAGCCTCGGAGTCACCACCCTGCTTGCAGTGGCTGGCTCGATTGCTGGTCCCGGACTAGCTGACAACAGGGCCTCCTTCGCGCTCGATTCCATCCCCAACCCCGTCCAGCCGATCCAGCTGGCGTCCCTGCCCCCAAGCTCCGACCACCTCTGGGTCAAGGTTCGCTCCGAAGTCCAGCTTGAAGATCTGGCGATCCAGCTCTCCGTTAACGAAACCCAGCTGGCCCGCCTCAATGAGGTGAATGAGGACCATCGTTTTCTCTCCGGAGACTGGCTGGTGCTGCCGACGGCCGCCAGCCGCCAGGCCAAAAACCTTGCCTCCCTCGATACCAGTGCCCTGAGGCGCACACCGCCCATCCAGGCACCGCCTCCGCTGGAGCAGTCTGCGGTGGTTCGCTTCGGCGAGACCCTGCGCCAGATCGCCCAACGCACGGGCGTCACGATTGCCGACCTGCTCAGGCTCAATCCCGGC
>CAINZT010000076.1 GCA_903855705.1 uncultured Synechococcus sp.
AACACCAGCCGCCAGATAGGCGTTCACGGCCGTCGAGATGTCGTAGCCAATGGCGTCCCCAGTCAGGGCCGCCTGGTGGCCAGTGGTGCCCTCCCAGGTGCCATGGAAGTCGTAGGCCATCAGGTTGAAGAAGTCGACGCTCTGGGCCAACTCCCCCAGGTTCATGCCGGGAATCTTGTCGATACCGGCCGGGGAAGCTACGGAGATCTCGTAGGTGCGGCCGCTTTCTTGGCCGAGGCCATTCAGTTTTTCGCGCAGCAGTTTCAAGGTGGCCGTGTAGTTGAGACCATCGGCAGGCGAGGCGTTATTGCCCGCCAAACCACCACCGCCGGGGTACTCCCAGTCGAAGTCGACCCCGTCAAACATCGGATAGGTCTTCAAAAAACTGATCACCGAGTCGGTGAATAGTGCCCGCTCGGCGGCACTGTCTAGGCTGGTGGAGAAGTTACCCGAGAGGGTCCAACCGCCGATCGCAATGTTGGTGCGCAGGTTCGGGTGCAGCTGCTTGAGCTCGCTGATCTGGTTGAAGTTGCCAAACAGCGTTTGATTCGCCTGGGGATCGCCGGCGGGGTAGTAGTAGCGATCGGCCACGCCCCCCACCGCATCATTGGGATCGCTGAAGCGCTTGTCCGTGGAGGCATAGCCATCGAACAGGGCGACGCGGCCCGTGCTGTCGATCTGGGCGAAGGCGTAGATCAGGTGGGTGAGCTGGTCGGCTGGCACATCGGCAATTTGATAATCGCGGCTGTAGATGCCCCATTCGGGAAAATAGGCCGCCACAATCGGTTGGCTACCCGTTGGTGTGGTTGTCATTTAGGAAGGAATTAATGGAGGTGTGGTTCGCTGGTGGCGGCCCGTTGCCATAACCAAACAAGGTCCCAGGCGTGTCTTGTAATCCCAGGCCAGGATCAGCTTTTTGGCTAAGCTGGGGCCCGGTCCTTGGCTGTTGGGATCACAGCCATTCGGCTAAATTGTGCATGGGTTTGTAATCGGAAAACCGGCCAGGCTTGCGCTCCTGGACCTCCCCACTGTCTGACCAACCACCCCCCTTCCGCATCCGACAAATGTCGGGTCTTTGCGCTGCTGCCGGGTCCTTCAGTCGCCCACCAGCCCCTGGCCAATCGCCCAGGCCGCTGCGGCTGCCCGATTGCTGATCTGCAGTTTGGCCAGAATCGAGCTGACGTAATCGCGGGTGGTGGATTCGGCAATGCTCAACTCATTAGCGATTTCCTTGTTTTTTAATCCCCGCGCTAGAAGGGGCAGGATCGAGCGTTCGCGGTTGCTGAGGGAGCCCAGTTGCTGGCAGTCGCTGCTTGCCAGCTCAAGCTTCAAGAGTGGGTCCACATAGGAGCGGCCCTGTTTAATGATCGCCTCCAGGCAGCGATAGATGCCACCCCGGCCCACGTTGCCAGCGCTGACGAGGCCATCAAACCGCCTGGCCAGGCCTGGATCGCGGCCAAAGTTGCTGAGGTTGTTCACCAGCAGAATCGCCTTGAGATCCGGTTGCAGTTGGCGCACCCGAGCCACTAAGGCGGCGCCAGAGTCGCCACTGATGCTGTCGGCGAGGAGGAGGATGACGGGCAATTCCGCTGCCGCAATCAAGTCTTCCACCTCTTTTTCACTGCAACCCGCTCCAAGCAGTTTGAAGGTGCCTAGCTGCTTACTGGCCAGGGCCGTTAGGTAGGCTTCATAGGGAGAATGTGTGCCAAACACAACCCCATATCCCTTAACCAGCTCCAACAAATGGCTGGTGTCCCAGAGCACCTCACGATCGTCGGGCAGAAACAGGGCCATTGCGCCAGCCAATCCAAGGCATCATGCCGATCGGCCCGTTTCAGGTGCGCCCAACACCTGTTAAGCCCCAGCCAACCAGGCTGCTGCCTGTTGGCTGGGGCCAGTTGGTTTGCGGCCAGCCCTTTGCGATTGGCTCAGCTGCTTGGTTGGGGCTCAGCCAATTGGTTGGGGCTCAGCCAATTGGTTTTGGGCTAGTTGATTTCGGTGAGCTCGCTGCTGGCCTGATCGGCTGATCTGGAGCCCTAGCGCCAGGTTCAACCCTGGCTCAGCAGGGTGCCCAGGCCGATCTGGTGCAGGATGCCCTGGCCGGTGAGGGCTTCGGTGAGCACGCCGATTACGAAACCGAGCATGGCGGCCCGTCCGTTGAACAGTTCGGCCCGTTGCAACTGTTCCGCGTGGATCTGGGCTGCGGCGGCCGCTTCATACCAAGAGAGTTGGCTGCCCTCGCTGGTGCTGGCGCTGGAGGAGGAGTAGCTGCTGGACATGGCTGGGGGACATCGCCCACGAATTGTAACGTTTCTTCTTGTTGGGTTGACGGAGTCTGGTTTTCGGCCCCCTTCCTAACTGAATTGCCGTGTCGGTGGCTTGCTGCCTTGCCCTTGGGCCCAGCGCTCCCAAGCCCCCAGCGGCCTTGAGGGCGCCTCAGCGCCTTAACGATTCGGATGCGGGCGATAGGGTCGATCCCAGGCAGGACATCCCATGGTTTCGAGCGCAGCACCCCAGGATTCCGGCCATCCATCGGGGCGGCCCTCCCTGCTGGCGGCCGAGGGCGGCCCCCTGGGGGTGTTGATCTGCGGCCATGGCAGCCGTAACCGTCTGGCCGTGGCCGAATTTGCCCAGCTGGCCGAAGCCCTGCGCGAACTGGTGCCCGAGGTTCCCGTCGCCCACGGTTACTTGGAATTTGCCCGGCCGATCCTGCGTGAGGGGCTCGACAGCCTGCGGGCCCAGGGGGTGAAGCGGGTGCTGGCCGTGCCCGCCATGTTGTTCGCCGCCGGCCACGCTAAAAACGACATCCCCTCCGTTCTCAATACCTATGCGGCCGAAACCGGCCTGCGCATCGATTACGGCCGGGAACTGGGGGTTGACCTCAAGATGATTCAGGCGGCCGGGGCGCGGATTCGCGAGGCCCTCGCCGCCGCCGATGGCACCAGCCCCGATAGGGCCGGGGCCGCCCCGGGCCCTGGGGCTGACGCACCGTCCACGGGCGAGGTCCGCCCCGCCCGGATGGCCCCCGTGCCGATCAACGAAACCCTGTTGGTGGTGGTGGGCCGGGGCTCCTCCGATCCCGATGCCAATTCCAATGTGGCCAAGGTGACCCGGATGCTGGTGGAGGGCCTGGGGTTTGGCTGGGGCGAAACCGTCTATTCCGGGGTCACCTTCCCCTTAGTAGAGCCGGGCCTGCGCCACGCCGTGCGGCTGGGCTTTCGCCGCATCGTGGTGTTCCCCTACTTCCTCTTTTCTGGGGTGCTGGTGAGCCGCATCCGCCAGCACACCGCCCTAGTCGCCGCCGACCACCCCGAGATCGGCTTCATCGATGCCAGCTACCTGGGCGACCACCCCCTGGTGGTCGAAACCTTCCGCGAGCGCCTCGACGAAGTGCTGCGCGGCGACACCCAGATGAACTGCTCCCTGTGTAAGTACCGGGCCCAGGTGCTCGGCTTTGAGCTAGAGGTGGGCGCCCCCCAGCGCAGCCACCACCACCACGTGGAGGGCCTGAGCGAAGCCTGCAGCCTCTGCGAATTGGAGTGCACCGGCGCCTGCCAGCCCGATGGCATTCCCATCCCCTCCGCAGACGGCCCCAACCACGCCCCCGCCCACGGGCATGGCCATAGTCATGATCACGGCCACGGCCACGATCACAGCCACGGCCCTGGGCATAGCCATGACCCTGGGCATAGCCATAATCACGGCCATGCCCCGTACCCCCAGGCCGATCACCCCCTGGGTCCCCGCACCCTGGCCGCCAGCAACCAGGCCCAGCGCCAACGCAGCCAGGCTGCTGCTGGCCCAGGCCCGGATGGGGATGGGGCCCAAGCCCCCCGCGGCGGTGACGACGGGCCGGCCGCTGGCTAGTGCCGCCGGGCCATGGCCCCCCCAGAAGCAGTCTCAGGATCTGTCTCAGTAGCCAGGCCCACACAGGGACCGATGGGACCCAGTCGCTTCCTTTGGGGGGCTCCCCAGGTCAATTCCTCGGGATTTAGGGCCAAGTCCGCCATCTCAGCAGCCTTCGCTACACAGTTGGCCGGCCAGGCATCAGTTCTGCTGATCGGTGGCGGATTTCCCCAGCCGCAAGGGGTTTTCCACAGTTTTGGTGGGGTTTTCCCACAGATCTGGCCCTCAGAGCCCCTGCCAGGGCAGGGTCTTTGGGGATTGTGGCGAGTCGTCCGATCGGACCTTGACAGCCTTCCCGGGCTCCGCTTGGCCCAGCCTGCTTCGCCCCGGCCTGCCGGTTTAATCCTGTCGCCGCAAGCAGTCTCAAGCTGATGCGGCTTGGCTTCGGCCAGGCCCGGGCCGTTTGACGGGGGGCTGGGGCCTGTGGCTTGCTGGGCCCATTGCAGGAGCTTGGTCGTTGGCAGCGGACGCGGAGGCAGGACGGGGCGGTTGGGGCGAGAACGGGCTTGAGTCGACCCCCCTGGGGAGGCTGGCGGAGCCCCCCAGGGCTGGCGCTGTGCCGCCGACCCAGGGAGCCCTGCCATTAGGCCCCAGCCCGCTGGATTGGAGCCCCCAGGGCACCATCCAGTCCGTACGCCACCTGAACCGCTGCCTCGACCAGCCCCAGCCCCATCCGGAGCGGACCCACCAGTCCCCCTTGACCCAGTCCCTCCTGGCCCAGTCCCTCCTGACGGTGGTCCCTGCCGTTCCGGCCGCCCTTGCCCCCAGCGATCCCGTGGACCTGCCCCAGGGGGGCACTCCAGCGCCTGGCGCCGATCCCCTTGTTGAGGCGGCTTGCCCGGCCCAGCGCATCAGCCTGGAGGCGGAAATCCCCGAGGCCCTGTTCGATGGCATGCGGGCCTTCATCCAGGCCAGGCCCGACTGGGACCAGTACAGCTTGGTGACCTCTGCTTTGGCCGGCTTCCTGTTCCAGCACGGCTGGGCCGATGGCTGTGTCAGCCAGCACTACCTCGATGGCCTGTTTCGCGACGAAGCGGCTTAGGCACCCTGGCTGGGGCAAGGTCGCCCCGGCTCAAGACCAAGAACCGGCATAGCGCCGTGCAACAGGCAAAGCGCCAAGTAATTGGCTTAGGGCCAAGTAAAGGGCTTAGGGCCAAATAACACTCTTAGGCCCAAGCAATCGGCGTCGGGTCTAGCAACTGGCTTGGGTCCAAATAACTGGCCTAAGGCCAAAAGTTCAAAGAACTGGCGTAAGGCCAAAAAAAAAGGGGGAGTGTCACCTCCCGCCTCGGTTCTCCCTACCCGACCCGTTTGGAGGTCGCCCCTGAAGTGTCTCCCGACCCTTTCGGGCCAACTGTTCGTGTTGTTACCGGACGCCAAGTCGGTGTGGGCTCCCAGACAGCTGGCCGGCTGGTCGCCAGCCCTGGGCTGCCAGGTTTCAGAGCTCGCCGCGGCGCAGTTGCTCGGCGGCCCGCTCGCAGGCGCGCCAGGTGATCGCCATCTCGGTGAGGGTGGGGCTTTGCCAGCCGGAACTGGGCCAGCAGGCCCCATCAGTTACCAGCAGGTTGGGGCTGCGCCAGAGCTGGTTCCAGCGGTTTAGCACCCCCTCGCTGTCGCTCGCTGCCATCGGCGCCCCGCCGAGTTCGTGGATGTAGTAGCCAGGCGGCGGCGCCCCGGGGGCCAGGGCCAGGCTGCCCTTCACCAGGGGCTCCAGCAGGGGAAACACAAACAAATCCTCTAAGGGGGCGATCTGGCCGCCGGCGCAGGCGACAGCCGCCTGCATGCGCGCCTGCATGTGGGCCACCATCTTGGTTTCGTTCTCGCCCCAGCGGCAGTCGATGTGGGCCACGGGCAGGCCCCAGGCATCGCGCTGCTCCAGGTTGAGGCTCACCTGGTTGTGGTGCTGGGAGAGCACTTCGCCATGGCCGATCAGGAAGCCCACCGCCTCGCTGGGCCGGCGCTTGAACGGCGCCGGCGGATCAAAGCGCTGGATCGCCCCCCAGAGGCCGTAGCCCCGCAGGAAGTCCTGGTCGGGGCTGGTGCCCAGGTTCACCGTGTTGGGGATGAACACACTGCCGGCCCCCGACAGTTCCGTTGCCCCGGCGGCCGGTTGATCCGGCAGGGCGAAAAAGCGGCTGGTGGAGATGTGGTCCATCAGGCCGTGGCCGAGCAGGCCGGAGGGGTCCTCCAGGCCGTGCTCCTGGTGCTCGGAGCTGGAGTGCAGCAGGATCCGCAGGCTTTCGATTGTGGAGGCGCAGAGCACAACTAGGCCGGCGGCCGCCCGCTGGCTGCGGCCGCTCTCGCCATCGATGAACACCACGCCCCGGGCCCGGCCGCTGCGGGGCTCCAGCTCCACATGGCTCACCACCGCACCGCTGCGCAGGCTCACCCGGCCCGTGGCCAGGGCCGCCTTCAGGCAGCCCCCCTGGGAGCTGGAGCGGGGCCAGGGGTCGGCGCCGGCTTCCGGGCTTGGTCGCCGCAGGGCAAAGCCGCGCGAATGGATCAGGGGTAGGTCCAGGTCCCGGTCCAGGGCGGTCTGCAGGTGGGCTTCGGCCGGAGTGAAGGGCAGGGGATCCCGGTAAACGCCATCGGGCAGCTGGGCCAGGCCGTCGGCCTGGCCGTGCACCGCCAGCCGCCGTTCCAGCCGTTCGTAGTAGGGGGCCAGGTCGGCGTGGCCGATCGGCCAGCTGGGGCCGTGGCCGTCGCGCTGGGCCGCCTGGAATTCGAAATCGGAGAGCCGCAGGGTGATGCCGCCCCAGGTGAGGCTCTTGCCCCCCACCTGGCGGCCCCGGGTCCAGAGAAAGGGGCGCTCGGGCGGGGTCGAGTAAGGGTTGCGAACCTCATCAACAAACAGCTCCGGGTTGGCCTTCCAGTAGCCCGGGTGGTGGATGGCCCGCCGTTGGCGGCCGCTAGCCATCTGGGCCAGGCGCTTGAGACTGTTGAGCGGCTCGCTGCCAAAGGCGCGGCTGGCGTCCAGCTCCGGGCCCGCCTCAAGCACCAGCACCCTCAGACCCGCCTCGGCCAGGGCCAGGGCCGCCACCCCGCCGGTGGCGCCCGATCCCACCACGATCGCGTCCGGTGCGGGGCTGCCTGGTCCCCAAACGTCAGCTCCCAGGGCGTCAGGACCGCTGGCTCGGGGACCGCTGGCGCTGGCAGGCATCACAGGTGGGGCTGGGCTGGGAGAGGAAGGGGGGCTGGCTTGGATCCCGGTTGCTGGCTGGTCCTTGCCGGCACGGAGCTCGCTACTGAGCACTCCGCTGCTCAGGACCCTGCTGGCCGGGAGGCGGCAACGGTCTGGTGCGGGGCCCCCGTGCCCGGGGGCCCGTTCAGCCCTATCGCCCAAGCCAGGTGAGCAAACAATCCGGGTGACCAAACAAAAGCCCCGGCGCTTCAACGAAGGCCGGGGCTTTGGAAGTTGGTGGCGGGGAGGAGATTTGAACTCCTGACCTTCGGGTTATGAGCCCGACGAGCTACCAGACTGCTCTACCCCGCGGCGCCTTAAGGACCTTAAGCCATCGCCGGCCCCCCCTGCAATGGTTGGTTGGCTCCACGACCTTGAAATCGGGTTCCTGAGCCGCAAGATGGTTTGAACTTTGCGCTTCAAGGCGGTTTTGGCATGCAGCAATACCTTCGCTATCTCAGGGTTCCGATCGGCCTGTGCCTGATTGGTCTCACGGTGGTGGCGGTGGTGCGGGGCCTGCCGTCCGCCTGGATCACCTTCGTGTTGCTGGTCCTCGAGATCAGCCTTTCCTTTGATAACGCCGTGGTCAACGCCCGCGTGCTCGATCGGCTCACCCCAAGCCAGCAACAATTTTTCCTCACCTGGGGCCTGGTGATCCCGGTCTTTGGCGTGCGCTTCCTCGGCCCCCTGCTGCTGGTTTGCCTGGCCGGCGGCGTCAGCCTGGCCACGGCCTTCGATGACGCCTTCAATCACCCCGAGGCCTACCACCAGCTGCTCAAGCTGGCGGAACCGCGCATCCTGGCCTTCGGGGGCATGTTCCTGTTGATGGTGTGCCTGCGCTACTTCTTCAACGAAGCCAAGAGCCTCCATTGGATGCGGGCGATCGAGTCTCGGCTGAGCCGCGCCGGCCGAATCGAATCCTTGGAGGTGGCCCTCGCCCTTGTGGTGTTGCTGGTAATGCAGATCTGGATCCCGCCGGCCAGCCGAGGCGAACTGCTGATCGCCGGGGTGATTGGCCTGGTGCTGCAGATTGTTTGCACTTCCCTGGCCGAGGCCTTCGGCAGTGAGGAGGAGGCCGTGGGCCGGGCCGCCGCCGGTGGTGGCATCGCCAGCCTCATCTACCTGGAGTTGCTCGATGCCTCCTTCAGCCTCGATGGCACGGTGGGCGCCTTTGCGATCACCAATGAGTTGCCCCTGATCCTCACCGGCCTGGGCTTAGGGGCCCTGTTCATCCGCTCGATCACCCTGATGCTGGTGCGCGAGCGGGCCCTCGATGAGCTGATCTATCTCGCACATGGTGCCCACTACGCCATCGGCGCCCTGGGTCTGGTGATGTTGGCCGGCGTAGTGCTCTCGCCGATGCACATCGAGATGCCGGAATGGCTTAGCGGGTTGATTGGCGTGGTTTTCCTAGTGCTGGCCCTGGCCGATTCCCTGCGCCATCGCCGCCGCCAGGCCCGCCTAGGCGGCTAGAGGGCTTAAGGAAGGCTTAGGGAGTGGTGGCGTCGAAGCGCAGCTCGCCGCCCACCTTCAGGCTCACCCCATCGCTTGGCACCAGATACTGCTGGGAGAGCTCTTCAAGGGTGAGGGGCGTCAGCCAGTCCAGCTGTTTGAGCAGATGTAGGGCCACGGCGTGCTTGGCCCGGCTGGCGCCGTCCTCCACTTTGATCGCCAGGCCCAGCCCTTCGCCCACCCGGCTGAGGCATTGGATGCCTTCGGCGCCGCCCTTGCTGATCACCTGGCCATGGCCGCGGCGCATCACCTCGGTGTCAAAGCGCCCTTCGCCTGCCACCAGCTCCGGATGGGCCAGCATGGCCCGGCTGAGGCGCTCTAGGTCGGCCTGCTCGGAGGCGCCCAAGTGGGCAAAGAGCAGGGCCATCTGGGCCAGTTGCAACTGCAGGGTGGGGGCGCCGCAGTCATCGCGGGCCGTCACCAGTTCGGCGCCGGGCATGCCGAGCAGATCACCCACCTGTTTGAGCACCTGCTGCTGCAGGGGATGGTCTGGCTGCAGGTAGCTCTCTAGGGGCCAGTGCATGCGGCGGCAACTGGCCAGGAAGGCGGCATGCTTACCGGAGCAGTTGTGCTCTAGGGGACTGGTGCCACCCTTGGGAATCGGGCACTGCAGCTGGTCCGTCTCCAGATCGGCGTTCCAGAGCAGCTTGAAGGCTTCGCGGGCGTGGGCGGGGGTGCCGGCGTGGGAGGCACAGGCAATCGCCAGGCTGCGGTCATCGTTGCCGGCCTGGTCGGCGGCGCCGCAGGCCACGAACACCTGGGCCTGGAAGGGTTTGAGGGCTGAACGCACAAAGCTGAGCCGCTGGGGATCGCCGGCCCGCATCAACACCCGGCCCCGCTGGTCGCAGACCACGGCATGGACCCGGTGCACCGATTCCAGGCTGCCCCCCCGCAGCAAGCGCACCTCCAACGGCGGCACGCCGGGGCGCTGGCTGGTGGAAAAGCTGCTGGAGAAACTCATTGCGGGCGGTGTTCCGGCGGGCGGCAACAGGCCGCGCTCACAAAGCCTGACAGAGGCTGGCCCCCCCCAGCAGCAGGGCGGCGGCCAGGGCTAGGGCCCGCTGCAGCCGGCCCAGGATCGGCCGCACCTGGTGGCTGGCCACCAGCCAGTCCTGTTCTCGCCAGGCCAGGGGCTTCTCCCAGACCTGCCCGTCGTACCAGCCCGATTCCTCATACTCCACCCGTTCGGCCTGGAGCCGCTGCAGCACGGTCGTCCAACCGAGCCATTGGCGCACCAGCAGCAGCAGGGGCACCACCAGGGCCGCCACCGCCGCCGCCGCCACCAGGCGCGGCAGGTCGTGGCGCAGGGGCACGCTGCCACTGGCCACCAGCAGGCTGATCGGCAAGACCACCAGCCAACTGAGCAGCAGGCTGCGGCCCAGGGCAGTGGCTCCCCGGCAGGGCCAGGAGAAGAACCACGACTGCGCCAGTTCCCGGTAGAGGCTCAAGGGCCGCTGGGCCTCAGGCACCGGGCAGGGCTGCTCACGGACCGGGGAGTCGGACATGGGGCCGCGGAACGGGACGGGGACCAGGCAAGGGGATCGGATCTGGAACCCGGTAGGGCTTTCTAGGGGGATCCAGAGGGTGCCAGGGACAGGCCCAGGAGCCCAAAAGCCCTGGCCAGGGCGCCGCTTGGGGCTACCCCAATCCTTAACCGGCCAGGGCTTGGCCGGACCCCAAACTTGCTGGCTCGGAGCCTAGGAATGGCACGGTCTCGCCGTGGCCCCAGAAGGCCTCCAGGTCGTAGTAGCTGCGCTCGGCCGGGGTGAGGGCATGCACGATCACTTCGCCGTAGTCGAGCAGCACCCAGCGGCCTTCGCTCTGCCCCTCCTTGCGTAGGGGCAGGCGGCCGGCTTCGACTTCAAGCCGATCTTCGACCGAGCGGGCGATGGCGCGCACCTGCACGTCCGAGAGGCCCGAGGCGATCACAAACCAATCGGCCAGCGACGACACCTCATCGACCCGGATCAAAACAATGTCGACGGCCTTGCGGTCGTCGCAGGCATCGGCGGCCAGTAGGGCCAGGGCATGACTATCCATAAACGTTCTCACTGGTGACCGATTCGCGGGAGCCTTGTTGCTGGGCCATTTCGGCCCGGGCCTTACCCGCACTCTTGCGCAGGGCCTCGAGCCGGTCTTCGTAGAAGGCCCGTTTGCGCTTCTTGCGGGTCTGCTCCACCAGCTCCTTGAGGGCGCCGCCCAGGCTCTTATAGGCATTGGGCAGGCTGTAGCCGAAGCGGCAGGCCAGGTCGATCGCCCGTTCATCGGCGGTGATCGCATCCTGGAGCCGTTTTTCCGGGTTGTTCTTCAGATAAAGCCTGTAGCCGGCAAAGCCGGAGAGGCCGAGGGCCATCAGTAGCAACAGGCCGTCCTGCACCCACAGCTCGCCGATGGCGCCGCCCAGGCCGATCGCCAGGGCCGCCATCTCCCAGCCATCGCGGGGGATCGCATCGTTCTGGATGCGGCCCACCTCATGCCAGAACAGCAAGTTGCGGTGGTCCAGGGCCAGTTGGTCCCAGGCCTGGAGATCCAGCTGGATTTCCACCTCATCGCGACCGATCTCCTCCAGCGTGATCAAGGCGGGATCGGCGGCGGCGGCGGCTTCAACGAACACCCAGCTCTGCATCTCTGGGGGCAGCAGCCCCTTCAGGCGCTGGAGTTCGCTCATGGAGGTCGTGGAACAGGATGGTGGATTCAGCGTAGCGACAGTCGAACCTGACGCCGCTTGCCATGAGAGGCTAGCCAGGTTTGGCCGCCCACCCCTCCGCCCATGCCCCGTCGCACGGATTTGCGTCGCATCCTGCTGCTGGGGTCGGGTCCGATCGTGATCGGCCAGGCCTGCGAATTCGATTACTCCGGCACCCAGGCCTGCAAGGCCTTGCGGGCCGAGGGCTTTGAGGTGGTGTTGGTGAATTCCAACCCCGCCTCGATCATGACCGATCCGGACATGGCCGATCGCACCTACATCGAGCCCCTCACCCCCGAGGTGGTGACCCGGGTGATTGAACTGGAGCGGCCCGATGCCCTGCTGCCCACCATGGGCGGCCAGACCGCCCTCAACCTGGCCGTGACCCTGGCCGAAAATGGCACCTTGGAGCGCTACGGCGTTGAGTTGATTGGCGCCAACTTAGAAGCGATCCAGATGGCGGAAGATCGCCAACTGTTTAAACAGGCAATGGAGCGGATCGGTGTGGCGGTGTGCCCCTCCGGTATTGCCACCAGCCTGGCCGAGGCCGAAACGGTGGGGGAAGTGATTGGCACCTACCCGCGCATCATTCGCCCCGCCTTCACCATGGGCGGCTCCGGCGGCGGTATCGCCTACAACCCCGAGGAATTCCGGGCGATCTGCAAGAGCGGCCTTGAGGCCAGCCCGGTGTCCCAGATTCTGATCGAGCAATCCCTGCTCGGTTGGAAGGAATTCGAGCTGGAGGTGATGCGCGATCTGGCCGACAACGTCGTGATCGTGTGCAGCATCGAGAACCTCGATCCCATGGGGGTGCACACCGGCGATTCGATCACCGTGGCCCCGGCCCAGACCCTCACCGACCGGGAATACCAGCGCCTACGCGATCAATCAATCGCGATCATCCGCGAGATTGGTGTTGAAACGGGCGGCAGCAATATTCAGTTTGCGATCAACCCCGCCAATGGCGATGTGGTGGTGATCGAGATGAATCCACGGGTGAGTCGCTCTTCTGCCCTGGCCTCTAAGGCCACCGGCTTCCCGATCGCCAAGATCGCCGCCCGCCTGGCGGTGGGCTACACCCTCGATGAAATTCTCAACGACATCACCGGCAAAACACCGGCCTGTTTTGAGCCCACGATCGACTACGTCGTTACCAAGATTCCTCGCTTTGCCTTTGAAAAGTTCCGTGGCAGTTCGGCGGTGCTCACCACCTCAATGAAATCCGTGGGGGAGGCAATGGCGATTGGTCGCTGCTTCGAGGAATCGTTCCAAAAGGCGTTGCGCTCCCTGGAAACGGGCCATGCCGGCTGGGGCTGTGACCGGCCCGATGGCGCCATTGAGCCGGGCGACCTCGATGCCCAGCTGCGCATTCCCACCCCGGATCGCATCTTTGCCGTGCGCGAAGCGATGCTGGCCGGCCGCAGCGACGATGCCATCCACGCCCTCAGCGCCATCGACCCCTGGTTCCTGGCCAAGTTGCGCCACATCCTGGAGGTGGAGACCCAGCTGCTGCGCGGCCGCCAGCTGGCCGATCTCGGCAGCGAAGCCCTGCTGGAGCTCAAGCAGCTGGGCTTCTCCGATCGCCAGATCGCCTGGGCCACCGGCAGCGACGAACTCTCCGTGCGCCGCCATCGCCAGGCCCTCGGGGTGAATGCCCTGTTCAAAACGGTGGACACCTGCGCCGCCGAATTCGCCTCCAGCACGCCTTATCACTACGCCAGCTACGAACGGCCGATTGAGCGCCTCACGCCAGACGGCCGACTCGAGCTGGTGCCTGCCGAATCGGAGGTGCAGCCGGAACCACGCCGCAAGGTGCTGATCCTGGGCGGTGGCCCCAACCGCATTGGCCAGGGCATCGAGTTCGACTACTGCTGTGTGCACGCCTCCTTTGCCCTCCAGGCCGAAGGCTTCGCCACGGTGATGCTCAACAGCAACCCGGAAACGGTCTCCACCGACTACGACACCAGCGACCGGCTTTACTTCGAGCCCCTCACCCTCGAAGACGTGCTCAACGTGATCGAGGCGGAACGGCCCGAGGGCGTGATTGTGCAATTCGGTGGCCAAACGCCCCTGAAGTTGGCCCTGCCCCTACTGCGCTGGCTGGCCAGCCCCGAGGGCCTGGCCACCGGCACGCGCCTGTGGGGCACCTCGCCCGAATCGATCGACAGCGCCGAAGATCGGGAACAGTTCGAGGCGATCCTGCGCCGCCTTGAGATCCGCCAGCCCCGCAATGGCCTGGCCCGCAGCCAGGCCGAGGCCCGGGCCGTGGCCGATCGGGTCGGCTATCCGGTTGTGGTGCGCCCCAGCTACGTGCTCGGCGGCCGCGCCATGGAGGTGGTCTTCGATGAGGAGGAGCTCAACCGCTACATGGTGGAGGCCGTGCAGGTGGAGCCCGACCACCCGGTGCTGATCGACCAATACCTGGAAAATGCCATCGAGGTCGATGTTGATGCCCTCTGCGACCAGAGCGGCCAGGTGGTGATTGGTGGCTTGATGGAACACATTGAGCCCGCCGGCATCCATTCCGGCGACTCGGCCTGCGCCCTGCCGGCCGTGTCCCTCGATGCAGAATCCCTGGCCACGATCCGGCGCTGGAGTAAGGACCTGGCCCTGGCCCTCAAGGTGAACGGCCTGATCAATTTGCAGTTCGCCGTGCGCGAGGGCGAGGTGTTCATCATTGAGGCCAACCCGCGGGCCTCGCGCACGGTGCCGTTTGTGGCCAAGGCCACCGGCGTGCCCCTGGCCAAGATCGCCAGCCAGCTGATGGCCGGCCGCACCCTGGCTGAGCTGGGGGTCACCAGCGAGCCGGTGCCGCCGCTGCAGGCGGTCAAAGAAGCGGTGTTGCCGTTCAAGCGCTTTCCCGGCGCCGATTCCCTGCTGGGGCCGGAGATGCGCTCCACCGGCGAGGTGATGGGCAGCGCCGCCAGCTTCGGCATGGCCTACGCCAAGGCTGAGCTGGCCGCCGGCGAGGCCCTGCCCACCAAAGGGGTGGTGTTTCTCTCCACCCACGACCGCGACAAATCGGCCCTGGTGCCGGTGGCCCGGCGCTTAGCAGAGCTTGGTTTTTCCCTGATCGCCACCAGCGGCACGGCCGCGGCCCTGTCCGCCGATGGTCTGGAGGTGCAGTCGATCCTCAAGGTGCATGAGGGCCGCCCCAACATCGAAGATGCGATTCGCTCCGGCCAGATCCAGCTGGTGATCAACACGCCGGTGGGCCGCCAGGCCGCCCACGACGACCGCTACCTGCGCCGCGCCGCCCTCGACTACGCCGTGCCCACCGTTACCACCCTGGCCGCGGCCCGCGCTGCCGTCGAAGCGATCGCGGCCCTCCAGGGCCAGACCCTCACCATCCACGCTCTCCAGGACGTGCATGCCCCCCAGGCCAGGCCGGCGGCCTGAAACCCGGGAGCCGCGGGGGCCCCGGGGGCCCGCCAGCCCCACCAGATCCTTGCGCCTGGGGCCAGGCACCCCAAGCCCATGGGCTCGTTAAGGTTTGGCCACCCAAGCCCGCTCCCAATGACCGTCGCCGCCACTGACCCCGCCACTGCCCCCGCCAGCGCCCATGCCCCCGCCAGCGCCCATGCCCCCGGCAGCGACCTAAGGGCCGCCTTCCGAGCCGCCTATGAGAACCGCTACACCTGGGAGCCCGGCTTCGGCGGTTACGGCGGCCAGTGCGTCTGGGAGCAGGACGGCCAACGGGTAGCCGGAACCTTCCAGGTGGGCGCTGACCTCAAGGCCCTAGTCGAAGGAATCACCGACGAGGCCATCCACAAGGCCGTGGCCTCCCAGCTCTGGGAGGTGGCGATCCACCGGGTGCGCCGCGGCTTTGAGCAAACCCATGGCGACAACACCTTCACCGCCGGCGACACCGATGCGGTGGGCGTTGAAGTGATCGTGGGCGGTAAAAATACGGGGGACCGTTATCGCATCAAGGGCGATGTGGTCACCATGGTGCACCGCCATATCCACGGCACGGTGGTGACGATCTTCACCGAAAGCACCACCGACACCGGCCACGGCTACCTCAGCCACCAGTACACCAGCCAGTACAGCGATCCGGCCAGCGGAGCCAGCAAGGGCGGTCTCAGCCGTTTCACCGACACCTTTGTGCCCCTGGTGGAGGGCGGACCCTGGGTGTTGGCCGAGCGCGTGGTGGAGACCGAAGCCTTTGGTGATGTCGCAGCCAGCCGTCAGGTCTTCCGCTTTGAGGCCTTGGCCCCCCTGGGTTGAACTGGGCTGCAGGGCAGGGGAGACACTGAAGCGAATCAGCGGCGAATCAGCGCCCAATCGGGTCCCGATTGGCGGCGCCCCGCGGTCGGTGTAGCGACCGGCGCCCCACGGTCGGTGTAGCGACCGACTGCCCCACCGTCGGTGTAGCGAGCGGCTGCCCCACCGGGGAGTGCGGTCTGGCCCAGGGCGGTTGGCTGGGCTGGCCGCCCATGGTTAGGCGTGGGACAGTGAAGTCACCACCTGCTCCTTTCAATGCCAAGCCGTTTGTTTGGGTTGCTTTTGCTCTCCGGTTCCATGGCCCTGGGGGCTCCCCAGTCCCAGGCAACCCAGTCCGGGTCCCAGCCCCAGGCCCCGCCGACCAACATGAAGGATCAGATCATCATGGGCGCCTGCTCCCAGGCCATGGCCAGTGAACTGTCCTTGGCGGGTAAAACGGCGCCCGCCGGCATGGTCAAGGAGACCTGCGGTTGTGTGGTCACCCAGTTAAACAAAAAGTCCAGCCTCGATCAGGCCAAGGTCATCTGCAAGCAGATGGCAGCTGCAAAATACGGTCTCTGAGAACCGTCCCAGGCGAGGGACATGGGCTGGTCCGATGCCGGTGCGCAAGCAACTATTCAGGCAAGCGTTCAACTACTTTTCAGGACAATAGTTAAGAATGAGAAACTGGGTCATTCTTGAATGCCCGGTCCCTCTCGAGAGCCCCTATTCGTGCTGCGCCTTGTTGCGGTGCTCGGCTCCAACTCTGCCGCGATTGAGTTGATGCAGGCCGGCTGAGCCCGAATGGTTGAGCGTCTTGCGGCTGGGGCTGGCCTGGCGACCGACGCAGCCGACCAATAGCAGCGTGATCAGGCCAGCGAGAGGAAGGGACAGCAGGCGCCTGGCCTGACCTTGGCTGGGCCCCTGTTGCCGCGCCCGTTGAGGTCCCTGTTGGCGGCTGGATCGCTCCACGATTGATGGGAGCTCCATGGGCAGGATTGGGTTGGGACCAACCTAGGCGCCGGCCCTGGTCTGGCCTGGCTGGCTCAGGGCCGGCTGGCGGATGGGCTGGGGATGGGGCAGTGGCTAAAGGCAACGCCCAGGGCCAAGCCCTGCTGCCAGGGTTCCTGCCAGCAGATCTCCACCACCTGGCGGTGGGTGGCCTCCCCGGCTTTGCCAAAGCGCAGCACGCCGCGCTGGCCCGAGTCCGCCCGGAAGGGACGGCCCACCAGCAGGCAGGCGCCGCCATCACTGATGTCGAGCACCTCGGCGGCCAGGTCGGTGTTGGCGTAGCCCTCCAGGTAGGCCCGGGTGCCTGGCCTTGCCTGGGAGCGCAGGCTGTGGCGCTGCTCCTGGCAGGCCTTACGCCAGAGCCGCTGCATTTGATCCAGGCTGGCCAGGGTCTCGGGGCTGGCCGGCTCCAGGAGGCTTGGCTCGGAGCTGGTCCGGTTCAGGGGTGGCTCAGGGACTGTTGGGCTCGCCCGGCTGCCCCCAAGCCTGTCCTCGTTTTGCTTGCCGCGTTCCATGGTCCCAGTCGCCAAAGGACTGCCTTCTCCCCTAAGTATGGGGACGGTTGGAGCCCCGGCGCTACGGGCGGAGCTGGTCTGGGGCGGAACTCAGGCGGGCATGGTCACGAATTCCTCGGCCACGGTGGGGTGTAGGGCCATGGTGCGATCGAAGTCCGCCTTGGTGGCGCCCATGCCGATGGCGATCGCCGCCATCTGGATGATTTCGGCGGCGTGGTCACCCACCATGTGGCACCCCAACACCTTGTCTGTGTCCAGCTGAACCACCAACTTCAGCAGCACCCGCGGGCCCCGCTTCGGCAGGGCCAGGGCCATGGGCCGGAATCGGGCCCGGTGGATGCGGATCCCCTCCTCGCCGTAGCGCTCGATCGCCTCCTCTTCCGACAGCCCGACGCTGGCCAGTTCCGGGTCGCTGAACACGGCGCTAGCCACCAGCTGGTGGTTCACCCGCCGCGGTTTGTTGCCATAGACGGTGTCTGCAAAGGCCCGCCCCTCATCCACGGCCACCGGCGTGAGGTTGATCCGGTCGGTCACATCGCCCACGGCATAGATGTGGGGCACGTTGGTGACCTGGTCTGGGGTCACCGGGATGCGGTGGCCTTCGATCGCCACGCCGGCGGCCTCCAGATCCAGCCCCGCAAGGAATGGGCGCCGGCCGGTGGCCAGGATCACGGCGCCGCAGGCCAGTTCTTCGCCGCTCTGGGTGGTCACGGTGAGATCGCCGGGCGCGCCGCTGATCGCCGCCGGGCTGTGGGCGAAGCGGATCTCGATCCCTTCGCTCTCCATCGCCTCCTGCACGGCGGCAGATAATTCGCGGTCGAAGCCCCGCAGCAGGTGGTCGCCGCGCACCAGCTGGGTCACGGCCACGCCCAGGCCGTTGAGGATGCAGGCGAATTCACAGGCGATGAAGCCGGCGCCCACGATCACCACCTTGCTTGGCAATTGCCGTTGCAAAAACAGGTCATCGCTGACCCAGCCGAGCTCGGCGCCGGGGATGGCCGGGCGCTTGGGCCGGCCACCCACGGCGATCAGGATGCGCTCAGCCACCAGCTGTTGGCTCGTGCTGCCTGGGCCAGCTCCGTCCCCGGGCGAGTCCTCGCCGCCGCCTGTCACTGCAACCGTGTGGGCATCGACAAACCGCCCCCAGCCGCGGATCAGGGTGACCCCCGCTTTCGCCAGGAGCTCCCGGTGCAACAGATCGAGCCGATCGACTTCGGCGGCCACACTGGCCAGCAGGATCGACGCATCACAACGGGATGGACCCACCTCCCAGCCGTAGCTGGCCGCATCGCTGAGGCTGTGGCGAAACCCAGCCCCATACACCAGCAATTTCTTAGGCACGCAGCCGCGGATCACGCAGGTGCCGCCGACCCGATCGCCCTCGACGATCGCCACCTTGGCCCCGTAGGAGGCCGCCCGCTTGGCGGCGGCCAGGCCACCGGAGCCGGCGCCAAGCACCACCAGGTCAAAGGGGGAGGCCATGGTTTGGGCGGCGAGGGGATGGGGACCGGCCCAACCTATGTCGCCTCTTGGTGGCTCCGGTGGTTGCTGAGCACCGTTTCAGGGAACAGCTGGGCCCCTTGGGGTTGGCTGGGCTGCTGGCTGATTTAGCAAAGCTGTTGGCCGCTTGAGCAAGCTGTTGGCTGCTTGAGCAAAAGCCTGGTGTCTGGTTCCCTGGCAGGGCTAGGGCGATTCCAGCGGCAACTCGTCGAGCTGTTGCTCGCTCATCAAGCTGCCCTCCAATTGGGCCGCGGCCAGGCTGGCGCCACTGAGGCGGCAGTCGCGCAGGTCGCAGCCGCGCAGGTCGGCCCCCTCCAGGTTGGCTGCGGCCAGGTTGGCGCCATAGAGACAGGTGTCCCGCAGGTTGGCGCCGGCGAGTTGGGCGCCCTGGAACAGGGCAAAGCTGAGGTCAGCGCCGCGGAAGTCGGCCTTGCCCAGGTCGGTGAGCTGGTCGAGGCCCGAGCGGAAATCGGCTTCCACCATGCGGGCGTTCTGCCAGGAGCTGCCGGCCGCCACCACCCCCCGCAGGCAGCAGCGGTGCAGCCAGGCTTCGCGGAAGTCGGCCCCTTGCAGGCGCGAGCCGGAGAGGTCGGCCTCATGCCAGAGGGAGCGGGCGGCGCGCACCTCCGAAAGGTCGGCGCCCCAGAGCAGGGCCTGCTGAAAGGAGCAGGCTTCGATCAGGGCTCCCCCCAGATGGGCATGGCCGAAGCGGGCCTCCCGAAAACAGCTGCCGCTTAAATCACAGCCGGATAAATCCAGATCCACGCCATCGATGTCATCGAGGCGCAAGCCAATAAACCGCTTCTCTCCCTGGGCCAGGGCCTGCCGCAGCTCCTCGAGGGAGGTGGGCAGGGACGCCATCAAAGGGCTGCCACCAGGGCATCAAGCTGCTGGCGCCGGGTCGCCATCAACAGGGCGTCGGCCCGATCGAGCAGCTGGAAGACCCGCTCGTCACTGACGTCATAGAAGACGAGGCTGCCTTCGGGGCGGCGCAGCACCACTCCCGCAATCGTGAGCAGCTTGAGGTGTTTGGAGACCAGGGCCTGGCTCAGGCCAGTTTTATCAACAACGGCGCTCACGTTGAGCGGTCCGTCGCGTAGGGCTTCCAGTACCGCCAGCCGGTTGGGCTCGGAAAAAACCTTGAGGTATTCAGCGAGGGCTTCCATCGTTGAAGGGGCGGCGGGGGAGCTGGGGGTGGATCGGGGGCCTGGGACGGGGTCTGAACTTGTGCCGGCCGCAAGATAGCTAGGACCGGACGGGATCAGGCTGCCACAGTCATATTGGTTCACCGGACGATCATATCACGCTGCTGTGATGATATGATTTCGTCAGTTCGCCGCCTCCTGCCATGCCCGCCCTGGTCCTGGACGCCCCCTCCCTCACCATGCCCCGGCAGTGGGCGCAGCAATCCCAGCTCCTGGAGCGCCAGCACGACCGCCTCGAGGCTCTGCTCGCCGACCTGATCGAGCGCCATGCCATTCCCGACCAGGGCCGCAGCCCCCGGCAGCTGGAGCTCGACCAGGGCGATTGCGAGCGCCTGCTGCGCCAGCTCGGCCTGCACCTGCGGCTGGAGGAGCGTTGGCTGAGCCGGCTGCACAGTTTCTGTGGCGGTCACCGCAGCTCCCACCGCCAGGCGTCAACCCTGGCCGCCGACGGCTGGGCCGTGGGCCAGGGCCTGCGGGCTGCCCGCCTGCCCTGGCTGATGGACCTGCAGGAGTGGTTCCACCAGCACCGCCATGGGGCCGATGCGATTGCCTATCGCCGCGCCGAAGCCCAGGCCAGCGCCCGGCCCTGATCGGGGCCCCTCGCCACGCCCTGAATTGGCCATGCCCTAAATCGGCCACGACCTGAATCGGCCACGCCCCCTACTTGTCCTTCCCTTTGTTATGAGCACCACCCTTGCCAAGGCCGCCTCTGCCGCCGCCGGCCCCGCTCCCCACCTGCGCGAAGACCTACTGACGCCGCGCTTCTACACCACCGAAATTGCTAAGGCCGCCACCACCGATCTGGCCGGCCAGCGGGCCGAATTCGAGGCGATGCTGGCCGAAATGGAGGCCGATTACAACCGCGAACACTTCGATCGCAAGGCTCCCCTAGACAGGCTGCGCGACCTGTCTGCCGTTGAAAAGGAGGCCTATGAGAGCTACCTAGTGCGCTCCTGCGTGTCGGAGTTTTCCGGTTTTCTGTTGTTCAAAGAGCTCTCCCGCCGTCTATTCAAGGCCAGCCGGCCCGAGCTGGGCCGCCTCTTCCAGCTGATGGCCCGTGATGAGGCCCGTCATGCCGGCTTCCTCAACCGGGCCCTCGTGGCCGAAGGCATCGAGATTGACCTGCCCAGCCTCAGTGGCAAGCGGCCGATCACCTGGTTCCCGCTCAGCTGGGTGTTGTACAGCGTGTTTCTGTCGGAAAAGATTGGCTATTGGCGCTATATCTTGATTGATCGCCATCTCAAGGCCCATCCGGAAAATAGCGTCGCGCCCCTATTTGATTTCTTTGAGCCCTGGTGCCAGGACGAAAATCGCCATGGCGACATTTTCAACATGCTGATTCGCTGCTGGCCGGAGCTACGCCAGGGCCTGCGGGGCCGCCTGCTCAGCCGCTTCTTCCTCTGGTCAGTGTTCCTCACCCACAGCCTCACGGTTTGTGAGCGTGACAGCTTTTACACCCTGCTGGGCATCGATCCGGCCCGCTTCGATGAGGAAGTGATGCGGCAGACCAACCGCACAGCCCGCCGTGCATTCCCCTGTGTGTTTAAGTTTACAGGCAATCGTTATGTGGAGTTGCGCGACCAGTTGGTGGACACCTTCCGGCAGATGCAAGCCCTAGGCGAGCAGTCCACCACGCCCGGCCGCTTCCTGAAGAAGCAGGCGCTCAAGCTTCGTTTTGCTGGCCTGCTGCTGCGCCAGTTCACCCAGCCCATGGAGGCCACCGGCGTGCAACTTGAGGTGATCGCGTGAGTTTTGCAGCCTCCCCCCAACGGCTGGCGGTGATCCCGATCGTGCCAAGCCAGTTGCGCACCAGCTGGGGAACGGTGGGCTTCATGGTGTTGATCCACGCCCTAGCCCTCTGGGCCCTGCTGCCCCGCTTCTGGAGTCCCCTGGCGCTAGGGGTCTTGCTGGTGCTCTATTGGCTCACCGCCTGCATCGGCGTCACCCTCGGCTATCACCGCCTGCTGGCCCACCGCTCCTTCCGGGTGGTGCCCTGGCTGGAGCCCCTGATCACCACCTGCGGCACCCTCAGTTGTCAGCATGGTCCGATTGATTGGGCGGGCTTGCATCGCCACCACCACCTCCATTCCGACGATCCCAGCGACCACCACAACAGCCACCTGGGCTTCTGGTGGAGCCATTTCGGCTGGATGCTCAAGGAGGTGCCCGCCAAGGCCCATGTCAAACGGTTGACGCCCGACCTGCAGGTCAATGCCTACTACCGCTGGCTCAATCGCAATTTTATCCTGCTGCAATTGCCCCTAGCAGCCTTCCTCTGGTGGCTCGGCCAAAGCACCGGTGCCGGCGGCCTGGCCCTGGTGCTCTGGGGCATCCCGTTGCGGCTGGTGGTGGTCTATCACTGCACCTGGATGGTGAATTCCGCCACCCACCGCTGGGGTTATGTCAGTCACGAAAGTCACGACCAATCCAAGAACAACTGGTGGGTGGCCCTGCTCACCTTCGGCGAGGGCTGGCATAACAACCACCACGCCTACCAAAGCAGTGCCCGCATGGGCTTCCGCTGGTGGGAGATCGACCTCACCTGGCTGCACATCAAGCTGCTGCAGCGCCTGGGCCTAGCCAGCCACATCCACCTGGCCAAACCGCTCCAATCCCGTCGAGCCACCTGACGCTGGGGCGCTGATGGGCCCAGCCCTGATCTGCCAATCCTGATCTGCCAATCCTGATCTGCCCATCGATCCCTGGCAGCCCCAATCTGGCTACCCCTAACTGCTTCCTAATGACTTGCACGATTGCCCCCCCCGATTACAGCAGTGCCGCCTACCTCGATGCCTATAGCCGCATCAATGCCATGGTGATTGTTGGCGAAGGCTTGGCGGATCGCCACTTCCGCCTGCTCGCTGAAGCGATCCCAGAAGACGCCGAAGAACTTCAGACCCTTGCCGCCATGGAGGGGCGCCATGCTCGCGAGTTTGTCGGTTGCGGCGCCAACCTGGGCGTCAAGCCCGACTCCCCCCTGGCCCGAAGCCTGTTTGCGCCCCTGCATGCCCTGTTTCTCGAGGCCAGCCGCGCCGGAGATCGGGTGGCCTGCCTGGTGATCCAATGTTTGATCGTGGAATGTTTTGCCGTGGCGGCCTATCGCTGCTATCTGCCGGTGGCCGATGCCTACGCCAAGCCGATCACGGCCGAGGTGCTCACCGATGAGGCCCTGCACCTCAGCTACGGCGAAGACTGGCTGCGCCCCCGCTTCCAGGAGGTCGCCGATGGGGTGGTGGCCTGCTGCCGCCGGGCGGTGCCCGTGGCCCTGTCGATGCTGGAGCGGCTCAAGCCCGATCTCGAAACGATTGGCATCGCTCCGGTGGAGCTGGTGGGGGAATTCATGGCCTGCTTCCAGGAGTCGCTCTTGGCCATTGGCTTCAGCCCCGCCCGCTCCCGCCAGGTGCTCACTGAGTTGGCGGTCACGGCCCTGGCCTGAGGGCCGTTCGGCGTCCGGCCTTAGGGAATCGCTTGCCCCCAGCCCAGGTTCTGACTTGGGGGCGTCAGAAGCGCAGCAGCCGTTGGCGGCGCCAGCGCTGCAGGGCGATCACGGTCCAGACCGCTTCGGCGATCGCAAAGGGCCAGGCCCCCTGCAGCAGGGCGTAAATGCCGGAGCTAAAACTGCCGCCGGCAAAAATCAACACCCACACCGGACCCCGTTCCTCCAGGGCGTAGGCCACTAGGGTGATGGCTACGCAAATCAGGCCAAAGATATCCAGTTGTTGGGAGCCCATAGGGCATGATCCGGTCTGATTAACAGCACTCTATCAACGGTGTTGCGAGATCAACGGTGTTGCGAGATCAGTGGTGTTGCGAGATCAGCGGTGATGCAAGCTCAACGGTGTTGCAATCTCCTGGCTTGCCCATTGGCAGATTCCTTTCTGCCTTGATTCGATGGCCAGGAGGATTCACCAGGGCCCATTATCTGGTGATGATGATCACGCGGTTGTAGCGCTGATAGAACTAGTTTGGGCCTGGTCTTTTAGGTGGATCCTTGGCTTGCCATGGCTGCCATTGGCGTCTGCTCAGCGATCCCACTTCGGGTTTGGGGGTATTGGTTGGGCTGGACTGCATCTGATTGGCTGCCTAAAAGCGACGGAACAACGGTAGTTTGGTCAGGCATTCTGCCCGCCGATCCCCATGGCCCCGACTGCGCCGCGCAGAATCGGTAGTGCGTTGCCTTATTTGCTGCTGTTGATTTTTACCTTTGCGGCCTTGGGACTATCCAACCTCGCCCTTGGGTCGCTTGCTATTTCTCACAGCCATGCACCCTTTGGCTTGCCGCTTTGGATCATGGATGGCTTTTTGACCGTTTGTTGGTGGCTCTATGGCGGCGCTTGGGTTGTTTTGCTTGTTTGTACGGTTGCTGCCATCACTCACCATTGGCGTTCAATGCGGCGAGAGCTCAATCTGTTGGGCGCCTTACTTGGCTTCAGCCTGATCCTCAACTTGATCGATGTTAACTTGCACCTTTCAGGCGGCAATGGCAAAGGTCTGGTACTTCTTTATGAGGGCATCATCTTTTATCTGTCTGTGCAGAGTCTCTGGGCCTTTTATTATTGGTCGATTGATGAAGCCTCTAGCCTTGGTCGAGCCTTTTGGTGGGTACCGCCGCCGAGCTACACGGGTAGTTCTCAGGACTGGCAGCCCCGCTTCCTTGATTACTTCTATTTGGCAGCAGTGGTCAGTTTTTCTTTTTATCCCAGTGTTGAGCCGATCAAATCCACTAGCAAGCTGTTGATACTTGCCCAGTTGTTCGTGGTGTTGAATATCAACGTAGTGTTGATCTCAAGGGCCGTCGGCCTGTTGTCCTGAGCCGGCGATCGCCGCGAGCAGGCCTTCGCTGGGTTCCTGCACCCATTCCAGGGTGTTGCCATCCGGATCGCTCGCATAGAATGAGCGGCTGCCATCGCGATGGCTGTGGATCTGGCCCAGGCCCCGGGCTCCGGCGGCTTGGCAGCGCTCGTGCCAGCCCGTGAGCGTCTCCCCCGCTTCCAGGTGAAAACCCAGGTGGGGACCTGCCCCCCGGTAACTGGGGCCCAGCAGGGCCACGCCCCAGCCCCCGGGACTGCGCAGAAAGGCCCAGTCGGGATCGCGCCAGAGGGCCTCAAACCCGAGGGCGGCGTAGAAGGCGATCGAGCGGTCAATGTCCTCGACGGCAATGGCGCTGTGGCCGGCGAAGGAGCGCACTGGGCTCACCCCTGCAGGCGTCTCAGGCTGGGGGTTTGTTGGCTCGTCGGGCCCATGGGCCACGGACGTCAGGCCGTTGACCTGAAGTGGTTTCAGGAGTGTCATGGCGGGCAGGCAAGGGGCGCCGCGATGGCGGCACGGATGGGGGATGAACGTCCGGATCGGACCGGGGTCCGATCGCTGAGGGGGATCCTGAGCTGCTCAGGTGCGGGCGCCGGAGACGCCTGTTGCAAGGGCAGCGAGGGGGGCAGGGGATGGCAGGGTTTGGGCCTTGGCCTCCAAGCTGGCCTGATCCACTCCTGCCGCAGCGCTCACCACGCCGCCGAAGCGCAGTTGCAGCCAGGTGATCACGCCGGTATCCAGGGCGGCGATCCCTTCCTGGTCCCGGCTGCCCAGGCCCAGGCTCACCAGTAGGAACGGGGGCAAATACCAAAGCTGGGCGTCGCCACCGCCATGGCCGCGCCGCTCCTTGATCAGTTCGCGCAACTGGCCATCGCCACTGAGTTGGCCCAGGGGAGCCAGCAGGAGTAGCGGCGTTGGCTGGCGCTGCTGCTGGCCCAGCGGCACCTGGGGGTTGGGACTGAGGGGGTTGGCCGGGGCCTGGGCCGAGGGGGCGGCGGAGTTCAGGGGCTGGTTTGCAACCATTTTGAAACCATTGGACAACGACACAACGATAGCGTAATACCATTACTTGGTTCGGTGCTCCGATCGACGCTTCGATTGCCCCTTCGTTGCCGGGCTGCCCATGTCGCGGCGACCCCTCCCCTCGTGGCCAGCCCACCCCCCTGATTGCTTGCGCATGCTCGCGTATCCGCTCCCCAGCGGACCGACGCCGACCGGTTGACCAGCCATGGCGCTCGAGCCTGTCCGCCCCCTCAGCCCAGGGCGAGCTGCGAGCCGCGCCAACCCCTTCCCTGCCCCGTCGCCTCCCCCTCCATGACCACCCTTTCAACCCCCGTGACCAGCCCCGATGCCCCCGCCGGCCAGGGGCATCCGGGCCCTGCGGCAAGCGAATCTGCAGCAAACGGATCTGCCGTAAACGGATCTGCCGTAAATGGATCTGCCGTAAACGGATCTGCCGTAAACGGTGGCGAGGCGATCTCGACCCATGCGGGCGGGGCCGATCAAGCCCAGCGCCAGGTGCTCGGCCCCCGGCTGCGGCGCCTCCATGCCCGCATCGGCGCCGCCCATCGCCAGGCCGAGGGCATGGCCTTCTCCCGGGCCCTGCTGGCGGGCCAGGTGGAACCGCTGCAACTGGTTGCCCTGTTGCGGGCCCTGGCCCCCGGTTACGGGCTGATTGAACAGGAGGGTCCTGAATTGGCCGCCGCCCTGGGCGCCCAGGCCTTCCCCTGGAGCGACCTGGCCCGCAGCCTCGCCCTGGAGCGCGATGCCGCCCAATTTGCCGCCATCCCGGCCGGCGTGCCTTCGGCGGCGGCGGCCGTTTGGCTGGAGCAGCTGCGCAGCCTGGCCCGCCAGGCCCCCCACCGTTTCCTGGCCCACGTCTACGTGCGCTACGGCGGGGACCTCTCCGGCGGTCAACAGCTGGCCGAACAGGCCAACGCCATTTTGGCGAGCCGGGGCCTGCCGCCGGTGAGCTTCTGGACCTTCGAGCGGCCGGTGCGGGAGCTCAAAGATGAGCTGCACGCCGCCTTTGAACAGCTCGATCTCTCCGCGTCCGAGGAGGAAGAGCTGCTGGAGGAAGCCGAAATCGCCTTCCGCGCCACCCAGCGCCTACTGGCCGAGCTGGCGGAATTGGTCCCCGCCACCGCAACGGCCACCACCTCCGCCTAGGCCGCCCTGGCCCCCGGGGGCGTCCTGATGGGCGCCAGCCGGGGCTGCTCCATGGGCCATGGGGCCGTTTCTGCTTGTTTCACCTCACCACCCGCTCCCTACCGATTCGCCCCATGCCCACTGCCACCAGCGCCGCAGCCACCAGCACCCCGGCCACCGGTGCCACCAATCTGGCCACCTCGCCCACGGCCCCTAGTGCGGCGGGGATCGATCCCGCTGGCCGCACGGCCCCGGCCCATCCCCCCCAGAGCAGCCCCCTGGAGCTGCTGCTCAAATACGACAAACCCGTGCCCCGCTACACCAGCTACCCCACGGCGGCCAAGTTCCACAGCGGCGTCGGGGCGGCGGATCTGGCCAGCCAGTTGGCCCGCCCCAGCGAGGAGCCGCTGTCGCTCTATGTGCATGTGCCCTTCTGCCGCCATTCCTGCTGGTATTGCGGCTGCAACCGCATCACCACCCAGCTGGGCTCGAAGGTGGTGGCCCCCTATCTCGAATCCCTGGAGCAGGAGCTGGAGCTGATCGCCGGCCAGCTGAGCCAGCGGCGGCGCTTAGCCCAGTTGCACTGGGGCGGCGGCACGCCCAACTATCTCAATGGCGAGGAGCAGAGCCAGCTCTGGAATTTGGTAACCCGCCATTTCGACCTGGAGCCCGATCTGGAGGCCTCGATTGAGGTCAACCCGGAATTTATCGATCGCGAGCAGGCCCTGCACCTGCGGGCCCTGGGCTTCAACCGCATCAGTTTCGGCATCCAGGACGCCGATCCCGATGTGCAGCAGGCGGTCAACCGGGTGGTGCCGGTGGAGCAGCTGCGCCGGGTGATGGGTTGGCTACGGGAGGCCCGCTTTGAGAGCGTCAACGTGGATTTGATCTGCGGCCTGCCCCGCCAGACCCCGGAGCGGTTCCACACCACCTTGGAGCTGGTGCGCGAGCTCCGTCCCGAGCGCATCTCCCTGTTCTCCTTCGCCTACCTGCCGGAGCAGCTGCCCCTGCAACGCAAGATCGCGGCGGATGATCTGCCCAGCCAGCGGGAGCGCCTGGCCATGCTCGATGACGCCAGCCAGCTGCTGGGCGCTGCGGGCTACGACGCCATCGGCATGGACCACTACGCCTTAGCCGGCGACAGCCTGGCCATCGCCGCCAGGGAAGGACGCCTGCATCGCAATTTCCAGGGCTATACCACCGGCGGCGAATACGACCTGCTGGGGGTGGGACCTTCGGCGATCAGCCAGTTTCCCAATCTGTTCAGCCAGAACCAGCGCCAGCTCAAGGGCTACAACGCCGCTCTCCAAGCGGGCCAGCTGCCGGTGGAGCGGGGCTTGGCCGTGCTGGATCCGGAGGTGCTGGAACGGCGCGCCCTGATCCGCGAGGTGATGTGTCATTTCCGGGTGGAACTGGAGCTGGCCCGCTTTGCGATCGAATGGGCCGACCTGCAGGCCCTTGCCGCCGATGGCCTGGTCACCTTGAGCCAGAACGGCGACCTGGGCCTGGTGGAGGTGACCGCCGAAGGCCGCTGGTTGATCCGCACGATTGCGGCGGTGTTTGATCCCACCCAGCGGCTGCAAGCCAGTGGCTCGCGGTTGGTTTAAGGCATTCGGGTTGCAGGTGCTTGGGGTTAGCTCCGAGGTAGCCACTTAACACAGCTCATGGGCCCAGGGTTGGCAATTCTGCCGATCCTGGGCTTTGGCTTAGCTGCTGGGCTTGGTGGCATCAAGGCCGGCCCATGTACGGCTTAGTAGGGTTCAACAATCGACTGCAATGGCAGGCTTTCGATTCCAGCTGAGCTGGTTTCTAGGCCCTGGAGCCGCAGGGTCAGTCCGGGTGGCTGGTCCAGGGTCTGGTCAGAGGTAGAAGCCCACCGTGGTCACCACCCTCGTTCCCTGGGCGCGCAGGGCGCTGCGCAGGGAAATGGTCGATTGGTTGTGCAGAAGGTTCTCCCAGCGATGGCGGGTCACGAACACTGGCAAGACCACCGTGCAGAACTTGTGGCGATCCTTGCGGTGGTCGATTTCAAACTGGCGCACAAAGTCCAGCACCGGGTCGATCAAGGAGCGATAGGGCGAATCAAGAATCACCAGGGGCACTTCCGGCAATTGCCGTTGCCATTGCTCCTGGAAGGCGCCCGTTTTGCCCAGGCCCAGGTCCACATGCACGGCCACCAGTTCGCCGGCGATCGAGCGGGCATAGCGGATCGCCTCAAAGCTGCCGCGATGCAGTTGGCCCACCAGCACTACTACGGGGCTACCGCCTTCAGAGGGTGCCGCCGGCAGGGTCAGTTTGACGTCATGGGCCATGCGCAGGCGCCGGGCGACCTGTTTGTAGTGGCGATGGATCGTGAGGAATAGGGCCACCAGCAGGGGCACGGCCACCACCACCAGCCAGGCCCCTTGGGTGAACTTGCTGAACAGCAACACGCCCGAAACAACCGCTGTGACCGCACTGCCAAAGCCATTGAGCAGGGCCTTGCCCACCCAGCCCGGTCCCTGTTCACGCCACCAATGCACCACCATGCCCGCTTGCGAGAGGGTGAAGCTGGTGAACACCCCCACGGCATAGAGGGGGATCAGGTGGCTCACACTGCCGCCGAAGATCACCAGCAGGATGCCGGCAAAGGCACTCAGCATCACGATTCCGTTGCTGAACACCAGCCGGTCGCCCAGGGATGCCAGTTGGCGCGGCATGTAGCTGTCCTGGGCCAGGAAGGCGGCCAGGCGCGGGAAATCGGCAAAGGCCGTATTGGCAGCCAGCAGCAGAATCAACAGGGTTGACATCTGCAGGATGAAGAGGACAGGCCCGTTGCCGAATACCTGCTCTCCCAATTGATACATCAAGGTGGGGCTGTTTTCCGTGTAGACGGTGCCCAGTTGCGAGGCGAGCACGCTCACGCCTCCGAACATCGTCGCCAGCAGGATCACCATCACCGTCAACACCCTCCGGGCGTTGCGCCACTCGGTTGGTTTGAAGGCCATCACGCTGTCGCTGATCGCCTCAATGCCCGTGAGGGCGGCACAGCCGGAGCTGAAGGCGCGCATCAAAATCAAGCCTCCGGCCCCCGCCCCGCCCACGGTGAGCAGGTTCGGGCCGTGGACCTCACTGAGCACTTGGTTCTGTTGGGCCGCAGCCAGGCCCGTGATGTCTCCATGGGCCAACTTGGCCAGGCCCACCACCACCAGGGTGAGCACGGCCGCCATGAACACATAGGTGGGCAGGCTCATCACCTTGGCGCTGGAGCGCAGGCCGCGCAGGTTGGCCACCATCAACACCACGATCGCCGCCAGACAGAGCGGCACGTGATACGGATCCAGTTTCGGCAGGTAGGAGGTGAGGGCGGAGATTCCCGCCGCCGTGCTCACCGCCACCGTCAGCACATAATCGATCGAAAGCGAGGCTCCGGCAATCAGTCCGGGCACCGGGCCCAGGTTTTCGTGGGACACCCGGTAGGAGCCGCCCCCCTGGGGATAGGCCTTAATCGTCTGGCGATAGCTGAGCGCCACCACCAGCATCAACAGGATGATCATCCCGGTGACCGGCAGGGTGAAGCCCAGGCCCGCGGCACCGGCAAAGCCAAGCACCAGCACGATTTCCTGGGTGGCGTAGGCCACCGAGGAGAGGGCATCGGAACTGAGGATCGCCAGGGCCTCGCCGTTACTGAGCCGCTCTTCGGCGTGGGCACTGGTGGGCAGGGGGGCGCCCACCACGGCCTTCTTGAAACGGTCCACCACCGATGGGGGCATGGTGCTTGGGCGGTGTGCCTTGAGGGAACGACCCAAGATAGGCCGACCGCTTGTTTGCAGCCTTTGCATGGCGGATCGACTCCGATGGTGCGGCGGTTGAGCCTGGCCAGGGCGAACGCCATAGGGTCGATTGGGCCATCCCCTGCTAAAGGGGGCACCCCTTGGCCCCGTGCTCCTTTCCGCCGCCCGGCCGATCGCCAGCCTCACCACGAGTGAGGCCCTCGATGCCCTGCAGAGCCAGGTCACGGGCCTGGACACCGCCGAGGCCCTGCGTCGCCATAGCCGCTTCGGCGCCAACCAGTTGCCCGCCGTCAAGCGCCGGCCCCTGCTACTGCGCTTCGCCGACCAGCTGCGCCATTTCATGGCCCTGATGCTCTGGGCCGCCGGCACCATGGCTTTTTTCTCCGGCACCCCGGAGCTGGGCTGGGCGATCTGGAGCGTGATCCTGATCAATGCCGTGTTCAGTTTCTGGCAGGAATTCCAGGCCGAGCGAACCCTGGCGGCCCTGATCCAGGTGTTGCCCCGCCAGGTGCGGGTCTGGCGCCAGGGGGTGGTGGAGGTGCTAGCCGCCGAGGCCCTAGTGCCCGGCGATGTGGTGGAGCTAGAGGAGGGCGACCATGTGCCCGCCGATTGCCGGGTGCTCCAGGCCGCCCAGCTCTACCTCGATGTGGCGGTGCTCACGGGCGAATCCCTGCCGGTGGCCCGCAGCAGTGAGGCCGTCGCCCAGCGGCTCAAGACCACAGATGCCAGCAACCTGTTGCCGGCCGGCACCACCGTGGCGGCCGGGCGGGCCACGGCCCTGGTCTATGCGACAGGCTCGGAAACCGAGTTCGGCCAGGTGGCCCACCTCACGGCCACCACCGTGCGCTCGCCCAGCACCTTGGAACTGCAGGTGGCCCGGATCGTGCGCACGATCACCACGGTGGCCCTGTCCATGGGCAGCTTCACCTTCCTGGCCAGCTGGCTGTTTGTTGGCATCGGCAGCCAGGAAAGCCTGGTGTTCGCCATTGGCATCATCGTGGCCTTTGTGCCCGAGGGCCTGCTGCCCACGGTCACCCTGGCCCTGGCCCTGGCCGTGCAACGCATGGCCCGCCAGAACGCCCTGGTGCGCCGGCTCTCGGCCGTGGAAACCCTGGGCGCCGTCAGTGTGGTCTGCACCGACAAGACCGGTACCCTTACCGCCAACAGCATGGCCGTGCAGGCCACCTGGCCGCCGGCCCCGGCCCCGGAGGCGCCAGAGGGCGGGGCGTTCCAAGAGCTGCTGTTGCTCGCGGCGGCCCTGTGCTCCAACGCCCGGCTTGAACAGCACCGCGCGCCAGGCCAGCCCTGGCGCGCCCTGGGCGATCCCACCGAAACCGCCCTGCTGCTGGCGGCCCTGGCGGCTGGCATCGACCTGGAGCAGGAAATGCATGGCTTCACCCGCCTGCAGGAGCTGCCGTTTGATTCCGAGCGCCGCATGATGACGGTGCTGCTGGCCTGGAACCGGGACCGCCGCTGGCCCGAACCCCTGGCCCAGCTGGCGATCACCAAGGGGGCGCCCCTGGAGGTGCTTGAGCGCTGCGACCGCTGGTGGCTGGGCCCCGAGGCGAGCAGCGGCCCTGTGCCCCTGGGCGACGCCGAGCGGGCCAAGGTGGTGGCCGCCAACGACGCCATGGCCCGCCAGGGCTACCGGGTGCTGGCGGTGGCGGCCCAACCGCCCCGGGCCGGCGCTGCGATGGAGCAAAACCTCGTCTTTCTCGGCCTGATCGGCCTCTACGACCCCCCGCGGGAGGGGGTGCCTGCGGCGATCCGGGCCTGCCAGCGGGCCGGCATCAAGGTGACCATGGTGACCGGCGACTACGGCCTCACGGCCCAGGCGATCGCCCACCAGATCGGCCTGCTTGACCCCGGCGCCATCGTCAGTGGGGCCCCCAGCGCCCCAGCTGAAAGTCCTCTAGCGGGCAGCCCCCCAGGACGTCCAACCGGGGCCGGCGCCGATCCGGTGCGGGTAATCAGTGGCGACGACCTGGACCGGCTCAGTGAGGTGCAATTGCGCCAGCTGATCAAGTTCCGCTCCCGGCTGGTGTTTGCCCGCATGGCGCCGGAGCAGAAACTGCGGTTGGTGCTGGCCTACCGGGCCCTGGGCGAGGTGGTCGCGGTCACCGGGGATGGCGTCAATGACGCCCCGGCCCTGCGGGCCGCCGATGTGGGGCTGGCCATGGGCCGCAACGGCACCGATGTGGCCCGGGAGGCCGCCGACATCGTGCTGCTGGATGACAACTTCGCCTCGATCGTGGCGGCGATCCACCAGGGACGGGCGGTGTACCAGAACATCCGCAAGTTCATGACCTACATCCTGGCCTCGAACGTGGCCGAGGTGACCCCGTTCCTGTGGATGGTGGCCCTGCGCATTCCCACGGCCCTAATGGTGTTGCAGATCCTGGCGGTAGACCTCGGCACCGACCTGGTGCCGGCCCTCAGCCTCGGCGCCGAACCGCCCGGCCCCGACACCATGGACCAGCCGCCGCGGCGCCGCAGTGATGTGCTGCTCAACCGGCCCCTGATGCTGCGGGCCTATCTGTTTTTAGGCCTGATTGAAGGGTTGTTGGCCATGGGGGGCTACCTGCTCACCTGGCGGTACTTCGGCATTGATCTGGGCCAGCTGCAGCAGCTCGCCCCCGCCCTGTTGCACCACACGGCCCCCCCCGAGCTGGTGGCGATCCAGCACCAGGCGTCGGCCGTCACCCTGGGATCGATCGTGTTTTCCCAGGTGGGCAACCTGATGGCTTGCCGCTCCGATCGCCAGTCGGTGTTCCGGATGCCGGCCTTCAGCAATGGCCTGCTCTGGGTGGGGATCGCCAGTGAATGGCTGGCCTTCGGCAGTTTGCTGTCGATTCCGCTGCTGGCCGGCCTGTTCCAGATGGCCCCCTTTCCGATGCCGCTCTGGGGCTGGTTGGTGCTCTGCACCCCGACCCTGCTGTTGGCCGATGAACTGCGCAAGGCCTGGCGTCGGCGCCAGCGGCCGGTGTAAGGGCCGATCCCATGGCACACCAATCCGGGCCCCAGCATCCCAACGCCCACGAACCTTGCTTCCCTGGACCTAGCTCCCATGGACCAGTCGCCGTCGAGGTTGCCACTCCCATCGCCAGCCAGCTCTGGCCGCCCCTATGGCAAAGCCGGCGCGATGCGGGTCTTGCCCTGGCGGAGCGGCTGCAGGGCTGGCGCAACCAACCTGGGGCCCTGGTCATTGGCCTACCCCGCGGCGGCGTGGCGGTGGCGGCGGAGGTGGCGGGCGCCCTGCATTTGCCCCTGGCCAGTTGGGCCGTGCGCAAGCTGGGCCACCCGGCTGATCCGGAGGTGGCGATCGGGGCGGTCGCCCCGGGCGGTGTGGTGCTCTGGGATCAGCCCAGCCTGCGCCAATTGGGGCTCTCCCCCCAGCAACAGGCCCGCCTGGTGGCCGATCAACAGCTGGAGCTGGAACGGCGGCGAGGCCTGTTTGGCGATCCCGAGCCGGCGGCCCTGCGCGACAGGTTGGTGCTGGTGGTGGATGACGGCGTCGCGACTGGGCTGACGGTGCGGGCGGCCCTGGCCTCCCTGCGCCAATGCCAACCCGGTCGGCTCGTGCTGGCCGTGCCGGTGATTGATGAGACCGTGGCCCGCAGCCTGGAGCCGGCAGTGGACGGCCTGGTGGCCCTAGCCCGGGTGCGGGGCCTGCGCTCGGTGGGGGCCTGGTATCGCCACTTCGGCCAGGTCGAAGACGCCACGGTGGTGGCCCTGCTGGCGGGCCATCCTGGTCCTTCGGCCCCCTGAGGCGCTCTCCAGGGGCCCGTCCGACCTCTCGCCCATCGAGGCCAGCCCCTGCCCCCGGGCCGGCTCAGCCGCGGATGTCTCGACGCCAGAGCAGGCGATTGAACTCATTGGTGCCATTGGGGTTCCACAGGTGCAGGCGCTTCTGCTGGGCGCGGATGAAGGCGCGGGCCTGCTCGGGGCTGAAGCGCCCCTCCTCGATCGCCGGCAGGATTTCCTGCTCCACCACCCGCTTCAGCTGCCTGGCATTGGCGGGACGGCTGAGCAGCAGGGCCCCGACCGGGATGCGGTCGGCCGGCAGCGCCTGCAGGGGAGCTGCCTGGGTCTGCGCCAGGGCGGGGGCCGGAACCTGATTCTGGCTCTGGCTCTGGGGCGGCGATTGGCCTAGGGCCGGGGATTGGCCTAGGGCCGGGGACTGGGTCAGGCTGGCTAGCCCGCCAAAAACCCCCGACCCCATCAGAGCGACTAGAGCCGCAACGGGGATCGGGGGTGGGGCGAGCCGCAAGCCCTTGGGCCCGCTTACACCTGGGGGAAGGCCCCCGCCAGGTTCAGAACCACTCCGCCTTGGCTTCGCTAGCAGGGTTGGTGTGGTCTTCGGGGGTGGCGCGCTCGAAGCGCAGCACGATATTGCGCTTCTGTTCACCGTCGATGGCGGTGGCTTCGATCGGGTAAAGCTGCTGTCCATCGCGGAAGGGCACCTGAACACGGAAGGTGCCATCGGCCGAGAGGGGCACCACCTCCTCACCAATCTTGAGGGTGGCGGAGGGTTCGGTGGCGCCGTACACAATCAGCTCCGCATCGGCGACCAGCCAGAAGGAGCGCTGGCGGGGCCGCACCCCACCGAGGCCAGACTCGTTGCGGCCACTGGCCCAGAGGCCAGGACCGGAGTCGCTAAGGCCGCCATGGGTGGCGCGGGCCCCTGCGGCATCGTTCAGCAGATCCAGCTCATGGAAGGTTTCCGAACCCCGGCCCATTTGGCGCAGGCGCAGGGTGGCCGTTTGGTACAGCTGCTCATGCAGCACGGCCCCGGGGGCTTCGAATGGGGCCTGGCCGGCGCTTGCCGGAGCCTGCCACGGGGCAGGGGCGGTGGCGCTGCCTGGTTGGTCAAAGGCTGCGAAGGGGGGCGGCACCGACAGGCCATCGCCGAGGCCGGGGATCGTGGCTACCGCTGAACGGGCCAACAGCACCCAGCCGCCGGACGTGTGGTATCCGAGGTCGACCCGGTAGTCGCGATCGGCCAGGGGCAGGGCCATGCCCCATTGGCTGGCGGAACGATCCACGCTCACTTCTTGCTGGGCATGGGGGATGGCCGCTGGGTCGCCCGTGAGGCCCGTGACATCGGCGATGCGCAGGCTGAGGGCGCTGGCGTCTGATTGCTCCAGGCCCATGCGATCGGCCTCGCTCAGCTGCCAGCTGGCGAAGCCCCACTGGGGACCCTGGGCGGTGAAATGGAGGTGGGTCGACGGCGAACTAGCGCTTGGCAAACCTCCGCCGAGGATGGGGGCCTCCGACAGCTCGGCAGGGGCAGGATCTTGACTGACAGGAGCTACGACCGAATCAGAAGCTGCGGTGCTGTTGTCCCTGCCAAGGAAGGCACCAAGCCCTCTCTTGAGGGAACCCAAGGCATTACGTGCGGTTTCACCGAGCGACTGGCTCATGGGCAGGGCCTAACTGGCGGCCTTCCTAAGCGATAGCAGCGCACATATGGTGTCTACGGCGACCAAAATCGCAAAATCCTGACCCCGAACCCGGTGTGGCTCCCCAGCGCCGGGGCAGGGTTTTTGTTTAGACCAGGCCTGCGACGTTGTCAGCCCCTGGTGCCTGAATCCGTTACCCCGCCAGGCTCCCTCAGCTGGGACCAGCTCCAGGCCCTAGCGCCGCCGGAGCCTGATCGGGTGCGGGGGCTCACCAACGCCCAGGCCCAGCTGCGCCTGTTCTGCAGCGATGAATCCGCGGTGCGGGTCACCCTCTATCGCGACCACCACGCCTGGTGTCCCTACTGCCAGAAGGTGTGGTTGTGGCTGGAGGAACAGCAAATCCCCTATCGGATCCGCAAGGTGACGATGAATTGCTACGGCGACAAGGAGGGCTGGTACCGGCAACGGGTGCCCTCCGGCATGCTGCCCGCCCTGGAGCTCGATGGCCGGCTGATCACCGAAAGCGACGCGATCCTGGCGGCCCTCGAGGCCGCCTTTGGTCCCCTGGAACGGTCCCTGGAAGACCCGGAGGTGTTGGCCTTGCGCCAGCTGGAGCGGCGCCTGTTTCGGGCCTGGTGTCAGTGGCTGTGCTGCACGGGCGAGGCGGGTCCGGCGAGCGAGCCGGCCGAGCGCCATTTCGAGAAAATGGCAGACCTGGTCGATGGGGCCCTGGCCGTCCATCCGGGCCCCTGGTTTCTGGAGCGCTTCAGCAGTGTCGATGTGATCTTCACGCCCTACCTGGAGCGCATGGCCGCCAGCCTCAGCTACTACAAGGGCTATGGCCTGCGCCAGGGTCACCCGGCCATCGATCGCTGGTTCACTGCCCTGGAGCAGCGGCCCACCTACCTGGGCACCCAGTCCGACTTCCATACCCACGCCCATGACCTGCCGCCCCAGATGGGGCGCTGCCTGGCCAGTGGGTCGGAGGCCCAGCGGGCCTGCGCCCGGCAGATCGACCAGGGGCCCTGGCTACCAGCGGAAGCCTGGGATGGACCAGGCACCGATGGCGAGACCTTCCCCGCCCTCTCCGGCGCCGTCCCCGTGCTGGAAACCCGCCAGCTCGAACCCCCCGGGGCGGCCCTGGAGGCTCTGGCTCGGGTTCTTAAACACCGTCATACCCTGCTGGCCGTTAATCCCCACTCCGGCGCCGGCTTGGACCAGGCCCTGGCCTGTGCCCTCACCCGCCTGGTGACCGGTGAGGCCTGTCCTCCCCCGGCTGGCTCGGCGGCGGGGCTGCGCTATCTGCGCGACCGCGTCTGCGTGCCCCGGGATATGTCCCTGCATGGGGCCCGCCGCCTGCGCCAGGCCCTCGAGGGCACCGCCCAGCTGGATCCTGCCCCTGGCACCCCATCGGGGACCCCGATCCCGACCAGCCACCGCCGCGACCAGGATCCCCGTCGCTTCGTCCTGGTTTGATCGATCCTTGCTGAGCAACCCGGTCCCTGGCCTGGGCCCAGTAGGTCTGGCCAGGCGCCAAGATTGCCTCCATGGATTTCATCAGCAGCCAGGACCTGGTTGAACTACTCGGCCGCTGGGGCTACGTGGTCATTTTTGCGGGCATGCTGCTCGAGAATGCCGGCCTGCCCCTGCCGGGCGAAACCCTCACCCTGCTGGGGGGCTATGCCGCGGGCAGTGGCCAGATGTCTCTCTTTGGGGTTATCGGGGCGGCAGCAACGGGGGCCATCGTTGGCGACAACATTGGCTACTGGATCGGCCGCCGTTTGGGCTGGGACCTGCTGCTGCGCCTAGGCCTGTGGTTGCGCCAGAGCCCGGAGCAGATGGACCAGCTGCGCCAGCGC